>JARICT010000107.1 GCA_029257185.1 Quadrisphaera sp.
CCGGGCACCGCCACCGCGGTGATGTCCAGCGCCACCGTGACCGGCCACGTGCGCAGGCTCTCGGGCCCAGGCCGGGTGGACACCGCCGTCACCGTCAGCCAGGACGTCTTCCCCGCCGCTGGATCCGCGCGTGGGGCCGTCATCACCACCTCGGCGACTTACGCCGACGCTCTGTCGGGGGCCTCCCTGGCCGCCAAGGTCGGCGGACCGCTGCTGCTGACCTCTCCCACCGCCCTGGAAGCACCCGTGGCGGCGGAGATCCGCCGGGCGGTGAGGGCTGGAGGCACCGTCTACGTCCTGGGCGACACCGGGGCGGTCACCGACCGGGTCGAAGCCCAGCTGCGCCCCGCGTTCACCGTCACCCGCCTCGCCGGGGCCGACCGGTACGCCACCGCCAGAGCCGTGGCCGACCAGGTGCGCGCTCTCGGGGCGAAGGGCCCGGCGTACCTGGCGACGGGCACCAACTACCCCGACGGGCTGACCGTCTCGGCGCTGGCTGCGCGCACCGACGGGCTGGTCGTCCTCAGCGATGACCGCGCTCTGGACGCCGGCACCCGCGCGTGGATCGCCGAGGACGACCCGGCCGGGTCGCGCACCGTGCCCGTCGGGGGCCCCGCGGCAGCCGCTGCGGCCAGCCCCGCTGCGGGCGGGGCGCTGCCGGCGAGCATCGCCGCGCGAGCGCTGGTGGGGGTTGACCGCTACGACACCTCCCTGCGCGTGGCCCAGGCCTACGGCCCCCTGCCCGCACCGACCGCCGCGCGTCGGGTGATCGGGCTGGCGACGGGCACCGACTGGCCCGACGCGCTGGTGGGCGCTGCCGCCATGGGCAGCCTCGCGGGGCCCCTGCTCCTCACCGACGGCGCGGCCCCCTCCTTGAACCGGTCCACGATCCTGAGCGTCGCCACCGTCCTGCGCGACGACGGTGCGATCGAGGGAGTGATCTTCGGGGGCGCCGACGTGGTCAACGAGGACCTGGTCTCGATATTCGACGGCACCCTCTACCGCTGAGGCACGGGAGAAGAAGTGATGGGACGTACCGAGGGTGAGGGAGCTGTCGTGAGCGGTGCTGGTCGGCGGAAGGTCGCGCGCTGGCGCGCGGGTATGGGTGCGGGCGCGCTGGTGGCGGTGATGGGCGCCGGCGCGCTCGCCGGCGCTGCGCCCGTGATGGCAGCGGCCCCGCCCGAGGCAGCCGTGGCGGCCGACCTGCCGGCGGTGCCGATGAGCTTCAGCGCCACCCAGGGCGACCAGAAGATCAACTTCTTGTTCGACGTTCCGGCCATCGTCGAGGGCCCGGCGGTCACCGGCTACGAGATCTCCATCGACAACGCCGTGACGTGGAAGCCGGTGGAGACCACCGAGGCGGTCCTCCACCTCGACGGCCGCACCACGCGCACCGGCTCGGTGCCCGGGCGTGATGACGTGGTCTACCGGGTGGCGCTGCGCGCGCTCTCGGCCGATGGGCCCGGTCCGGCCACCGCCA
The DNA here is from genome assembly GCA_029257185.1 of Quadrisphaera sp. Lineage (GTDB taxonomy): Bacteria > Actinomycetota > Actinomycetes > Actinomycetales > Quadrisphaeraceae > CADCUY01. Next base: position 1,481 of record JARICT010000107.1, read on the forward strand.
TCTCTTCCACCGCCCCCCACCGGGGAGGACCGGCCCGGCGCCTGTCGGGCCCGGACCGGGTGGCGACCGCGGTCACCGTCAGCCAGGACCAGTTCGCCGCTGCCGGCTCGGCTCCCGGCGCGGTGCTCACCACGTCGGCGACCTACGCCGACGCCCTGGCCGGCGCGGCGCTGGCCGCCAAGGTCGGCGGACCGCTGCTGCTGACGTCCCCCACCGCTCTGGAGCCCGCCGTGGCCACCGAGATCCGCCGGGTGGTCGAGGCGGGCGGCGCCGTCTACGTCCTGGGCGACACCGGGGCGCTCACCGGCGACGTCGAGACCCAGCTGCGCCCTGCCTACACCGTCACCCGCCTGGCCGGAGCAGACCGCTTCGCCACCGCCAGGGCCATCGCCGACACGATGCGCCAGCTGGGCGCCAAGGGCCCTGCCTACCTGGCCACGGGCGACAACTTCCCCGACGGCCTGGCCGTCTCGGCGTTGGCCGCCCACACCGACGGGCTGGTGGTCACCACCGGTGACGACGACTGGCAGACCGCCGTGGCGTGGATCAGGACGGACGACCCCACCGGCGCGCGCACCGTGCCCGTGGGCGGCTACGCCAGAGGCATCGCCCGAGAGCTGGGAGCGGCCACCGTGGCCCGCTCCCTGGTCGGAGCTGATCGCTACGAGACCTCCCGGCGCATCGCCCAGGCCTTCGGGCCCTTCACCACCGAGGTCGGAACGCCCGCGTACGTGGGGCTGGCCACCGGCGAGAACTGGCCCGACGCCCTGGTAGGGGCCGCGGCCATGGCGCGCCAGGGCGGACCGCTGCTGCTCACCGACGGGCGCGCGCCCACCCTGACCCCCTCCACCGTGCTCTCCATCGAGGACCTGACCGCCATCGGCTACCCCGCGGTCCACGGCACGGTCTTCGGGGGCGCCGACGTGCTCTCCGACGCCTTGGCCGACGAGTTCGCCCACAACCTGCCCGACCCCAGCCAGCCCTGAACGCTCCCGCGGCTCGGGCGACCACCACGGATCGCCACGCTCAGCGGGTTTCCCCGGCTGCGGCGAGCAATGCCCCGCCGCGAGTCGCCTGTCTCACGAGGGTTGCCGTCGCGGAACCAAGGAACTGCGACGCCGCACAGCCGGCGGCCGGGGTGAGCGGGCGCGGTCTACGGCGCGCTGAGCACCAGTCGGACCTCGGTGATCTGGTAGCCGGCTCGATCGAAGGCCGCGGCCATCGGGGCGTTGGTGGTGTCGGTGGTCGCGGTGATCGTCTCGGCCCCTGACGTGGCGTGCACGCGGGTGATCTCCGCGAGCAGGTCGTCGACCAGGCCGCGCCCGCGCCAGGGCGGCAGCACCCCGAGGTACCCGACGTTGCGGTGGTACGGGGTGGCAGAGGGGATCGCGAACCCGACGGGGGCGCCGTCGGGGTCCACCGCGACGCGCCACCACTGCCGCTCCCCGGGGCAGGAGAGGTAGAAGTCGACGTCGTCGCGAGCCTGGGCTCGTGCGCCCCTCTGCTCGACCGCTCGCCGGGTCTCCACGTCCAGGGAGCCGTGGGTGGCCCGGGCGAAGAGGTCCACGAACTCCTCGTCGTCCCCGGCCCGGAACCGCACCCGCTGCGAGGGCGCGGGCACCGGGCCGCCGGCGGTCCAGGCGTGCTGCAGGCGCTCGAGCTCCTCGCTCAAGCCTGCGCGCTGGCAGGCCTGCCGGCGCCAGGCGACCGCGGAGCAGGCAGCCGGATCCTGGCGCCATGAACGAGGCAGCCGCAGCGTGTGCTGCGGGAGGCTCGACCCTGCCGGCTGGGCGAGCGCAGCGTGCCCAGCACGGAGCACCTCGGCTGCCATCCCGGCGCGGTCATCGACGTCCTCTGCCACGTCCAGGACGTCCAACGACAGCGGCACGTCGGCGTCGGGTCGGCCCCACCACAGGGCGCGCCCGACCAGCGCTCCGGCGTCCTCGACCAACCAGGCCCACGACGGGCGCATCCGTGCGCGCTCGAAGTCCTCGCGCAGCTGCTCGCGCTCGATGGCTCGAAACCCAGGGTCTGGCGTGAACGCGATCAGGGCGTCCACGTCCGACTCTGCTGCCACGCGAACGCGGACCACGACGCCTCCACCTGTTCCGACGTCGGCGCGAGGGGTCCGCGCCGCTTCGTCGAGGGTTTCCTCTCATGAGAGGGAGGACGCCCGCCAGGGAGTTTCGGGTCCGGAGCGCCACCAGGTGCCCCGGGCGACCTCACCGCGGTGAGGAGCCGCGCGCGTAGACGCCCAGCAGCCCGTCCGTCTCGTCGCGGTGCTCGCCGACGCGGGTGAAGCCGTACTGGGCCGTCAACGCCAGGGAGGTGCTGTTGTCGGGGTGGATCGTGACGCGGACCCTCTTCACCGCGGGCTCGTCGGCGGCGCGGGCCGACGGCAGGCTACCGGCGGACCTGCTCGCTGCGGATGCGCCAGACCCGGCGCCAGGCCGGGCCGGGCCGGCGGCGTACGCGGTGATCGGCACCGGGCTCGCGGCGCTGGCCGACTCCAGGTCGCCTGCGGCCAGGGCGTCGAAGACCGGCCCGCGCAGGTGCACGACGCGCACCCTCGGCCGCGGCGAAGAGCGCACCGGGCGCTCAGCGGGAGGCACCGGTCGATGCTGCCAGCGATGACCATGGATGCCGGGCGGTGGTCATCCCCGGCCGTGATCGGTGTTGTCGAGCCAGTCCAGGACGGCGTCGGTGAAGGCGCCGGGGGCGCTTTCGTGGACGTGATGGCCGGCGTCGATGGTGACCACGGTGGCCTCGGGCACCGCGGCGGCGACCTCGACCAGCAGGTGCTGCGGGATGGTGCTGGTGGGCCCGCCGGCGATCAGCAGCAGCGGCGCGGTGATCTCGACCAGGTGCGGCCACCAGCGCCTGCTCGGGTCGTTCACCTGCTCGTGGACCGCAGCGACGGCGTCCCAGTCGAAAGCCGGGACCTCGTCGGGGCGCTCGGGCATGGCCCGGGCACGCGGGAACGGAGGTGGCGCGTCCTCGATGACCAGGCGCCCGACGAGGTCGGGGCGGGCCAGGGTCAGCAGGTAGGCCACGATCCCTCCCAGGGAGTGCCCGACCACGACCACCTGCTCCAGGCCGAGTGCGTCGAGGAGTCCGGCGACGTCGTCACGCATCGCCTCGAAGGAGTAGTGCCCGGGCCGGCTGCTCGCCCCGTGGCCTCGCAGGTCGAGCGCGTGCACGCGGTGACCGGCGGCCAGCGGGGGCATCACGGGGTTCCAGCTGCCCGCTCCCTCACCGAGGCCGTGCAGCAGCACCATGGCCGGGGCACCGGCCGGACCGCTCACCCGGTAGGCGACCTCGACGCCGCCGCTCAAGCGGACCCGCTGCTCAACGCTCTGCTGGTCCACGCCCCGACGCTACGACCAGCAGGCGCCGCGCGCCGACGACCTGCTCGCCGCCGAGACGGCGCGCCGCGTCAGGGGCCCCAGGACCCGGCAGGCGGGGTCAGCCCTGCTGGACGGGGGGTGGGCCGTGCCAGGGCCCAGGTCTGCCGTCCGGGCCCGGCCAGCCGGTGATCTTCGGTGGGGCTCCGAAGCGGTTGTCGCCCGGCGTGGTGTCCAGCAGGCACCAGACGAACAGCAGGATGAACCCCAGGACCGGGACGAGGGCCCACAGGATCCACCACGCGGACTTGTCGGTGTCGTGAAGCCGCCGGACGGTGACCGCCAGGCTCGGCAGCACCAGGGCCAGGGTCGTCAGGGTCGCCATGGGTCCGGTGCCCTCGGTGATGTCGCTGGGGTCCCCGGAGGTGATGCTGTCGAGCGCGCCGGCGGCCAGGATGGCGAGGGTCTGGAACAGCGCCCACCACCAGTACTCCGAGCGCCGGGCGCGGCCGGCGAAGCGCGCGTACTGGCGGAAGACGCTCCGGACAGCGGTGGTGAATCCCATGGTCACTCCTCGAGCGTCGCGGGTGCGGTCATGAAGGCGCCCAAGACCACACGGACGACGCCTACCGCGCCGACGGTGCCGGGGGCCAGGGGTCTGAGATCCCGTCCCGGGCGTCCAGCGCGGCCGTCACGGCCCACGCGACGACCGGGACCACGGCGAGAGGGGTGCCCCGGAGACGACCGGCGCGAGAGGACAGCACGGAGGTGTCGTCATCCGGGGGGATGACGTCCGGCAGGGCCTCGTCGGCGTTGATCGCCCGGGTCGTCCCGGCGAGGGAGGCGACCGCGATCAGCAGCGCGATGCCCGCGAGGAAGGTGAGCAGCTGCCACAGCGCGCTGGCGGTGACCGCGCTGAGGACCGCGCCGGCGCCGAGCCAGATGACCAGGACGGCCGTCGCGGTCAGGGCGAGGACCGGTCTCCGGCGCCGGCGCTGCAGGCGCTCGCGGCGATGCACGGCCACGGCCCGCTGGGTGGGGGTCAGGGCGGTCCAGCGTGCTCGGCTCACCACCGCGTCGGCGTCGGTGCTCGTCGAGGGCGCCGCGGTGCGGTGCTCGTTCATCGGTTCCCTCCGGTGGGGGCGCTGTGCGGCCGGGCGGTCCCCGGTCTCGCTGCTGGTCACCGCGCCCGGTGCGTTCGAGGTCGTCCTGTGGGTGACGACGCCGCAGCGCCGGGGCGAGCCGGCACGCCCCGGCGTCTGCTCGAGCCGGTTCGGGGCACCGCCGCCGGGGCTGATTGCAGGTCGCGCCAGAGACTCAGGCGTCCAGGTCCACGACCCCTCGAGCGACGGCGAGGTCCTGCCAGGACATGCCCACGCCCTTGAACACGTTCGGGGCGTCGTCGCGGCGGGTGACGGCTCCGGTGACCACGTCCCGCATCGGCACGAGGTCGTCCACGGTGAGCGTTCCGTCCTCGAGGGCCAGGACGACGTCGCCGGCCTCGCGCAGGGCCGTGGCGACGTCCTCCACGACGACCAGGGAGCGACCCATGAGGCCGGCATCGAGCTCGCGCCGATCGAGCTCGTGCGACCCCATGGCCACGACGCAGGCCCCGTCACGCACCAGGGAGCCGTCGAACAGCGGCGTGGCGGCGGACGTCGCGCACACCACGACGTCCGCTTCGGCGACCGCGTCGGCCGTACCGGCCACCAGCTCCGGTCCCAGCCCGGAGAGCCCCTCGAGGACAGCACGGACCTTCTCGGGGCCGAGCCCGACCACCGTGACTCGAGAGAGGTCGCGGATCTCGGTGAACGCGCGCACGTGGCCGACCGCCTGCGGCCCTGTGCCGAAGACCACCATGTGCGAGGCGTCAGCGGGCGCGAGAGCGTCGGCGCTCACGGCGGAGACGGCCGGGGTGCGCAGGGACGTGAGCACCGAGCCTTCCAGCAGGGCCTGCGCGGTCAGGGTCGCGGTGTCCATCAGGACGTAGATCGCCTGGATCCTCGGCAGGTCCCGGTCCGGGTTGCCCGGGGCCACGGAGGCGACCTTGACGCCGGTCCACTCCGCGAGCGTCGACGGCATGAGGAGCAGGTGCCCGGACCCGGCCGGCGTGGTGGTCCGAGCCGGGTCGCCGGCGGGATCGAAGCCCTCGACGAGGGCCTCCCGGATCAGCCGCCGGGCGCGAGCTGGTGAGACCCGATCGGCGACCTGCGCGGTCGTCCACCAGATCGGCTCGACGTCGCTCATCGAACCGCCTCCGCGGTGTCGTGCGCGCCGGTCCCCGGAGCGGTGTCCTCGTGGACGCGTGCCAGGCGCGGGGCGTAGAGCACCGCAGAGACCGAGACCACCGCGAGCAGCATCAGGTAGATCGCGATCGGCACCCAGGAGCCGTCGAAGCGGTCCAGCAGGTAGGTGGCCAGCAGCGGGGCGGTGCCCCCGGCCAGCGCCGCGCCGATCTGGTAGCCGAGCGTGATCCCGGTGTAGCGCACGCGGGTGGAGAAGATCTCCGACGTCAGGGTGCCGAGCGTCGCCGTCACGGGCGGCCAGATGAAGCCCAGCGCCACGACCACGGCGACGAACACGGCCCAGTCCACCTGGAGGTCCAGCAGGAGGAAGAACGGCACGGCATACAGCCCGAGGAGCACCGCGCCCGTGAGGTAGACGCGGAAGCGCCCCACGCGGTCGGAGAGGGAACCCATCACGGGGATCATCACGGTGCTGACCAGGGCGCCGAGGCTGACGGCGTTGAGCACCGAGGACCGCTCGTAGTCGAGGATGCCGGTGGCGTAGCTGACCACGAAGGTGGCGAAGATGTAGAAGGGCGCCGTCTCGACCACCTTGGCGCCCACCGCCACCAGCACGGCGCGCCAGTGGTAGCGCAGGGTCTCGGCGATCGGCAGCCTCGCGACGTCGCCCGACTCCTTCGCGGCGTGGAAGGCCGGGGTCTCCCCGAGGCCGCCGCGGATCCACAGGCCCACGACGACCAGCACGATGCTCGCCAGGAACGGCAGGCGCCAGCCCCAGGACGTGAAGGCGGCGTCCGGCAGGGTGCTGACGGCGGAGAACGCGAGCGTGGCCAGGAGCATGCCCACGGTGATGCCCATCTGGGGGACGGAACCGAAGAAACCCCGGCGGCTGCGCGGCGCGTACTCGTAGGCCAGCAGCAGCGCCCCGCCCCACTCCCCGCCGATGGCCAGACCCTGGACGACGCGGCAGAGGATGAGCAGCGCTGGGGCGAGCATGCCGACGCTGGCGTAGGTGGGCAGCAGGCCGATGGCCACGGTGGCGCCGCCCATCATCGACAGCGTCACCACCAGCGTCTTCTTGCGCCCGATGCGGTCGCCGATGTGGGAGAAGATCACGCCCCCGAAGGGGCGGATGAAGAAGGTCAGCGACAGGGACAGGTAGGACAGCATCAACGAGACGAACGGGTCTTCCGTGGGGAAGAACTGCTTGTCGAAGATCAGGGCTGCAGCGGTGGCGTAGAGGAAGAAGTCGAACCACTCGATCGAGCTGCCGCTGAGGCTGCCGATGAGGACCCTGCGATAGGTGGCTCGTGTCTCGGGCGGTGGCGCGATGGGTGGAGGCATGGCCCTCGTCCTGTCGTCGTCGAAGGGAGGCATGGTGCCGAGCGGCGGACTGTATCGCACCAAACTCTTGCACAAAGTGACCAGATGGTGTCAGATCGCCACCATGACTCACCGCCGCGTCATCGCCGCCATCGCCTGTGCCGGGCTCACCGCCGGCCTCACCGCCGGGAGCGCCTTCGCCGCACCCACGCCCGATCGCGTCGGTCCCGAGAAGAAGCCGCTGGCCGTCGGGACCGGCGGCGCCGTCTCCACCGTGGACGCCGGTGCCACGGCGGCTGGCCTGGCGGTGCTGCGGGCCGGCGGCAACGCGGCCGACGCCGCGGTCGCGGCCGCCGCCGCCCTCGGGGTGACGGAGCCCTACTCGGCCGGCGTCGGCGGGGGCGGGTTCTTCACCTACTACGACGCCGCGTCCGGCGAGGTCTCCACCGTCGACGGCCGCGAGACCGCCCCGCTGGCCATGGGCGCCGACGCCTTCCTCGGCGAGGACGGCGAGCCGATCTCCTTCCGCGAGGCGGTGACGAGCGGGCTGTCGGTCGGCACCCCGGGCACCGGGCTGACGTGGGAGCGCGCCCTGGAGGAGCACGGCACGCTCCCGCTGTCCGACGCGCTGCGCCCCGCGATCCAGCTGGCCCGCACCGGGTTCACCGTCGACGAGACGTTCCGCGAGCAGACCGCGGACAACGAGGAGCGCTTCCGCCAGTTCCCGGCCACCGCGGAGGTGTTCCTGCCCGGCGGGGAGCTGCCCGAGGTGGGGTCGACGTTCACCAACCCCGACCTCGCCGCCACCTACCAGCAGATCGCCCGCGAGGGCGTCGGCGCGCTCTACACCGGCGACCTCGCCGACGAGATCGTGGCCACCGCCCAGGACCCGCAGGAGGCCGACGGCGCCGAGCCGGTGCGCGCCGGGCTGCTCACCGCCGAGGACCTCGCCCGCTACGACGCCCCGACGCGCGCCGCCACCCGTGTGGACTACCGCGGCCTGGAGGTCTGCGGCATGGCGCCGCCGTCCTCCGGCGGGTCGACGGTCGGTGAGGCGCTCAACATCCTCGAACCGACCGGCCTCAGCTCCCTCGGCGAGGTGCCGGCGCTGCACACCTACCTCGAGGCCAGCGCGCTGGCGTTCGCGGACCGGAACGCCTACGTCGGCGACCCGGCCTACAGCCAGGTGCCGCTGGCCGAGCTGCTCTCCGACGAGTTCGCCGCCGAGCGGGCCTGCCTCATCGACCCCGACGCGGCGGCGCAGAAGCCCGTGGCGCCCGGCGTTCCCGACGGCGAGCACGGCCCGTGCCCCGCGCCGGGCACGGCCGAGGAGGACGACGACAGCGAGGGCCGCTCCACCACGCACCTCACCGCGGGCGACGCCGAGGGCAACATCGCCAGCTACACCCTCACCATCGAGCAGACCGGCGGCAGCGGCATCACCGTCCCCGGCCGCGGTTTCCTGCTCAACAACGAGCTCACCGACTTCACGTTCGCGCCGAGCGACATCGCGGTGCCGGAGGCCAACCTGCCGGCCCCGGGCAAGCGGCCCCGCAGCAGCATGGCCCCGACCATCGTGCTGAACGACGGTGAGCCGCTGATGGCGCTGGGCTCACCGGGCGGCAGCACCATCATCACCACCGTGCTGCAGACCCTCGGCAACCGGATCGACCGGGGCGACAACCTCGTCGAGGCGATCGCCGCCCCCCGCGCCACCCAGCGCAACACGGAGCAGGTCACCGCCGAGCCGGCGTTCATCGAGGCCTACGGCCCCGCGCTGGAGGGCTACGGGCACGCGTTCACGGAGACGGACGAGATCGGCGCCGCCACCGGCATCGAGTTCCTGCCCGGCGGCCTGGTGCTCGCGGCCGCCGAGACGGAACGGCGCGGCGGCGGCGCGGCCGGTGTCGTGGACGAGGTCCAGGGCGACCCGCGGGCCACCGGCACGGCGCTGGCCCCTCGGCTGGTCGAGGACTGACCCGCAGGGCAGCCTCGTGCGGCTGACCGGCTGACCGGCTGACCGGCTGGGAGGCGTCGGGCTCTCGGCGGTTCGGGCGGCGATGTCGGCCGTCCTCGGCACACTGTCCCGGTGACCTCGACCGACGCGCCCGACGCCGCCTCCGAGCCGGAGACACCCGAGCAGGGGGTTCCGCCGGAGCCCGGCGCTGACGTCGCGGCCCCCGACCCCGAGGTCCGCCGGCAGTGGGAGGACCTCGCCGAGCAGGTCCGGGGCCACCGGTTCTCCTACTACGTCCGCGACGCGCCGAGCATCACGGACGACGAGTTCGACGCGCTCCTCCACCGCCTCGAGGCCCTGGAGGAGGCCCACCCGCAGCTGCGCACCCCGGACAGCCCCACCCAGGTGGTGGGCGCCGCGTACTCCACGGAGTTCGACGCCGTGGACCACCTGGAGCGGATGCTCAGCCTGGACAACGCCTTCGACGCCGAGGAG
>JARICT010000115.1 GCA_029257185.1 Quadrisphaera sp.
ACCGCTCCCCGAACGGCACCATCCGCAACATCCTCGGCGGCGTGATCTTCCGTGAGCCGATCATCATCAGCAACGTGCCGCGCCTGGTCCCGGGATGGACGAAGCCGATCATCGTCGGCCGCCACGCCTTCGGCGACCAGTACCGCGCCACCGACTTCACGTTCCCCTCCGCGGGCACCCTCACGGTGACGTTCACCCCGGAGGACGGCTCGGCGCCCATCGAGCACGAGGTCTTCCAGGCGCCGGGCGCCGGCGTCTCGCTGTCGATGTACAACCTCGACTCCTCGATCCGCGACTTCGCGCGCGCCTCGCTGAACTACGGGCTCTCGCGGGGCTACCCGGTCTACCTCTCGACGAAGAACACCATCCTCAAGGCCTATGACGGCCGGTTCAAGGACATCTTCGAGGAGGTCTTCGAGGCCGAGTTCAAGGCCGACTTCGAGGCCGCCGGCCTCACCTACGAGCACCGCCTCATCGACGACATGGTCGCCGCGTCCCTGAAGTGGGAGGGCGGCTACGTCTGGGCGTGCAAGAACTACGACGGCGACGTGCAGTCCGACACCGTCGCGCAGGGCTTCGGCTCCCTCGGGCTCATGACGTCCGTGCTCAGCACCCCGGACGGGTCGATCGCCCTGGCCGAGGCCGCCCACGGCACCGTCACCCGCCACTTCCGCCAGCACCAGGCGGGCAAGCCCACCTCGACCAACCCCATCGCCTCGATCTACGCGTGGACCGGCGGGCTGAAGCACCGCGGCGTCCTGGACTCCACCCCGGAGGTCACCGGTTTCGCGCAGGCGCTGGAGGAGGTCGTCGTCTCCACGGTCGAGTCCGGGAAGATGACCAAGGACCTCGCCATGCTCGTCGGCGGGGACCAGGGGTACCAGAGCACCGAGGAGTTCCTCGCCTCCCTCGACGAGAACCTCGCCGCGCGCCTGGCGTGACGCCGTGAGCCGCGCCGGGGACGGCGACGGCGACGGCGACGAGACCGGCGGCGAGCACGCGCACGAGACCGGCGACAGCGACGCGAACAGCGTCACCGCCGCCGGTCTCGTGCGCGTCCGCGGTGGCCGTCGCACGCTCGACGGCGTGGACCTCCGCGTCCAGCGGGGCGGCTTCACCGCCCTCGTGGGGCCGAGCGGCTGCGGCAAGTCGACCCTCCTGCGCCTCCTCGCCGGTCTCGAGACCCCCGACGCCGGACGCCTCAGCGTCTTCGGCCAGCCGCCGGCACGAGCGGCGGCCCGCAAGGGCGTCGGGGTGGTGCCGCAAGACCCGGCCCTGCTGCCGTGGCTCAGCGTCGCCGCCAACGTGGCCCTGCCCCTGCGCGTCAACCGCGCCGGCGAGCGGGCCCGCGCCGCGGCCGGGGCCCCGCAGCGCCCGGACCCGGACGAGCTGCTCGCCACCGTCGGGCTCGCTGACGTCGCCGGCGCCCGCCCGCACCAGCTGTCGGGAGGGATGCGCCAGCGCGTCGCGGTGGCCCGCGCCTTCGCGCTCGCCCCCGAGCTCATGCTCCTCGACGAGCCGTTCTCCGCCGTCGACGAGCTGACCCGCGAGCAGCTGCAGGCCGAGCTCGGCGCGCTGTGGCGGCGCTGGCGCACCACGGTGGTGCTCGTGACGCACTCGCTGCGCGAGGCGGTGGCGCTCGCGGACACCGTCGTGGCGCTCAGCCCCGGGCCGGCGCGCGTCACCGGGGTCGTCCGCGTCGTGCCCGGCGGTGAGGACGCCGCGGAGGAGCAGGTCCGCGCGCACCTGCTCGCCCGCGCGTGAGGGGCCGCCGGCAGGACGGCGCGTCGCCGACGGAGCCCTCCGTCGTGAGCCGCGTCCTCCCGCCGCTGGCCGCGGCGCTGGCCGTCGCCGGGCTGTGGCAGCTGGTGGCCGTCCGCGACCCGTACCTGCTCCCGACGCTGCCCGCCGTGGCGGCCGCGCTCGCCGACGACCCGCGCGGCTACGCCCTCGCCGCGGCCACCACCGCGGGGGAGGCGCTCGCGGGCCTCGCGGTGGGCGTGGCCGGCGGCCTGCTCGTCGCCGTCGGCGTCAGCGAGTCGCCCCTGGCGCGCCGCGCGGTGCTGCCGCTGGCCGTCGTCGCCACCGTCACCCCCGTCGTCGCCGTGGCCCCGGCGCTGGTCGTGGCCCTGGGCTTCGGCCCTGCGCCGAAGGTCGTGGTCACCGCGCTCATCACCTTCTTCCCGGTGCTGGTGGGCACGGCGGCAGGCCTGCGCGCCGCCCCCGCCGACGCCCTCGCGGTGCTCGCCAGCGTCCGTGCCACCCGGTGGGAGGTGCTGTGGTGGCTGCGCCTGCCCGCCTCGCTGCCCTACGTCACCGCAGCGCTGCGGGTGGTCTTCCCGCTCTCCCTCGTCGGGGCCGTCGTCGCCGAGCTGGTCGCGGCCGGCTCCGCGCGGGGGCTGGGGACGGTCATCTCCATCGCCTCCTCGAACGCGGCGCTGCCGCAGGTCTACGCGGCGGTCGTGTGCCTGGCCGTGCTGGGGCTGGCGCTGCTCGGCGCGGCGGTCGCCCTCGAGCGCCGGGTGCTCGGGTGGCAGGGTTCTCAGAGCCAGCCCCGCCGTGGCCGGTGACCCGGTCGCCGAGCCACCCCGGCGCGCCACCGACCCCACCACTCCTGGAGACCCCGTGGCCCCCACGCGCCCCCCGCACCGACGCGTCCGCCGAGCGCTGCTCGCCGGCGCCGCCGGCGCGGCCCTCGCCCTCACGTCGTGCGCCGACGCCTCCACCGCAGCCCCCCAGGCGTCCTCGGGCGCGTCCTCGCCCGCCGGGGAGACCTCCGAGCGCCGCGGCAGCGCCGTGTCTGCCGAGCGCTGCGCGCAGAACGAGGCCGCCGGCCCGATCACCAGCGTCACCGGCTACCAGTTCCAGTCCTCCGCGTCGATCCTCGACGTCGTGGCCGCCGACGGGCTCGGGTACTTCGAGGACGTCTGCCTCGACGTCACCGTCCAGCCGGGCACGGGTGACGCCTCCGCCAACGCCCAGTTGGTCGCCGCCGGCACCGCCCAGGTCGCCGACCTCGGTGGGCAGGGCGACCTGCTGAGGGCCGCGGACAACGGCATCGACGTCACCGGCGTCGCGACGCTGGGGCACGTGCCGATCGCCACGCTCATGACCCTGCCCGACGTCACGGACCTCACCCAGCTCGAGGGCACCACGCTGGGGCACAAGGGCCAGCTGCCGCCGCCCGTGGCGAGCATGCTGGCCGCCGCGGGCGTGGACCTGGAGAGCCTCCGTCAGGTCACCGTCGGCTTCGACCCGTCCGTGCTGCCCCGGGGGCAGGTGCAGTCGCTGACGGGCTACCGCTCCAACGAGCCGAACACCCTGCGTGCCGCGGGGACGGAGGTCACCACCTGGGACCCGCAGGACTACGGCGTCCCGGGCAGCTTCGGCACCACCGTCGTCAACCCGGCCTTCGCCGCCGAGCACCCCACCGCCGTGGAGGACTTCCTGCGGGCGGCCCTGCACGCCGTCGACACCTGCGGCGAGCAGGCGCGCGAGTGCGTGGAGATCGCCGCCGAGCGCGCCGGCGCCGGGTACGACGTCGACCACAACGTGGAGATCTGGGACACCGAGCACGGCCTCGTCCTCGACTCGACCCCGCAGGGCCAGCCCGTGGGCGTCATCACCGCACAGGAGGTGACCGCCGAGGGCCGCGTCCTGGTGGAGGGTGGGGCCCTGGCCGCGCTGCCCGACGTGGACGCGCTCCTCGACACCACCGTCGTGCCCGGCCTGCACGACGCCGACGGGAAGCTCCTCTGGCCGGCACCCTGACCCCTGCGTGCTGGTGATCGGATGACACGCGGGGCGCTCGGCTCAAGGCGTCGGGCGGTGCTGACGATCCAGGGGCATGGAGCCAGCCAGCCGCCGGAGCCGCGCCCCCGGTGACGCTGACCGGCGCGCCCCCGGCGACGCCGACCAGCGCGCCTCGCCCGCGGCGTCCGCCGTTCTCGTGGCCGGCACGGTCGTCGTCGTCGCCGCCTCCCAAGTTCCCGGGTGGCGGCACGCGCTGCTCGTCGGCACCGCGCTCGCCACGGCGGCGATCATCGTCGGTGCCACGAGGCGTCTCGCGCCGCGGCCGCGGTGGCCCTGGACCGTCCTCGCCGCCATGTTCGCGCTGTGGGGGATCGCCGCGCTGCTCGCGCTGGCGCCGGCCGGGCCCGGGCTGCTCGCGGTGGCGACGATGGCGGTGGGCCAGCTCTGCGCCGCGGCGGTGGGGGTCCACGCGGCCTTCGCGCCCAGCCGGACCCGGTGGGCGAGGCCCGCGCTGGTGGACGTCCTCATCATCGTGGTCACGCTCGGGCTGGTCGGGGCCCAGCTGGTGCTGGTCGCCAGCGACCGGGGCGCGCGCACCCTCACCGCGGTGCTGACGCCCAGCGTCGACGTCGCGCTCCTGGTCTTCGTGGTCGTCTACACGGTCTCGCGCGCCAGGATGGTCCCGGCGGTGACGCTGGGGATCACCGGTGCGTGCCTCTACCTGGCGATGGACCTGGCCTCGGTGCTGGCCGGTCACCGGATGCCGCCATCCGGAGACCCCCTGCAGGTGGTCGCCCTCGCCGTGGGCCCCCTGTTCGCCGCGTCCGCCCTCACCCCGAGCATGGTCGACGTCTTCGACCGGGCCCAGCTGACGCTGCGCCGCACCCCGTCGAGCGCGCTGGTGAGGCTCCTCCCGCTCCTGGCCGTCCCCCCGGCCCTGTGGGCGGTGGCGTCGCTGGCGTCGGTGAGGGGGCTGCCCGACCCCGTGCTCGTCACGGCCGGCGCCGTGATCAGCGCCCTGTGCCTCGTGCGCGCCGCCACGGCGCTGCGCTCCACCGAGGCGATGGCCGGCTACGACGTGCTCACCGGGCTCCACAACCGCCACGGGCTGGACCTCGCGCGGCCGACCTCGTCCGGCGCTCGCCGAGGCCTCGTCCTCGTCGACGTCGACGACTTCAAGAACGTCAACGACACCCACGGCCACGACGTCGGGGACAAGGCCCTGCTCGCGGTCCGCGACCGACTGCTGGCCGTCGCGGGCGAGGACGCTCTCGTCGGGCGCCTGGGCGGCGACGAGTTCGCCCTGCTCGTCCCCGTCGAGCGCGCCGAGCAGGTCGCCGACGACGTCGTCGACGCGCTCCGGTCGCCGGTGGCCGTCGACGGCCACGAGCTGCGGGTGCGCGCCAGCGTCGGCGTCGCGCTGCCCGAGGACGCCGTCGACGCCGGCTCCCGGAGCGCCGGCTCGGAGGGCGGTGCGGCCGGTGCGCTCTCCGAGCTGCTGACCCACGCCGACGTCGCCCTGTACGTCGCCAAGGCCGCCGGCCGCGACCGCGCGGTGACGTACGAGCCGCAGATGCGCGCGGACGTCGCGCACCGCTTCACCCTCAGCAACGAGCTGCGGCTCCTGCTGGGCGGCCCGGACGCGGCGGTGGGCGCTCTGGAGATCCACTACCAGGTGCTCGTCGACCTCGCGAGCGAGGAGGCCGTCGGCGCCGAGGCGCTGGTGCGCTGGCGCCACCCCCGGCTCGGCATGCTCGCGCCCGGCGCGTTCCTCGAGCTGGTGAGCGCCTCGGGGCTCGACGCGGCGCTCGACGAGGCGGTCCTGCGCGAGGTCGTCGACCAGGTCGCCCGCTGGCGCTCGCAGGGCCGCGCCGTCGCGCCGATCAGCGTGAACCTCACCCGCGACTCGCTGGTGCGCACCGACCTCGTCGAGCTGGTGCTGACGCTGCTCGTCGACGCGGGGGTGCCCGCGTCGCTGCTGCACCTGGAGATCACCGAGCACGAGGCGCTGCCCGACGACACGGCGATCGCTGCCCGCCTGCTCGAGCTCGACGCCGTCGGCGTGCGGGTGCACCTGGACGACTACGGCACCGGCTACACCTCGATGGACTACCTGAGACGCTTCCCGGTGCGGGTGCTGAAGATCGACCGCGCCGTCACCGCCACGCTCGACGAGACCGTCGGGGGCGGTGGCCCCGGCGATGACCGGTGCAGCCTCCCCGCCTTCCGCGGCTCCATCGTCGGCGGGCTGGTGGCGATGACGGACGCGCTGGGCATCGCCCTGCTCGCGGAAGGCGTCGAGACCGAGCACCAGGCGATCCTGCTGCGCTCGCTCGGCGTGCGCTACGCCCAGGGCTACCTGTACGGGCGCCCCCAGCCCCCGGTCGAGCACGCGGTGGCGGCGCGGTCGGCGGCCGGGCCGGTCAGCCCGCTGGCCGACGACGTCGCCGCGGCCGCGCTCACGCCCGTGCCCGTGGAGGTCGAGGCGGACGTCACCCGCCCGTAGACACCGGCAGGTGCACGTGCCACCAGCGCAGGACCTGCTGGTGGCGCGCCACGCGGTGGCTCGGGCGCCCGGAGCGGGAGAGCTCGTGGCCCTCCCCGGGGAAGACCAGCAGCGACGCGTCGATCCCGCCGCGCCGCAGCTCGGCGAACCAGCGCTGGCCCTGCTCGATCGGGCAGCGCAGGTCGTCCTCGGAGTGGATGACGAGGGTCGGGGTGCGCACCTGCGCGACGTGGGTCATCGGTGACTGCTCGACCATGGCCTCTCGTGAGCCGTGGTAGGCGTCGGGGAAGTACCAGCCGATGTCCGAGGAGCCGACGAAGCTCACCGCGTCGAGGTAGCCGCGCTCCACGATGGCGGCGGCGAACCGCTGCGTGCGGGTGGTGAGGAGCGCGGTGAGGTAGCCGCCGTAGGAGCCGCCCATGACGCCGACGCGCTCGGGGTCGAGGTTCAGCGCGTCGTCGGCGAGGGCGGCGTCGAGCAGCGCCGTGACGTCGTCCGCGTCGGGCCCGCCCATGGCCCCCACCACCGCGCGGCCGTGCGCCTCTCCGTACCCGGCGGAGCCGCGGGGGTTCCCCAGCACCACGGCGTAGCCGGCACCGGCGAGCACCTGCACCTCGTCGAGGAGCGACCAGGTGAAGGCGCTGAAGGGCCCGCCGTGGATCATCAGGACGGTGGGGTGCGGCCCCTCGCCGAAGACCGCGGGTGACGGCAGGACCGTCCAGCCGTGCACCGGGTGGCCGTCGGGCGCCGTCGCGGTGAGCTCGCGCAGCGGACGGACGCCGGCGGCCCGCAGCGGCGCCGCCACGTCGGTGAGCGGGACGACCGCCGCGCCGTGCAGGCGCACGAGGTCACCCGCGCTGGCACCGTCGGCGACCACGGCCACCACCACCGAGCCGTCGGCGGTGGCGTCGGCGGACAGCACGGTGCGGTGGCCGCCGAGGAGCAGCTGCGGCTCGGCGTCCTTCCCGGCGTCGTCGGCGAGCACGTGCAGGAGGTGCTGCGCCCCGCGGACCCGGGCCACCACCAGGGCCCCGCTGCCCGTCGCCACGAGGCCGGCCGACGGCTCCCCGAGGTCGAGCGACGGGTCGGTGAGGCGTCGCGGCGGGCGGTCACCCTCGAGCGGGGCCCACCACAGCGATCCCGGGCGCGCGACGACGTCGAGGCCGTCCGGCCCGCTCTCACCGGCGACGGCGAGGACGCCGCGCCCGCTCGGGTCGGGGACCACCCGGCTCACCACCCGGTCGCCGCCGAGCACGAGCACGGGCTCGGGCAAGGTCTGGGTGCCGTCCTCGGGGCCGGGCACGTCCACCCGGTAGGCCCCGGCGCGCAGGTCGTCGTCGCTGGAGCCGTGCCGGGCCGAGGCGAACAGCAGCGCGCGACCGTCGCGGGTCCACGCCGGGTCGCCGTCCGCGGAGTCACCCACGGTCACCTGGCGGGCCGGTCCGACGCCCGTGACGGGCGGGGGCGGTGAGCCGGCGCCGGCCCGCGCGGCGCCGGAGGAGCGAGCGGTGACGTCGCTGACGTCCAGCACGAAGAGGTGAGCCGGCTTGTCCTGGGTCCAGCCCACGCCGTCCAGGCGGTGCCCGAGCGTGGTGATCAGGCGGGGGGCCTCACGGCCTGGCGAGGCGGCGGGCCCGCTGAGCAGGGCGCCGTCCGCCGCGGTGCCGTACCGGCCGGGCTCGGGCACCTGCGCGGCGTACGCCAGGCGCGCCGGCCCCGCCCCGGCGGGCGACCACACCGGGGCGCCCACGCCCAGCGGGTGCGAGGCCGTGCCCGTGAGGACCAGCGGCTCCCCGCCGTTGGCCTCGACGAGGGCGATCTGCGGGCGCCCGTCCCGCTCGCGACGGCAGAACGCCACCCAGGCGCCGTCCGGGCTCACCGCCGGCGAGGTGTCGTGGTGGCCGCGGGTCAGCGGCTGCGGCGCCCCGCCCGCCGTCGGGACGCGCCAGAGCCCGCCCACCTGCTCGTCCTCGTCCAGGGAGGGGGCGGTGATGGGGACCACGGCCGCGCTCCCGTCGGGCAGGAGCGACGGCGGGCCGCAGGCGGAGAGCAGGGTGATGTCGTCCGGGCGCACGGGGGCGACGCTACCGACGCGCCGAGGTGGCGCGCGGTCGAGCCTCGTGCCGCCGGGCCGAAGGGGCCGGCGTGCCGCACCATGACCCGGTGGCCGAGTACCCCGACATCCGACCGTCCGCCGAAGAGATCTACGACCGGATCGAGCAGGACGCCGAGAAGGAGCTCGGGCGACCGGCACGCCAGCTGATGTTCTCCGGCCTGGGCGCCGGACTGGCGATGGGGATCTCTGGCTTCGCCGTCGCCGTCGCGCGCGACTCCCTCGGCGTGGGGGCGGACTCCCTCGTCCCGTGGCTGCTGTACCCGCTCGGCTTCGTCATCGTCATCGTCGGGCGCCAACAGCTGTTCACCGAGAACACGCTGACCCCGGTGACGTTCGTGCTGCGCCGCCGCTCGCGCGGGCTGCAGATGCTGCGGCTGTGGGGCGTCGTGCTGGTCTCGAACCTCGTGGGGGCGCTGGCCATCGCCACCCTGGCGATGACGACCACCGCGATGTCTCCGGGCGTGGAGGAGCAGCTGGCCCTGCTGGGCAAGGAGACCGTCGACCAGCCCGGCATGACCATCTTCTGGACCGC
This sequence comes from Quadrisphaera sp., assembly GCA_029257185.1. Taxonomy (GTDB): domain Bacteria; phylum Actinomycetota; class Actinomycetes; order Actinomycetales; family Quadrisphaeraceae; genus CADCUY01. The sequence goes on from JARICT010000115.1 coordinate 8,908, forward strand.
GGTGGTGGCGGGGTGGATCATCGCCCTGGTCACCTGGCTCGTGACCGCCTGCAGCACCACCCTGGGGCAGGTCGTCGTCATCTTCGCCCTGACCTTCGTGGTCGGCGCGGGGCACTTCACCCACAGCATCGCCGGCGCGGCCGAGTCGTTCTCCGCCGCGATCGCCGGCGAGGTGGCGGTGCTGGACCTGCTGGGGTGGTTGGGGCTGGCGCTGCTGGGAAACACCCTCGGCGGGGTGATCATGGTGGCGCTCTTCAACTACGGGCAGGTGGCCGACGACGGCGACGAGCGCGACGACCGGTCGCTCGCGGAGCGCAGGACCGACCGCCGCAACGGCTCGGAGCGCCCCGTCGCCTGACGGCGCTCGGTCTCCTCGAGCCCGGTCTCTCCGGGCCCGGCCTCGGGCGAGGGGTACGGCGCTGCGGTGCCAGGCCTAGGGCAAGGGGTACGGCGCCGGACCGGACCGGACCGGCGGCAACCGTGCCGCCGCTCCTGACCCCAGCCGTCGACCGGGGACGCCCCGCCGCGCTCACGTGGTGCTGAGCGCGGTTGAACGTCCCCGGTCGGGGGTGGTGTGGTGCTGAGCGCGGTGGAACGTCCCCGGTCGGGGGTGGCGAGGTGCGGAGCGCGGCAGGGGGTCCCCGGTCGGGGGTGGTGTGCTGCGGAGCGGCCGGACGGCCGGCGGGGCTCAGTCGAAGACGACGGTGCGGTGCCCGACCAGCAGCACCCGGTGCTCAGCGTGCAAGCGCACCGCCCGGGCGAGCACCTGGGCCTCGACGTCCTGCCCGATGGCCTGCATCCGGCTCACCGTCATCGCGTGCGTGACCCGGTGGACGTCCTGCTCGATGATCGGGCCCTCGTCGAGGTCCGGCGTCACGTAGTGCGCCGTCGCCCCGATGATCTTCACGCCGCGCTCGTGCGCCTGGGCGTAGGGGCGCGCACCCTTGAAGCTCGGCAGGAAGCTGTGGTGGATGTTGATCGCCCAGCCCTCGAGCGCCTCGCACATCTCGGGAGAGAGCACCTGCATGTAGCGGGCCAGCACCACCAGCTCCACCTCGCCCTCCTCGACGATCTCCATCAGCCGGGCCTCGGCCTCACCCTTCGTGTCGTTCGTCACCGGCAGGTGGTGGAAGGGCGCGTCGTAGAAGCCGGCGAGGGGGGCGAGGGTGTCGTGGTTGCTGACCACCCCGACCACCTCCACGGGGAGCTGGCCGGCGCGGGTGCGGAAGAGAAGGTCGTTGAGGCAGTGCCCGGCGCGGCTGACCATGATCAGGGTCCGCACCGGACGGTCGGCGCGGCTGAGCGTCCACGTCATGCCCCAGCGCTCCGCCTCCGCGGCGACCGCAGCCTCCACCTGGGCGGGGCCGGTGCTGGCGGGCACGTCGACGGCCACCCGCATGTGGAAGCGGCCGCTGCCCGGGTCGCCGAACTGCTGGCTGTCGTTGATGTTCCCGCCGAGATCGTCCAGCAGGCCGGTGACGGCGTGGACGATGCCGGAGGCGTCCGGGCACGCCAGCGCCAGCACCCAGGCGACGTGGGGCTCCGCGGGGGAGAGGGACGGCTCGGGCTGGCTCACGAGCGCGCAGGCTAGCGGGCACCTCGGCGAGCCGCGGCGCACGGGCACGGGCGACCGCCCGCCGCGGTGAGCGGTGGTGCGCGGCCGCCGTGAACCGTGCTTGCATCGACGGGTGGCCACCCGACGCAGCACCGCCCCCGCGCTCGCCCTGCTCCTGCTCCGGCTGGTCGCAGGAGGCGTGCTGCTGGTGCACGGTCTGCAGCACCTCCTCGTGGACGGCCCGGAGGGGCTCATCGCCGCCATCGCCGGCCAGGGGCTGCCCGTCCCGAGCCTGCTGGCCTGGCTGCTCATCGCCGGCGAGGTCGCCCTCGGCGTCCTGCTCGTCGTCGGGCTCCTGGCGCGCCCGGCCGCCGGTGCCGCGGCGGTCATGATGGCCCTGGTCTGGGTGAGCCAGCACGTGGTGACCCTGCCGAACGCCATCGCCTTCGTCGGAGGGTCCGCCGGGGTCTCGGGGGAGAACGCGCTCCTCCTCACCGTGGTCACGCTGTCCCTGGCGCTGCTGGGCCCCGGGTCGGCATCGCTGGACCACGCGCGGGGGTCGGGCCGGCGCAAGACCCGCTGACCAGCGGCCCCCGCGGTGGTGCGCGCCGGCGCGGGCGCCCCTAGGTTCGAGGCCGTGAGCACCGACACGAACCGCGCTGAAGACCCCTCTCCCGAGCAGGCGGAGGACCAGCCTGCCTCCGCGCCGAAGGACGCCCCGGACTCGAGCGCCAGCGCCCCGCTGCCCCCCGTCGTCCTCGTGCTCTTCGGGGCGACCGGGGACGTGGCGGCCAAGATGGTCCTGCCGGCGATCGCAGCCCTCGCCGCGGCCGGCGAGCTTCCCGAGGACTGGCGGCTGATCGGCAACGGGCGCGGGCAGGTCTCCGACGAGGGGTTCCGCGACCACCTGCGGGGCGTCCTGCAGCCCGGTGAGGACGGAGCGGTGCTCGACGAGAAGGCCTTCGGCCAGCTGGCCGGCAGCGTCCGCTTCGCCGGTGGCGGCTTCTCCTCCGAGGACCCGGGTGAGCTGCCCGGGGTGCTGCACCGCGCCGTGGAGGAGCTGGGCGACGACGCACAGGTCATCCACTACCTCGCCCTGCCGCCGACGACGTTCATCCCCTACACCGAGGCGCTGCGCGACCACGGCCTCGCTCGGGGAGCAAGGGTGATCTACGAGAAGCCCTACGGGGAGTCGAAGAAGGGCTTCGAGGAGCTCGACGAGCTCGTGGGCTCGGTCTTCGACGAGGTGGACGTCTTCCGCATCGACCACTTCCTCGGCAAGGAGGCCACCCAGCAGCTGCACGTCCTGCGCTACGCCAACCGGTGGGTCGAGCAGCTGTGGTGCGCCGACGACGTGGAGCAGGTGCAGGTCGACGCGCCCGAGGACCTCGACGTGGCCGACCGCGCGGGCTTCTACGACGAGACCGGCGCGATGAAGGACATGCTGGTGACCCACCTGCTGCAGGTGGCGGCCGAGGTCGCGGCGGAGCCGCCGGCCGACGCCTCCCCGCAGACGATCGCCGCGGGGCGCGAGCGCGCGCTGGAGGACTTCCGCGCGATCGACCCCTCGGAGGCCGTGCTGGGCCAGGTGGACGGCTACACCGACCTCGAGGAGGTCGCCGACGGCTCCACGACCGACACCTTCGTCGCGGCGAGGGTGTGGGTGGACAACGACCGGTGGCGCGGCGTGCCGTTCCTGCTGCGCTCGGGCAAGTACCTCGCGGGCAAGTCCCAGCAGGTCTCGCTGGTGCTGCGCCGCCCCGAGCACGTCCCCGAGGGCGTGGACCTCGGGGAGGAGGGCGAGCACCGCAAGGCGCTGGTCCTCGACCTCGCCGGGGACGGCCGGCTGCGGATCGGTGTGAGCGCCCAGCGCCCCGGCAGCGAGGGAGACCTCGTCGACGGTGAGCTGGTGCTGGACCTCCCCGACCTCCCCGGCGCCCAGGCGCTGCCGCCGTACGCGACGCTGCTGCGCGACGTGATGCTGGGGGACAAGGCGCTGTTCACCACCACCGACGGCCTCGCCCAGACGTGGCGGATCGTCGAGCACCTGGCCGACGACCAGCGCCCAGAGGTGGCGCCCTACGCCCCGGGGACGTGGGGCCCGGAGGCTGCCCGCGACCTCCCGGGTGAGATCGGCTGGCTCACCGAGCAGGCCTGAGCCGCCGGCCCTCCACCGCACTTCCCGTCCCCTCCAGCCCCCTTGTCCGACGAAGTGCGGTGGAGGTGGCCCGCCGCACCGCGCTTCGTCGGACGAGTGCGGTGGAGGAGCGCAGGGACGCGGTCCTGCTGGCAGCGGATACCCTGGGTCGGCCGCGACTGGCGAGGGTGGGTCACCACCGGGGAGCGGCGAGAGAGCAGCAGCGCTGATGGGTCGTCCGCCTGGGCCCGGCGGTGAGCCGCCGCCACGCCGTCCCCACCGTCCTGCCACCGCACGCGAGGAGCCCCTCCATGACCACCTTCGCCGACGCCTCCGAGGCTGCCGGGGCCTCCGCCGATCCCGTCACCGACGCCCCGCTCTCCGCGATCGACCCGGAGATCGCCGCCGTCCTCGACGCCGAGCTGGACCGCCAGCGCGGCACCCTCGAGATGATCGCCAGCGAGAACTTCGCCCCGCGCGCCATCCTCGAGGCGCAGGGCTCGGTGCTGACGAACAAGTACGCCGAGGGCTACCCCGGCCGGCGCTACTACGGCGGGTGCGAGGCCGTCGACATCGCCGAGGACCTCGCCCGCAACCGCGCGAAAGCGCTGTTCGGCGCGGACCACGTCAACGTCCAGCCGCACTCCGGCGCCACCGCCAACGCCGCGGTGATGCACGCCCTGATCCGCCCGGGCGACACCATCCTGGGCCTCGAGCTCGCTCACGGCGGGCACCTGACCCACGGCATGAAGGCCAACTTCTCCGGCCGGCTCTTCGACGTCGCGTCCTACGGGGTGGACCCGGACACCTTCCGCGTCGACATGGAC
>JARICT010000120.1 GCA_029257185.1 Quadrisphaera sp.
ACGCCGACGCCGGTGTGGGTGGTGAACGCGTCCATGGGGCTCGGTCCTCCTCGGGTCGGTGGGGGCTGCGGGTCAGACGCTGACGGGGGCGGGCGCGTCGAGGTCCGCCGGCGAGGACAGCGTGCCGCGCACCGCCGTGGCGGCGGCGACCAGCGGCGAGACGAGGTGGGTGCGCCCGCCCTTGCCCTGGCGTCCCTCGAAGTTGCGGTTGGACGTCGACGCCGCGCGCTCCCCCGGGGCCAGCTGGTCGGGGTTCATGCCCAGGCACATCGAGCAGCCCGCGCCGCGCCACTCGGCGCCGAAGTCCTTGAAGATCACGTCGAGCCCCTCGGCCTCGGCCTGCAGGCTCACCTTGACGGACCCGGGGACGACGAGGACGCGCAGCGTGTCGGCCTTCGTGCGGCCCTCGACGACGGCGGCCGCGGCCCGCAGGTCCTCGATGCGTCCGTTGGTGCACGACCCGAGGAAGACGGTGTCCACGGGGATGTCCCGCATCGGGGTGCCCGGGGTCAGGGCCATGTACTCCAGCGCCCGCTGCGCGGTGGCGCGCTCGCCCGCGTCGGCCATGTCGGCCGGGTCGGGCACCGAGGAGGAGAGCGGCAGGCCCTGGCCGGGGTTGGTGCCCCAGGTGACGAAGGGCTCGACGTCGGCGGCGTCGAGCACCACCTCGGCGTCGAAGACCGCGTCGTCGTCGGTGCGCAGCTCGCTCCAGTCGGCCACGGCGGCGTCCCACTCCGGGCCGGTCGGCGCGTGCGGACGTCCCTGGAGGTAGTCGAACGTGGTCTGGTCGGGGGCGATCATCCCGGCGCGCGCGCCGGCCTCGATGGACATGTTGCAGATGGTCATCCGCCCCTCCATCGACAGCTGCTCGATGGCCGGGCCGCGGTACTCCAGGACGTAGCCCTGGCCGCCGCCGGTGCCGATCCTGGCGATGACGGCGAGGATGATGTCCTTCGCCGTGGACCCCTCCGGCAGGTCGCCCATGACGGTGATGGCCATGGTCTTGAAGGGCACCAGCGGCAGGGTCTGGGTGGCGAGCACGTGCTCGACCTCCGACGTGCCGATCCCGAAGGCCAGCGCCCCGAAGGCCCCGTGCGTGGAGGTGTGGGAGTCGCCGCACACGACGGTGAGCCCGGGCTGGGTGAGGCCCAGCTGGGGGCCGATGATGTGGACGATGCCCTGGTCGACGTCGCCGAGGGAGTGCAGGCGGATGCCGAACTCCACGGCGTTGTCCCGCAGCGTCGCCACCTGCGCGCGCGAGGTGAGGTCGGCGATGGGCTTGTCGATGTCGACCGTCGGGACGTTGTGGTCCTCGGTGGCGATGGTCAGGTCCGGGCGGCGTACGCCCCGACCGGCCAGGCGCAGCCCCTCGAAGGCCTGCGGGGAGGTGACCTCGTGGACGAGGTGGAGGTCGATGTACAGGATGTCCGGTGCGCCCTCCTCGCCGCGGCGCACCACGTGCGCGTCCCAGACCTTCTCCGCCAGCGTGCGGCCCATGTCGAACTCCCTCTCAGCACTTGCGCGACCAGCATGTGAGACGAGAGTATCGCCTCGTGGACGAGGGTAGCGGAGTCGGCGTTCTGGACAAAGCCATGGCCCTGCTGGGGGTCGCCGGCGACGGCCCGGCCTCCCTCGCGGACCTCGTGGCCGCCACCGGCATCTCCCGGCCGACGGCGCACCGCCTCGCCGTCGCCCTGGAGCACCACGGGATGCTGGCCCGCGAGCGCGACGGCCGGTTCGTCGTCGGGCCGCTGCTGCGCGAGCTCGGCGGCGACCACCGCGCCGACGCCCTCGTCGAGGCGGCCGGACCCGTCCTGCTCACCGCCCGGGACACCACCGAGGAGAGCGCCCAGCTCTACCGGCGCCGGGGCGACGCGCGGGTGTGCGTGGCCGCCGCGGAGCGCCCCGGCCACGGCCTGCGCGACTCGGTGCCCGTCGGGGCGGTGCTGACGATGTCCGCCGGGTCCGCGGCCCAGGTGCTGCTGGCGTGGGACCCCGCGGAGGAGGTGGCGGGACTGCTCGACGACGCCACGTTCACCGACGCCGACCTCGCCGCGGTCCGCCGGCGCGGCTGGGCCCAGAGCGCCGGGCAGCGCGAGGCCGGCGTGGCGTCCGTCTCCGCCCCGGTGCGCGATGCTGACGGCGCCGTGGTCGCCGCGGTCTCCGTCTCCGGGCCGATGTCGCGCCTGGGCCGCGCCCCCGGCCGCGCCCACGCCGACGCGGTGCTGCGCGCCGCGGCCGCCCTCGAGGTCGCCGTGGTCTGAGGACGGCCTCCCGGCCCGCACCATGGGCGCATGACCGACCCTGACGACGACCGCTCCGAGACCACCGGCACCAGCGACGACCCGCCGGCCCTGATCGTCCTGCGGCCGCTCGGCACCGCCCTGCCGCTGGGGTTCTTCTCCCTCTCGCTGGGGATGGTCCTCCTCGGCGCGCAGGGCATCGGGTGGATCCCGCCCTCGGAGCAGCAGACGCTGGGGATCATCGTCGCCGCCTACGTCTTCCCGCTGGGCCTGGTGGCGTCCGTGCTGGCGTTCCTCGCCCGCGACGGGCTCGGCGGCGCCACCCTCGGGCTGCTCGCGACGTCGTGGCTGGCCATCGGGCTGGTCTTCATCACGTCGGTGCCCGGCAGCACCTCGAACGCCAGCGGCCTGTTCCAGATCGGCTTCGCCGGCGTCATGACCGTGGTGGCCGCCGTGGCGGTGCGCGGCAAGCCCCTCATCGCGGCGGTGCTCGTGCTGGCCGCTGCCCGCGCGGCGCTGGAGGGCCTCTACCAGCTGAGCGACGTCCCGGCCCTGACCACCGCGGGTGGGGTCGTGGCCCTCACCCTGTCGGCCCTCGCGGCCTACACCGGCGCCGCCCTGCTCGTCGAGCACATGTGGCCGAGGCCGGTCCTGCCCATCTTCCGGCTCGGACAGGCGGCGGAGGCGGTGTCCGGCCAGGTGGTCCCGACCTCCTCGAGCATGTCCGACCAGCCCGGGGTGCGCGGGGAGCTGTAGCCGATCCTCGCTCATACCACCGCACGTCGTCGCACCGGTGCGGTGTCCCCGACCCTCGCGGGCGCACTTCGCCGTACACGTGCGGTGCGGCTCAGGAGGCGGTGCTGCGAGCCGCGTCGACCAGCGCCGCCACCAGCCGCCGGTCGTGGGCGTCCTCCTCGGTGTGCCACTGGACCCCGAGCGCGAAGCGGTCTCCCGGGACCTCGACGGCCTCCACGGTGCCGTCGTCGGCGCGCGCGCTGACGACGAGCCCTTCACCGACCGCGTCGACCGCCTGGTGGTGGTGGCACCGCGCGTCGACCTCACCGTCCCCGAGGATCGTCGCCAACCGCGTCCTCGAGAGCACGCGCACGCGCGTGGTCCCGAAGGTCGCCGGCGCCGGGCTGTGCCGCTCGTGGCCCACCACGTCGGGCAGGTGCTGGTGCAGCGTGCCGCCGGGGTGGAGGACGTTGAGCAGCTGCAGGCCCCGGCAGACGGCCAGCACGGGGGTCCCGGCGTCCTGCGCCGCCGCGAAGAGCCGGCGCTCCCACACGTCGCGGTCCGGGCGGGGTACCTGGGTCCGAGGGCCTCGGGCCTGGCCGTACAGCGCCGGGTCGACGTCCACCCCGCCGGTCAGCACGAGGGCGTCCAGGCCGGAGACCACCTGCGCGGCCAGCGCGCGGTCTGCCGGCTGCGGGGGCAGCAGCACCACGGCGCCCCCGGCGTCGACCACCGCGTCGCGGTAGACCGCCGGGAGCACCATCGAGCGGCGGTCCCAGCCGCCGGTGGTCGACGCCTCCAGGGAGGTGGTCATCCCCACCACCGGCGTCCGAGGAGGGGCGTCGGCGCGGGTCGTCGGGTGCGGGTCGCGCGCGGCGTCGGTCATGGCGGCTCCTGGCGTCGGTGACCAGCGGCGGGTGATCGGCATCGGATGGTCGGCGGTGCTGGCACCCCGATGATCCACCACGGCCCGTCGGTGCGGCGATCATGCGCGCCGTCGGAGCGGACGCCGGTCCGCCGCCCCCGTCCGTCCAGCCCCGCGCGAGGGAACTGCTGAGGCCGCTCGCACGGTGCGGTGCGTCGATCGGTGAGCCCTGGTGCGGCTGGCGGCCACGCACCCGGGGCTGCGGGTGCAGATCCAGGAGAGCGAGCCCGCGCGGGCCTTCGACCTCCTCTCCGCCGGTCACGCCGACGTCGCCGTCGTGGTGGTCGCGCCCAGCATCCCCGTGCGCTCCGACCCGGCCTTCGACCAGCGGCCGCTCTACACCGAGCCGCGCGGCGTCCTCGTCGGCCCGCAGCACCCCCTGGCCCATCGCGAGGCCGTGACCCTGCAGGACCTGGCCGAGGAGCCCTGGATCGTCGGCACCCCCGGGCCGGGCCTACCACCAGCTGGTCCTCATGGCCTGCGCCAGCGCGGGGTTCCGGCCGGCCGTCGCCCACCACGCCGACGAGTGGGACACCGGGGCCGCTCTGGTCTCGCGAGGCGCAGGGGTCGCGATGGTCCCGCGCCTGGCGGACCTGCCCGCCCGCCACGAGACCCGCCGCATCCCCGTGACGGGGACGCCCTCACCGTCGCGCCAGGTGCTCACCGCGGTGCGGGCCGGCTCGGCCGGCCGGCCCGGCATCGCCGCCGGGCTGGGGCGCTGCGCTGGGTGTGCCGCCACGACCTGCCCGAGCTCGTCCGCCCCGACCTGGGGTGAGGGGCGCGAGGCTCAGGCCGTGCGCTGCACCCGGGTGCCGGCCACCCGGTCGTGCAGGGCGCGTCCGCTCCCCAGCGCCGCGGCGGCCACCATGACGCCGAGGAGCGGGTGGGTCAACACCGTCGCCGCCAGCGTGAGCGGGTCGCGGCGCTCGACGCCGCCGTATGCCGCGCCGATCGCCACCACGTGCCCGAGCTGCCAGGGGACGCCGACCTTCACGGCGTCGCGGAGCAGGCACCGGCCGAAGGTCGGCGCGGACCCGTCGCCCGCTCTGACGACCAGGCCCTGGCGGCGCTTGCCCAGGGTCGCTGCGCGCGGCCCGGACTCCTGGCGGGCAGCGAGCACCGTGGCGACCAGCGGCGGCAGGGCGCTGATGCCCAGCGCCCAGGAGCGGTCCGCCTTCCAGCCGGCGCGCTGCGCGACCACCCCGATCGGCACCGTGGCGGCCGCGATCCCGAGGTAGACGCCGCAGTCGAGCAGGTAGGCGCGG
>JARICT010000131.1 GCA_029257185.1 Quadrisphaera sp.
GCTCGCCGCCCTCGTCCTGCCAGCCGGAGAGCAGCTCCTGGCGGTCGCCCATGGCGCCGCCGGCGTAGGGGAAGAAGGAGACGAACGGCTCCTGCGGCGGCGAGGCGTTCCACGAGCCGTGGGCCGCCACCAGCGCGCCCTGCCCGTACCCGGGGACGTCGGAGAACGCCATCCCCAGCGGTGCGGAGTGCGCCGGCAACCCCTGCTCGATCCGGGGGAGCGACGTGCAGTCGAGCGTCTCGCCGCCCTCGTTGAGGATCGCGTCCGGCACGAACGGCGAGTCCCCGAGGTCCAGAGCGCTGCCCTCCACCCCGGGGTCGAGGCTCGGGTCGGCGTTGCAGTACGGCCACCCGAGGTCTCGCCCCTCGGTGAGGTGGGCCAGCGGCTCCGGCGGGTGGTCGTTGACGTAGTCGCCGATCACCTCGCCGAAGTCGTCCCCGCCGGAGCCCTCGGCGGTGGTGTCGTAGGAGCGGTGGAACGGGTAGGCGATGTTGTCGCGGTTGTTCACCGCGGTCCACACCTCACCGTCCGGCGCCACGGCCAGCGCGGTCCCGTTGCGCACCCCGCGGGCGAACACCTCGACGTCGCCGGCGTCGGCCCCCTCGATACCGGCCGGGACCCGCAGCACCACCGCGCGCTCCGGGGAGGCGTCACGGTCCTCCGCCGAGACGTTGCCGGTGCTGCCCACCGTGACGTAGAGGTCGCCGTCGTCGTCGATCGCCAGGGACTTCAGGGCGTGCGCGTAGGCGCCCCCCAGGTCGGCGGACCCCGCGTCGGGCAGGTCGTCGACCACGGTGGTGGCCTCGCCCACGCGCCCGTCGGCGTAGTCGTAGGCGTCGAGCCGGTTCGACTCCGCGACGTAGAGGGTGTCGCCGTCGAACGCCAGGCCGTGCGGTTGGCGCAGGCCGTCCACGAGCACGTCAGCCGCGGCGGCGCCCCCGTCGTCGCCGGGCGTCAGCGCCACGACCGACCCGTCCTCCGGTCGCGAGACCAGCAGCCGTCCGTCCGGGGCCCACGCCAGGTGGCGGGCGCCGTCGACCCGCGCGAGCACCGACACGCTCCACCCGGCCGGGGCCAGGAGCGTGCGCTCGGCGTCGAAGGGGTAGGCGTCCGAGCCGTCGGGGACGTCGACCGCCACCGGCTCCAGCGCCGGTGATGCCGACGAGGCGGATGACGCCGTCGGGGCGGGGGACGAGGCCGGCCCGCCGGAGCCGCTCGGTTCCCCGGAGCCGCCCGGCGCAGCGGAGCACCCGGTGAGCACCACGGCGGCGAGCAGCCCGGCGACCAGCGGTGGCGCGGCCGGCAGGCGCCGAGGAGACCTCGCGCGAGAGCTCCGTGGGGGACGGGGCCGCAGGAGTGGCTGGTGCACGGGACCAGCATGCGCCACGCCGGTGCAGCCGCGCCGCACCTCGGGTCCCGGTGGTGAGGACGCCGCTGCCATGCTGGCGCCGCTGCCGCCCACCACGTCGCCGAGAAGGACGCCCATGTCGACCGTGCCCGCAACCCCCGACACCGACCCCGGGCCCGACGCGCCGCGCTCGGGCCGCGGCCGCCTCGACCGGTACTTCTTCATCACCGCCCGCGGCTCCAGCGTCAAGCGGGAGGTCCGCGGCGGGGTCGCCACCTTCTTCACGATGGCCTACATCGTGGTCCTGAACCCGCTGATCATCGGGACGGCGCCGGACGCCGACGGGACGATCCTCGGCATCCCCACCGTCGCCGCGGTCACCACGCTGGTCGCCGGGCTGATGACCGTGCTCATGGGCGTGGTGGGCCGCTACCCGTTCGCCCTGGCGGCCGGGCTCGGCCTCAACGCCTTCGTCGCCTTCGGCATCGCCAACCAGATGTCGTGGGCCGACGCGATGGGCTTGATCATGCTCGAGGGCCTCATCATCACCGTCCTGGTGCTCACCGGTTTCCGCACCGCGGTGCTGCGCGCCATCCCCGGGCAGCTGAAGACCGCGATCGGGGTGGGCATCGGCATGTTCATCGCGCTCATCGGCTTCGTCGACGCCGGGTTCGTCCGGGTGCCCGAGGGCGCCGCGACGCCGCTGGAGCTCGGCGTCGACGGCAGCCTGCAGGGCTGGCCCACGGTGGTGTTCGTCGTCGGTCTGCTGCTCACGTCGGTCCTGGTGGCCAAGCGGGTGCGGGGGGCGATCCTCATCGGCATCGTCGCCGCCACGCTGCTCTCGATCCTCGTCGAGGCCGTGTTCGACGTCGGCCCGCGGGCGATCCCGGGAGCAGCGAGCAACCCCGAGGGCTGGGGCCTGGTGGTCCCGGCCATGCCCGACCAGCTGTTCAGCCTCCCCGACCTCTCGCTCATCGGCCAGGCGAGCCTGTTCGGCGCCTTCACGCAGATCTCGGCCATCGCCGTGGTCCTGCTCGTCTTCACGCTGCTGCTGGCGGACTTCTTCGACACGATGGGCACGGTGGTCGGCGTCGGCGCCGAGGCCGGGCTGCTGGACGAGGACGGCAACCTGCCCGGCGTGGAGCGCGTGCTCTTCGTGGACTCCGTGGCCGCCGTCGCCGGCGGGTTCGCGTCGGCCTCGTCGAACACCACCTACGTCGAGTCCGCCGCGGGCGTGGGGGAGGGCGCGCGGACCGGCCTGGCCAGCGTGGTCACCGGTGTGCTGTTCCTCGTGGCCATGTTCTTCACCCCGCTGGTGCAGGTGGTGCCGTTCGAGGCGGCCACGCCGGCGCTCGTGGTCGTCGGGTTCCTCATGCTCACGCAGGTGCGGTCCATCGACTTCAGCGACTACGCCATCGCCATCCCGTGCTTCCTCACCATCGTGGTCATGCCCTTCACCTACTCGATCAGCAACGGCATCGGCGCGGGCTTCGTCTCGTACACCCTCATCGCCCTGGTCTCCGGCAGGGCCCGCAGCGTGCACCCGCTCATGTGGCTGGTCGCGGTGGCGTTCGTGGCGTACTTCGCCATCGCACCCATCCGGGTGCTGCTGGGGGTCAGCTAGGGCTGCCGGGGCCCTCGCCCCTCCTCGCGGCCCCGGCGCTCCGCGTGACGCAGCGGCAGGTGCGGCACCTGGGCGTGCTCGGGGGAGCGCGGCCCGCCGACGGACGACATCCACGCGCCGTAGCGCGCGCTGAGCGGGGCTGCGCTGACGCCGTGGGCCGCGATGCTCAGCAGGATCGTCGTCGACGCCACGACGAAGACCTGTCTCGCGCCCGGGACGCCGGCGGAGTCAGCGACGATGACCGCGTAGACGATGGACGCCAGCCCCCGCGGACCGGCCCACCCGATGAAGCCCACGGTGCGAGCCCTCACGCCGCTGCCCAGCAGCGAGAGCGCCACGGCCGCCGGACGCACCACCACCAGGCTCACCACCGCGTAGGCGATCACCCTCCCGTCGATCTCGCCGATGACGTCGCCGAGCACCACGCTGCCGAAGAGCAAGAACGTCACCAGCGTCAGCAGCTGCCCCTCCGTCTCGGAGAACTCCTGGGTGCGCGGCAGGAGCGATCGGGCGGTGGTGCCGACGACGAGGCCGGCGGTGAACGCGGCGACGAAGCCGTTGCCGCCCACGAGCTCCGCGCCGGCGTAGGCGACGGCGGCGAGCGCGATGGTCGACAGCCGCTGCGTGGTCGGCGTGGTCCAGTCCCGCGCGGCGCTCCACTCGAGCAGCCTCCCTCCGAGCCACCCCGTGGCGGTGCCCACGGCGATCCCGAGGCCGACGAGCTGCAGGAGCAGCCCCGCGTAGCTCGCCGGTGAGCCGGCCTGGCGCAGCGCCATGTCGAGGGCGACGGTCAGGAACGGCACGGCGAGACCGTCGTTGAGCCCGCTCTCGACGTTGAGGGTCTGGCGCACGCGCGCCGGCACGCTCGTGTCGCTGACGAACGCCTGGCCCAGCGCGGCGTCGGTGGGCGCGAGGACGACGGCGAGGACCACCAGCGAGAGGAGGGGGATCGCGGGGAGAAGCAGCGCCCCGGCGCCGGCGCCGACGACGATGGCCAGCGGCAGGCCGAGGACGAGCAGGCGCAGCGCGAGGCCGTGCTGGCGCAGCACCGTGCGCAGCTCCATGCGGGATGCGTCGGTGAAGAGCACCACCACGAGCGTGGCCTCGGCGAGGACGCTCACGACGTCGCTGCCCACGCCCAGGTCGAGGACCCCGAGAACGCTGGAGCCCAGCAGCAGCCCTGCGGCGGTGAAGACCATGGGCATGGTCACCGGGGTGCCGCTGAGCCTGCCGGCGATCACGCCGAAGGCGAGGACCGCGAGCGCGATCAGCAGGATGTTGCCGTCCACGGTCCCCTCCCGCCTCGGTGCACCTCCCGCCGTGGGACGCCGGCGGTCAGCATGCCTACCCTTCAGCGGTGCTGCGACCCGAGGACGTGGACGCGGTCGAGCGGGCCGTGTCCCGCCGAGACCTGGCGTCCGTGTCCGCCCTGCTGGCGGCGGCGCCGGCGGCGAGCGTCGTCCAGATCCTCGAGCGGCTGGGCGCCGTCGACCGGGCGGTGGTCTACCGCCTGCTGCCGAAGAGCAGGGCCCTGGAGGCTTTCGACGGCCTCGACCCCACGCTGCAGTCCGACCTGGTCCAAGCGCTCCAGGACGAGGACGTCACGGCCGTCTTCGCGGGGCTGGACCCGGACGACCGCGTCAGCCTCCTCGACGAGCTGCCCGCCGGTCTGGCGACGCGGCTGCTCTCCGGGCTCTCCGCGGACCAGCGCGAGGTCACGTCCGTCGTGCTCGGGTACCCGCAGGGCTCGATCGGGCGCCGCATGAGCCCCGAGGTCGTCACGACGCACCCGGGGCTCACCGTGGCGCTGACCCTGCAGCGGATCCGCCGGCGCCTCCATCGCGCCGAGACCGTCTACACCGTGCTGGTCACCGACCACGGACGCCGGCTCGTCGGCGTCGTCAGCCTGCGCGAGCTCCTGGAGGCCGACCCCGAGTCCCTCGTGGAGGACCTCGCCCACGAGCAGCCGTACGCGGCCCGCGCCACGGACGACGCCGAGACCGTCGCGCGGCGCTCCGCCGGCCTCAAGCTCCTCGCCGCACCCGTCGTGGACGCCGAGGAGCGGCTCGTCGGCATCCTCACCGTGGACGACGCCCTCCGGATCCTCGAGGAGGCCGAGTCCGAGGACCAGGCCCGGATGAGCGGCTCGGAGCCGCTGCGCCGGCCCTACCTGGCGACGCCGGTCGCCTCCATCGTGCGCTCGCGCGTCGTGTGGCTCTACGTCCTGGCCGTCGGGGCCGTGCTCACGGTGCAGGTGCTGGAGATCTTCGAGGCGACCCTGTCGCAGGTGACCACGCTCTCGCTGTTCATCCCGCTGCTCATCGGGACCGGGGGAAACACCGGGAACCAGGCGGCCACGACCATCACGCGGGCGCTCGCGCTCGAGGACGTGCGCCCCCGGGACATCTTCAGGGTGCTGGCACGCGAGGCCAGGGTCGGGTTCTTCCTGGGGTCCCTGCTCGGCGGGACGGGCCTGCTCGTCGCGGGCCTCTTCTACGGCCCCGCGATCGGGGTGGTGATCGGGCTGACCCTGCTCGGCATCTGCACGATGTCCGCGGTGGTCGGCGCCGGGATGCCCGTGCTCGCGCGGGCCGTGAGGGTCGACCCGGCGGTCTTCTCGAACCCCTTCATCAGCACCTTCGTCGACGCCAGCGGGCTCGTCATCTACTTCCTCATCGCCACGACGGTGCTGGGGTTGTGAGCGACGCCCCCGTCCGGCGAGCGTCGTGACCCGCCGCGCCCGTGCTCGGCCCGTGCTGCGACCGCTGGACCCCGTCGGCCTGGTCGTCGCCACCGGCTTCGCGGCGCTGTCGATGACCCCGAGCCTGCTGCCGCGCGAGTGGTTCTACCAGGGGATCGTCTCGGGCATCACCGCCGCGGTGGGGTACGCCGCGGGCACGAGCCTGCGCGCGGCGGTCGCCGCCGTGGCCCGCCGCACCCGGTGGGGACGCGCCGCAGGCGCCGCGCTGGCGCGCCGGGAGCTGCGGCTGGGCCGCCACCTGGCGTGGGTGGCGCTGATCGCCGGGCTCGTGGCCGTGCTCGTCGTCGTGCTGGTCACCGGCCTGGTGTGGCAGCGCCGCACCGCGTCCCTCGTCGACGCCGACCCGCCCAGCGCACCGGTCTGGGCGCTCACCGGCCCGGTGCTCGTGGCGGTGGCCGCGGTGCTGCTGGGCCTCGCCCGGCTGGTGCGCTGGCTGGCGGGCCGGGTCGCCCGCGTCCTGCGACGACGCATCGGCCTGCCGCCGCCGGTGGCCGCTGCGACCGGGGCTCTCGTCGCCGCGGCGATCACGACGCTCGTGGTGCTCGACGTGGTGCTGCGCCCCGGCTTCCGCGTCGTGGACGGCATCTTCGAGCAGGTCAACACCGTCACCCCCGACGCCGTCGAGCAGCCGGTCGCCGGGGAGCGGTCGGGGTCCCCGGCGTCGCTGGTCCCCTGGGACACCCTCGGGAAGCAGGGGCGCGTCTTCGTCGGGGGCGGGCCCACCCGCGCCGAGCTGGTGGCGGCCTCGGCCGGTCCGGCGCTGGAGCCGGTGCGGGCCTACGTCGGGCTGGACAGCGCGCAGACGCCCGCCGCGCGCGCCGCCGAGGCGGTCGCCGAGCTCGAGCGCGCCGGCGGCTTCGACCGCGACGTGCTCGTCGTCGTCGCCACCACGGGCACCGGGTGGGTCGACGAGTCCGCGGCGAGCGCCGTCGAGCTGGTCCACGGCGGCGACACCGCCCTGGTCGCCACCCAGTACTCCTACCTCCCCAGCTGGATCTCCTTCCTCGTCGACCGCGAGCGCGCCGCCGACGAGGGACGCGCCTTGTTCGACGCGGTGGCCGCCCGCGTCGAGGTGATGGCGCCGCAGCGACGACCGCAGCTCATCGCCTACGGCGAGTCCCTCGG
>JARICT010000133.1 GCA_029257185.1 Quadrisphaera sp.
CCGGAGCCAACCACCGTCACGGTCGTCGGCGCCACCGAGGTCACACCGTCGCGTCAGGCGCCTGGCTCACGCCGCTCCGGTGCCACGCCCCAGTGCCGCAGGTGGCTGCGGTGCAACCACCCGTCCACCCAGGCGCGGTCCGGTTCTTCGGGCAGCGGGGACGTCGTCCGCAGGTCCGCGAGCCGGGCGGCGAGGTCGTCCACCTCCGTCAGCACGTCGTCCATCGCCACCTCCCCGCGCCGGACGGCGCGCAGGTGCTCGCGCTCCGGCTGCGGGATCGGCAGGGTGAGACGGCCGGTGGTCAGCAGCTCGACACCCTGGACTCCCAGGCGCAGCGCGTGCATCGCGAACGTCGTGTCGTAGCCGTGCTGCGCCACCAGCTCGGGACGGTTGGTGCGCGAGGAGCGGCTGCCGACCATCCGGTCACGCTGGGCGCTGAGGTACCCCAGGAAGGTGCTCGCTGCCGCCCGTGAGACGAGACGACCGGCGTTCGCGCGCAGCTCACGCCCGGCCTCGTCGACGAAGACCACCTCCTCCTCCGGGACGTAGAGGGGCAGCAGCACCGTGGGGTTGCCCGCGAGCGCGAGGCGGGCCCACGTGCGGGCGGCGTAGACGACCACGTCGAGGTCGCCGGCGCCGCTGCGCTCGTCCAGGCCGCCGTCGCGGTCCCACGCGGTGTGGGCCTCGAACTGCTCGAAGACCCGTCGGTGGGTGCGTCCTCGGGGGTCGGTGACCGCGAGCCGGGCGATGCCGGTGACGAACGCCGCGGGCTCCAGGGCGATCCCCATCTCGTCGCGGTCGTCCGCGCCCGCGATGGCCGTGCCGTGCACCCCGCTGCCCACCTGCACCCGCAGGACCGTCCCGTCCTGGGCCACGCGCCGGGCGGCGTCGCTGCCGTGCGGGTGGTAGCGCTGCACCACGGGCAGGGCGCGGGCGTCGTCGGGGTCCACGACGCCAGCATGCAGCGCCCTCCGGGTCGGCGCGAGGGTCTCGGGGACGCCTCGCAGGACGGCGACGACCGGCCCCAGGAGGGTGATGGCGGCAAGGGTGCCGAGCATCCTCGCGGCGTCGGGTCCGGCTCAGCGGTCGCTGACGACCGCCCGCGCCACGGCGACGCCGCCGCCGGCGACGAGCCCCTGGACCGGCCGGAGCGCGACGAGCGACGGCCTGGCCATGGTGCGTCCCACCGGCTCACGAGGGCACGAGGGGCCGAGCCCACCACGGTCAGGGCGTGGCGGCCACCGGCGGTGACGTGGCCGAGGCGGCGTCCAGCATCCCCAACGCCCGCAACCACACGGCCGCGAGGAGGCACAGCCCGCTCCAGAGCTCGACGACCTCCTCGGCACTCTGCTCCACGCGCTCCGCGGCGAGCGACCACGTGGCGGGGTCGACGGAGTCCGCGGCCACCGCGAGGGCCGCGAGCACGACGCCGAGCAGCAGGGCCGCCGCCGCGGCGGGGTCGGGTCGGACCAGCCGCCACACGCGCGGGAGGAGCGCCAGACCGACGATCGCGACCCCGATGAGGAGGAAGTCACCGGGACCGACCCAGGGCAGGAACGGCAGGCGGACGTCCCGCGGCGCGAGCAGGGAGTCGCGCACCCGCTCGTGCAGGGCGAACCGCTCGTCAGCGGCGAGCGCCGCGAGCCCGAGCGCGAGGAGCAGCCACGTGCGCGCCGCGGAGCGCCCGCCGCTGGCCGCCGGGTGCTGAGGCGGGACGACGTGGGACGCCAGCAGCGCCCCGACGGCGGTGACCACGAGCACGACGGACTGCAGCCACGTCATCGGGGTCTGCTCGGGGGCGATCCATGCCCACCAGCTCGGGTAGCGCGCGAGCGCCAGGCCTGCCGGCGCGAGGGTCGCGACCAGCGCGAGCCCGACCACGAGGCGCTGGCGCGTGGCCGACGGAGCGGGAGCGGGCGAGACCACCGGCGTCGCGGCGCTCCGTCGAGAGAGCATCACCATGTCCCACCACTCCCCCGCGCCGTCGCTGCATCAGTCGATGCATCCGTCAAGCGGACAAAGTAGCGGCAATCGGGACAGGACGGGCACCGCGAGACCTCCCGGCGGCGCTCTCGGCCGGGTCCAGCGCGCGCGACGCGTCAGCGGTAGGGCGCGAGCAGCACGTCGTCGGCGGGGCCGAGCCGGTCGGCCGCGGTGTTCCTCTGGTGCCAGTACGGGTACTGCAGCGGCGGACGGCTGACCTCCTCCAGGGCCGCGAGCTCGTCGTCGCCGAGCACCAGGTCGGCGGCGGCGAGGTTGTCGGCGAGCTGCTCGTCGGTGCGCGCGCCGACGATGACCGAGGTGATGGTCGGGCGCGCCATGAGCCACGCGAGCGAGACCTGCGCCCCGGAGACGCCGTGCCCGTCGGCGATCTCTTTGAGCACGTCGATGGTGGCGTAGAGGCGGTCGGGAGCGTTGACCGGCGGCTCGTCCCAGTCGCCGAGGTGGCGCGAGCCCGAGGGGCCCTCGACGGTGCCGTCGGCGCCGCGCGAGTACTTCCCGCTCAGCAGCCCGCCCGCCAGGGGGCTCCACACCAGCACGCCCAGGCCGGCGTCGGCGGCGACGGGAAGGAGCTCGTTCTCGGCGTCGCGGCTCTCGAGGGAGTAGTAGACCTGCTGGCTGACGAAGCGCGGCAGGTGCTCGCGCTCGGAGACCCCCAGGGCCTTCATGAGCTGCCAGCCGGCGTAGTTCGAGACGCCGACGTAGCGCACCTTCCCGGAGGTGACCAGGGCGTCGAGCGCGGAGAGGGTCTCCTCCAGCGGGGTCTGCCCGTCCCACTCGTGCACCTGGTAGAGGTCGATGTGGTCGGTGCGCAGCCGCCGCAGGCTGGCCTCGGCGCCGCGCAGCACGTGGTGGCGCGAGAGGCCGGCGTCGTTCGGTCCCGCACCGACGGGGAAGCGCACCTTGGTGGCGACCAGCCAGTCGTCGCGCTGACCGTCGAGGGCCTCGCCGACGATCTCCTCGCTGCGGCCGCCGGTGTACACGTCCGCGGTGTCGACGAGGGTGACGCCGGCGTCACGGCACCGGTCCAGCTGGCGGCGGGCGCCGGCGAGGTCGGTGGACCCCACGGGCGAGTCGCTGCCGCCGCCGAAGGTCATGGTGCCCATGGTCATCGCCGAGATCCGCAGGCCGGACCGGCCCAGCTGTCGCTGCTCCATGGCGGCGACCCTAGGACGGGGCGCTCCCCCCGGCCAGCCGCGACCTGGGCCTCGAGCCGGTCCTGGGCGCCCGCTCACGCCACCCGGGCACGAGCTGCGCGGTGGACGACGTCGAGGGTGACGAGCCCGACGAACGGCCCGGTCGACTCGTTCACGCCCAGATCGCCGCCCGCCAGCCGTCGGGCATCGGCTCGGGCGGGTCCGGGTGGCTGGTCGCCTGCCCCCGGGCGACGCGCCGCGCGGTCCAGGCGAGGGCCGCGGCGTCGAGGACGTCGTCGACGGCGCCCACCCGTCCCGCCTCCCCGAGGTCGTCGGGCACCTCCACCCCCGCCGAGCGCAGCAGGGCGCGCCGCTCGCCGGCCCCGGCCCAGCTCTTCTTGCGGTGGGTCGGCGCCCCGCCGGCCATGGCGGCGAAGGACACCTCGGGGTGCGCCTCCACCAGGCGCGGTGCGCCCCGTGGCGCGGAGCGCCACCACCGGTCGACCTCGAGGACCTTGTGGCGCAGCGCGAAGGCCTGGGCGCTGACGCCGTGGCCGGTGGCCGCGCGCGAGAGGCGCACCGCCTCGGCGTGGTCGGGCGCCTGCAGCGCCGCGCGCACCGGCGTGGTGAACACCGACGCCGCCCGCGCCCCGACGAGCGCGCGCGCTACGGCGTCCGCCCGGCGAGGGCCGGCATCGGGCAGGCCGATCGGGATGTCGAGCGCGAGCACGTCGACCGGTCCGGACGCGGCCAGCAGCCCGGTGACGTCGGGGGCGGTCACGGCGGTCACAGCGGTGACGGCGCTCACGGCGGTGACCGCCCCGGGCTCCGCGACGTCGAGCAGCAGGCCCACCCACGCGCCGGCGGCGACGTCCGCCCCCATCACCCGCGCCACACCGCTCACCCTGCCCCTCGGGCGGCGGCGGCGCTAGCGTGACGGCCATGATCAGGACGATGCGGTGGGTCGCGCTGCTGCGCGGGGTCAACGTCGGCGGGGTGAAGGTCACGTCGGCGGCGCTGCACGAGGTCTGCGCGGACCTCGGCCTGGAACGGGTCCGCACGGTGCGGGCCAGCGGGAACGTCGTCGTGGACCTCCCCGGTGGCGAGCCCGCCGACGGCGCGGGTGCGGCCGACACCGGCGCGGCGCTGAAGGCGCGGCTGGAGGCGGCCCTGCGCGAGCGCTTCGGGTACGAGGCTTTCGTGGTCGTGCTCGAGGTCGAGGTCCTGCGGGCCGTCTGCGCCGCCTACCCCTTCGAGCGCGACGACGAGCACCATCCCTACGTCGTGTTCTCCTCCGACCGCGAGGTGCTGGCCCGGGTGGCCTCGCTCGCCCAGGAGCACGCCGACGCGACGCCCGACGCCGCCGTCGAGCGGCTGCACCTCGCCGGCGACGTCCTCCACTGGCGTTGCCCGAAGGGCTCGTCCACCGACACCCCGTTCGCCAGGCTCCTGGGGGCGGCTCGCTGGAAGCCCTACCTCACGACGCGGAACCTGCGCACCCTCGGCGA
The DNA here is from genome assembly GCA_029257185.1 of Quadrisphaera sp. Classification (GTDB taxonomy): domain Bacteria; phylum Actinomycetota; class Actinomycetes; order Actinomycetales; family Quadrisphaeraceae; genus CADCUY01. The sequence goes on from JARICT010000133.1 coordinate 4,646, forward strand.
GGTGCTCAGGGCCGCGGAGGGCTGATCGACCGCGCCGCTCAGGGCGGCGGACCCGCCGACGTGAGGTCCAGGTGCTCGTCCGGTGCGGGCACCTCGAGTGCCACCGCCCGTGGCGGTGGCCCACCAGGCGGCGGGCCCGCAGGACGCACCCGCGCCCCGGTCCCGCCGCTCGGTCCACCCCGGGGTCCGGGACCGGGCCCCGGCCAGCCTCGCGGGGGAGCTGCTGGTGCGTGCGTGCGGCGTCGGAGCGGATTGTGCATGGTCCCTCCTCGGGACGTGACCTGGGTCACCCTGATCATGCTCCTCCGAGCGGTCGAGACCAAGCTCCCGCGCGCGGACCACCCGTCGGGCTCACATCCGCAGGTACGACGCCCCGTTGACGTCCAGCACCGTCCCGGTGGCGAACTCGGCCTGCGGCGAGGCGAGGTAGAGCGCCGCGGCAGCCACGTCGTCCACGGTGGCGATGCGGTTCATCGGGCTCTCCGCCCGGCGCCTCACGCCCTCCTCACCCACCATCCGCCGGGCGGCCATCTCGGTGTCCACGAAGCACGGCGCCACCGTGGTCACCGAGATCCGGCGCGGCCCCAACGCACGGGCGAGCGACTGCCCGAACGCCGTCAGCCCCGCCTTGCTCGCGCCGTACGCGGGCTGGTCCGGCTCACCGCGGAAGGCCCCGCGGGAGCCGACGTTGACGATGCGCCCGCCGTCAGGCATGTGCGCCAGCGCGCACCAGGTGACGTTCGCGGGCCCGACGAGGTTCACCCCGAGGGTCTGGGCCCAGCCCTCCTGCCACTGCTCGTACGTGGTCGCGTCGACCGGGTGCGGCACGAAGACGCCGGCGTTGTTGACCAGGACGTCGATACCGCCCAGCGCCCGCGCCGCGTCGTCGACCATCGTGCGCACCGCGGCGGGGTCGGTGATGTCCGCCGGCGCCAGCACGTGGCCCTCGCCGGGCAGGGAGGCCAGCACCTGCTCGGCGGCCTCGCGCGAGCTGCCGTAGTGGACGGCGACGCGGTCGCCCTCGCCGGCGAAGGCCCGGGCGATCGCGGCACCGATCCCCCGCGAGGCTCCGGTGACGAGGACGGCGCGGCTGCGGCTGACGGGGCGCTCGGTCATGGAGGTGAGTCTGGCGCAGCGTCGTGACGTGGGCCTCGTGAGCCCCGTCGATCGCTCGCGGGACCGGAGCGCTCGACCGGCCCCCCGCGACGGCGTCGCGGCGTGCACCATCCTGGGACGATGCCGAAGAAGCGCAAGAAGCCCCGCACGCAGGTCAGCTCGCAGCGCGGCGGCGGCGCCGGGGGCCGCACGCCGCCGAGCGAGCAGCTGACGCGCCTCGAGCCACGCCTGCGGGAGTGGCTGAGCGCCGACGAGGCGATGGACAGCACCGAGGACGCTGAGGCCGTCGTCGTCCTGCTCTCCGGCGTCGTCGAGCTCGCCGAGCAGACCATCGAGGTCACCGACCTCTACGCCTGGACGCCCGAGCAGGTCACCGAGCTCCTCGGCCTCCTCGACGAGGTGGAGGAGCGCGAGACCCGCGCCGCCGGCGACGACCCCGAGCGGGCACCGATCCCCACGGCGGTGTTCGCCTCCGCGCTCGCCGCGCTCCTGGCCTTCATCGAGGAGCTCGGGCGGTGGCGCGGGAGCGTCGACGACTACGAGGAGGTGCAGGAGATCCTCGCCGACGCGTCGGGGGCCGGCGACGAGCAGGTCCTCGCCCTCCAGGAGCTGGCCGACGCCGAGCTCGACCCGGCGGGGGTCGCCGCCCACCAGGGCGCCGTCGACGCGATGCCGCTGAGCCGTTCGCTCCTGGGGCTCCTGTCATGGGCTCAGCCCTCGACGCCGATCGAGGAGGACGCGCTCAGCCCACAGCAGGTCTCCGAGGCGGCGGCCCTGCTCGGCGTGGGAGCGGGCGGCGACGAGCCGGCGCCGGACCACGACGCGCTGGTGGTGGCCGAGGCCCTCGACGCCCTCGTCGGCGCCGGTCTGGTCGACGTCCGCGCCGACGCGCTGGCACCGACGCCGGCGGCCCAGGAGCTCCTGGACGACCCGGGCGAGCACCGGACCGAGCTCGAGGTGGCGCTGACGTTCTTCCTCGCGGACGCCCTGTCGCGCCCCCACCACCTCGACGCCGACCCCGACGCGTCGGAGGCCGACGAGGCCAGCGAGATGGCGGTCGACCTCCTCGCCCTGGCGCTGCTGGAGGGCCAGGCGTCCGCGGAGGACGTCGACCCGCCCGACGCCCTGGATCGCGCCCGCCCCCTGCTCGAGGAGCTGCGCCGGTACGGGTGGCTCGTCACGGGCGAGGCGGTGCGCGTGATGCCCGGCCTGGAGCAGACGGTCGCCGAGGCGCTGCTCATGGTGCTGGAGGACCCCGATGATGCGGACGACGAGCTCGAGGGTGACGAGCCCGACCACTCTCCCGCACCGGCGCAGGAGTGACGGTCACGTCACGACGTCGAGGGGGCACGGCAGCTGCGGTGCTCGGCGGAGACGGCCGTCCGAGGTGACGAGCACGCAGTCCAGAGCGACGGCCAGCGCCACGTACAACCCGTCGTAGAAGGTGATGTGCTCCCGGTAGGACCACGCCTCCTGTGACAGCCAGCCTCGCTGGTCGTACCTCCTCTTGACCACTCCGGGAAGGAGGACACGCTGCTCATCAGCGAGACCAGGTGAGATCTTGCCCGCGAGGAGCAGACCCCTGAGGCTGTTGCCCACCTCCGCATCGATGAGGTGCGGCGCGTGCACGACCGACGATCGCCACCGTGCGCGGAGACCGGCGGCTCCATCACTCTCCCGGGTCCCGGCGAGGACCAGCGCGGAGGCATCGACCACGAGGCTCGGACGCGTCACGGACGTCCGTCGTGGACAGCCTCCACGACGTCCACGGCAGTCGCAGAACCACCTCCGTGCCGGGCGAGCGCCGCCTCGACCGCCGCGACGGCCTCGTCCGCGGTGGGCTCGTCCGCGATCTCGACGAGCTGTTCGCGCACGTAGGACTGGATCGAGCGGCCCGACTGCCGGGCTCGGCGGCGGAGCACCTCGTAGGACTCCTCGGGGACGTCGCGGACCTGGATGGTGGCCGTGGTGCACGGTAGCGCGACAGCGCTGCTTCAGCGCAGTTGCGGGACGACCCCTCAAGCGCTCGCCGCCGACGCGGCCGCCACCACGTCGGCGGGCAGCGAGCGGTGCATCCGCCAGGTGATCGCCATCGGCCGCTCCCCGCGGTGGGAGACGTGGTCTGCCGCGCCGAGGCACAGGAACGGTGCGGCGCCGATCTCGTCGGTGGGCGACGGGCGGGCGAACAGCACGACGTGGCTGCCCTGCTCCCGGTGGTGGACGTAGCGCTGACCGGTCGCCGAGCGCCACGAGGTCGCGTTCTGGCTCTCCCAGTGGAAGAGGTCCGCGGACAGGGCGTAGTCGCGGTACATCGTGGTCGGGCTGAAGTTCTTCGGGTCCTTCCTGAGGTTCACCAGGAGCGCGTCGACCTTCTCGTCGGCGCACCACTGCACGCCACCGACGTGCCCGCTCGCACCGCGCCCGAGGTGGGCGTAGCCGAAGCCTGCGAGCAGCTCTTCGCGCCGGTACGTCGCATGGGCGAGGACCGGCAGGTGGGCGAGTGCCAGCCCGAGGGGGCGCGCCACGTGCCGTGCGCGCTCGGACGCCCCCGCCATGAGCTGCGCCACCTCCGCGACCACGGCCGGGTGGGAGCGCAGGTGGTCGAACCCGGCGTCGTAGGAGGAGAAGCCGCCCCGGTCCGGCCAGAGCGTGAAGAACAGCATCCGGGCGAGGCGCTGCTCACGCTCGCCCAGCGCGCCATAGCGCGGCCCGTCGGCGGCGGCCACCGCGGCGTAGACGTCTGCGCGCTCGGCGTCGTCGACGTGGACGAGCGCCGACATCCGCCTCAGCAGGGCGTCCTCCCCGGGCCCGGCGGTCAGCGTCGGCAGCCCGGCGGCTCGCAGGAGCCCGGTCCAGCTCCGGTAGCTGCCCGAGCCGCGGTAGACGTCCGCCACCGAGCGCCCGCTGGCCGCGAGGTACTCACCGAGCGTCAGAGCTGGCTGGCCGGCGAGACCGGCGTAGGACCGGACGTCGGCCAGCAGCTCCTTCTTCGTCACGCGCAGCGCGGCCTTGACGTTGTCCAGCACGATCGCCTGGCTCACGCGGTCGAGCACCAGCTGCGAGCCCGGCGGGAGGTACGGGAAGCCGTGCTCGACGTCGCTGATGAGCTGCTGGCGCGTCGAGCCGGTCAGCGCCCGGTAGCGGACGTCGAACCGGTACTCCCCGCGGTGGGCACCGATGAAGTCCAGCACCGTGAGCACCGCCTTGCCCGGCGCCCGCCGCAGCCCGCGTCCGAGCTGCTGGAGGAACACCGTCGCCGACTGGGTGGGGCGCAGCAGCAGGAGCGTGTCGACGTCGGGCACGTCGAGGCCCTCGTTGAAGAGGTCCACGGCGAACAGGCACCGCACGTCCCCGGCCTTCAGCGCCGAGAGGGCGCGGTCCCGCTCGTGGTCGGGGGTGCTCCCGTCCACCGCCAGCGAGGGGATCCCCGCGGCGGTGAACACCCGGGCCATGAAGGCGGCGTGCGCGCGGCTGACGCAGAAGCCGAGCGCTCGCATCCGGCCGACGTCCGCGACCCGGTCGCGCAGCGCCGCGAGCACGATGCGCGTCCGCGCGTCGTTGCCGGTGTAGAGACCGCTGAGCCCGTCCACGTCGTAGGCCCCGCGCGTGAAGGCGACCGCCGTCAGGTCGGTGCCGTCGGCGACGCCGAAGTAGTGGAAGGGGCAGAGCAGGTCGGCTTCCAGCGCGGTCCACAGGCGCAGCTCGAACGCGGTGCGGCCGTCGAAGAAGCCGCGGACGTCGACGCCGTCGCCGCGCTCCGGGGTCGCGGTCAGCCCGAGCAGCTCGACGGGCCGCACGTGGTCGAGGAGGCGGCGGTACGTCGCGGCCTCGGCGTGGTGGAACTCGTCGACGACCACCACGTCGAAGCGGTCAGGCTCGATCTCCGCGAGCGTCGCCGGGGTGAGCGACTGCACGCTCGCGAAGACGTGCCGCCACGCGCTCGGGCGCAGACCACCGGCGAGCAGCTCGCCGAAGGATCCGTCCTTCAGCACCTCGCGATAGGTGCGCAGCGACTGCTCCAGGATCTCCCTGCGGTGGGCGACGAAGAGCAGCCGCGGCTCACGGCCGCGGCTCTCGAGCCACTCCCCGCGGAGCCGGGCGAAGTCGAGCGCGGCGACGACGGTCTTGCCCGTCCCGGTGGCGGCGACGACGAGGTTGCGGTGGCGGTCGTGGACGGTGCGCTCCACGTCGAGCGCCTCGAGGATCTCGAGCTGGTGAGGACGGGCCTGGACGTCGAGGCCGGAGACGGTCACCACGGCCCCCGACGAGCCGGCCCCGCCCTCGGCCGCCAGCGCGCGGTCCAGCAGGTCCGCGTCGCGGTCGGGGTCGTAGTCGAGGAAGCCCGGGTCGTTCCAGTAGGTGTCGAACGTGGCCTGGAACTTGCGCACCAGCGTCGGCGTCGCCACCGAGGCGATGCGCACGTTCCACTCCAGACCGTCGACGAGCGCGGACTTCGAGAGGTTCGAGCTGCCGACGTAGCCGGTGTCGAAGCCGGAACCTCGCCGGAACAGCCATGCCTTGGCGTGCAGGCGGGTGGTCTGGGCGTCGTAGCGGATCTTGACGTGGGCGCCGAAGCGCCGGACCAGCTCGTCGAGGGCCCGGCGCTCGGTGGCGCCGCGGTAGGTCGTCGTCAGCACCCGGAGATGGACACCGCGCTCGGCCAGCTCAGCGAGGGGCTCCTCGAGCACCCGGATGCCGTGCCAGCGGACGAAGGCGCAGAGCAGGTCCACCTCGTCGGCGCTGGCCATCTCGGCGCGCAGCTCGGACCCGAGGTTCGGCTCGCCGCGGCTGTTGGTCAGCAGCGCCACGTCCGAGAGCGGCGTGACCGGTCGGTGGCGAGGCCACGCGAGGTCGACGCCGGGGCGCCGCAGCGCGACCAGCTGCTCAACGCCGAGCACCTCGTCGTCGGTGTCCGCGCCGGCACTGGTCAGCAGGTCGTTGACGTAGTCGCGCCGTCGGTCGGCCTTCATCCCGGCGAGGACCCGCTGCACGGCGGTGGCGACGTGGCGGGCGAGGACGTCGGGCGAGACCGCGTCCGGGACGGTGGCCAGCTCCTGGACCAGCGACGACTCGGCCAGCCGCTGCTCGAGATGGCGCGTCATCAGGGACTCGTAGGCGCCGGGAGCGGCCGGATCGGTCACCCCCGAAGCTTGGCACGGGGCGGCGCGGGCACGGCGTCTCTCGGTCGAGAGAGCCGATCTACAGCACCAGGAGCCATGTCTAGCAGCGCCCGGTCTGCGCCAGCAGGCGTCGACTACCGTCTCCCGGTGATCGCTGAGGGGACGTGTCGATGAAGGCCTGGGCCACGCTGCTGACGGGGCCGGACTACCTCGTGGGCCTGAGGACGCTGCACGCCTCGCTCAGGAAGGTCGGGAGCGCCTACCCGCTGGTCGTCATGGTGACCCCGGACCTCGACGCGCGGACCCGGCAGGCCGTCACCGACGACGGGTGCGTGCTGCGCGAGGTCGCGCCGATCCAACCTCCGCAGGGGCTGTCGGGCGGGTACGCCATGGAGCGCTTCTCGCAGGTGTGGACCAAGCTGGCGGTCTGGGGGCTGACCGAGCACGAGCGGGTGGTCTTCGTCGACGCCGACATGCTCGCGGTGCAGGGCATGGACGAGCTGTTCGACCTCGACCTCCCCGCCGGCGGCATGGCCGCCTGCCACGCGTGCCGGTGCAACCCGCGGCACAACCCGGCCTACCCGCCGAGCTGGGTCCCGGAGAACTGCTTCTACACGTACTGCCGCGGCGCGCACGACACCGAGCGCCCCGACCTCGTGGACAACTACCTCAACAGCGGTCTCATGGTGCTGACCCCCGACGACGCGGTGCTCGAGGAGCTGACCCGTGCGGTGGCGGGCATCGAGGACCTCTCGCGCTACCCCTTCCCCGAGCAGGACCTGCTCAACGAGCGCTTCGAGGGCCGGTGGCGCCCGCTGTCCTACGTCTACAACGGGTTGCGGACGATGCCCGTCCAGCACCCGTCGGTGTGGCGCGACGACGAGGTGAAGAACATCCACTACATCCTCGACAAGCCGTGGACCCGCGAGCCCGGGCCCGACGGTCGCCACGAGGCGCTCGACCAGCGGTGGTGGGACGTCGCCCGCGAGGCCGGGACCGCCCCGCGCTGAGACCGGCGCGTCAGCCGCCGGGTCGTCCCCGTCCTGCGCGGCGCTCCACGACGTCGAGGTAGACCCGCTCCTGCGCGGCGGCGAGGACGTCCCAGTCCCACCGCGCCGAGGCCGCGAGACCGCGTCGTCCCAGCTCGCCGGCTCGGAGCGGGTCGCCCAGCAACCCGGCGATCCCGGCCGCCAGAGCTCCCGGGTCCTCGGGCGGGACGAGGACGCCGCCGGCGTGGGCGACGACGTCGCGCAGGCAGTCCACGTCGCTCGCCACCACCGGCGCGCCGCACGCCATGGCCTCGGCGGCGACCATCCCGAACGTCTCGTAGCGCGAGGGCACCACCACCGCGGCGGCGCCCGCCATGAGGGAGCGCTTGGCGGCGCCCTCCACGCGGCCGGCCCAGCGCACCCGGCCCTCGAGACCGAGGCGGGTGGCCACGGCCCGCAGGGCAGCCGCGTCGGGGCCGTCGCCGGCGACGACGAGCGGGACCCGGGTCTGTGCCAGGAGGGGGTCGATCAGCGCCCGGAACAGCACGTCGAGGCCCTTCTGCGCCGTCTCGAGCCGTCCGACGAAGAGCAGGTACGGCGAGCAGTCGTCGCCGCCGGCGCCCGAGGCCTCGTCCCCGGCACCGCGCTCCACCCCGTTCTCCACGACGTGGACCGCGGCGTGCGGGGCGCGCTCGCGCAGCCGCGCGCCGAGGCCGTGGGAGACGGCGACGAACGTCTCGTGCTGGCGCAGCCCCCAGGTCTCGACGCGGTCGACGGGAAGCCGGTACTGGTCGGCCTTCTCCGCGGCGAACAGCCACTGCACCACCGCGACCACGGGGGTCGGCGTGAAGCGCGGCAGCCCGACCGTCGATATCGGGGCCGCGAAGTCCTCGACGACGAGGTCCACGCCGCGCCGGCGGGCGATCAGCGGCGCGAGGGCGAAGTACGGCAGCGACGAGCCGCGACCGGGCAGCGACGGGGTGTGGGTCCAGCGCACGCCGTCCTCGGTGCGGGGCCGGGCCCCGGGCCACCCCGTGGTGACGACCTCGACGTCGTGGCGCTCCGCGAGCCGGGCGTTGATCTCCCGGGTGCGCACCGCGCCGCCGCCGCTGCCCGGACGCCGCGGGTCCTCGAAGGCCAGGTGGAGGATGCGCAGCCGGCGGGTCACGCTGCGCCCTCGGCGGCGGCCGGCCGCAGCAGCGTCATGAGCACCGCGACACCCAAGGCTGTCACGGCGCCCAGCCACGCCAGCGGGAACGGCCGGAGCGACACGAGCGCGGCCATCGCGAGCACCGGCAGCAGGCGCGGGAGCAGCCGCAGGCGCATCCCCGCCGAGGTGACGAGCACCAGGGCGCCGACCGCGACCGCGGCCCCCGCGGAGGTCGCCAGCGCGACGCCGAGGACACCACCGAGAGAGCCGCCGAGCACCACGAGGCCTCCCTGCAGCAAGCAGAGCGCGGCGACCGTCAGGGCCACGCGGGCGAGGCGCTCCCCCACCTGGCCCCACGTGGTCACGAGCTGCACCAGCGCCATCGCCAGACCCGTGGCCGCGGCGAAGGGGAGGTACTGCGCGACTCCGGCGCCCTGCGGGATCACCCGGTCCAGCCAGAGCACCGGGGCGGTGGCGAGCACCGCGGCCGCCGGCAGGGCGAGGCCGAGGAGCCGCTGCCAGGTCTCCTCGCGCACGCGCCGCTCGCGGGGGTGAGCGGCGAGCACCGCCAGGTACGCCTGGCCCACGGCGGTGGCGAGGAACACCGGGGCGCGGCCGAGCGACATCGCCAGCTGGTAGTCGGCCACCGCGCGCGAGGCGGGCAGCAGCAGCGCTACCAGCACCACGTCCACCACCAGGAGCGCGGCGACGGCTCCCCGCAGCCCACCGACGGCCAGCGGGGTGCGCCACCACCCCGGATCCAGGCGCAGCAGCCCCGCGCCGCGGCGCAGCGCGGGACCGACGAGCACGGCGCCGGCGATGACGAGGAGCGCGGCCCCGCCCGCCGCGGAGGCGATGACCCCGAGGGCTCCGCCGCCGGACAGCACCACCACGACGCCGACGCCGACCTTGAGCACCACCTCGCCCACCACGAGGGAGGCCAGCAGCCGGTACCGCCCGCTTCCCTGCGCCCACCCGACCCCGACCTGCCCGCAGCAGATCATCGCCGCGGCCACCGCGAGGGCCGCGCGCTCGGCGGGGCTGGCGAAGCCGGAGAGCGCCGTCGTGCCCAGCGCCGCCGCCGCGGCGAGGACGGCCGCGGAGACGGCCGAGGTGCGGGCCGCCGCGGCTCGGGCCCCGGCGCTGTCGCCGGCGCGGGCGAGCTGCTGGGCGGTCAGCCACGGCACGGTCGAGGCGGCGGCGCTGCCCACCACGAGGAGCATCCCCTGGGCGGCGGCGACGGTGACGAACTCCTCGGCGGGCAGCAGCACGCCCATGACGGCGATGAAGAGGTAGTTGAGCCCGCCCGCCCCGGCGCTGGCGAGGGCCAGGACGCCGAGCCCGCGCCGCGCCGCCCCGAGGTCGATCGCGGGGGTGGGGGCGCTCACGCCCGCGATCGGACGGGCTGGGCGACAGCGCGGCCAGCAGGGGCGTGCGCGCTCGCGTCCGCCCACGTCTGCGGGCTGCCCAGCAGGTCCGCAGGGCGGGCGACGACGACGCTGACCCCGCTCCCGCGACGGTCCACCCCGAGGCGGGCGAGCGCCGCGGAGACGTCCGCCTCGTCGGCGCCGCGCAGCAGCCCGCGCACGCGGGCGCCGTGCTGCGACCACGTGTCGCCCTGGCGCTGGTGACGCTCCCACCCCGGTGCGAGGAGGTCCCGGGGCACGTCCACGACGCAGACGAGGTCGTTGCCGGCCCTGCGGTCACGGCGACCTGCCTGCAGCCGGGCCCGCTCGATGGCGAGCGCCAGCGACACCCCGTCCGCGGTCCTCTCCCAGGAGAAGTGGCCGGCCCAGTCGCGCGACGCGGCGGCGTAGGTGGCCGCGGCCTCCGGGTCGGCGAGCTCGCGCAGGGCGCCGACCACCGCCTCCCCCAGGTCCTCACCCGGCTCCACGAGCCACCCGGTGCGCCCGGGCAGGATCGAGTCCTGCAGCCCGCTCACCCGGTACGCGAGCGCCGGGACGCCGGCGGCGTTCGCCTCGAGCACCGACAGACCCCAGCCCTCACCGGCCGAGGGGTTGACGGTCAGCCACGCCGAGGCGAGCAGGGCGTCGCGCGCGGCGTCGTCGGTCCGGCCGTGGAAGACGGTGAGCCCGGTGCTGACGCTGGCGTCGGCGAGGCGCTCCAGGTCCGCGCGGGCGGGCCCGTCGCCGACGACGTGGAGCTCGGCGCGCGGCATCGCGGCGCGCACGGCGCCCATGGCCGCGACGAGCAGGTGCAGGCGCTTGTGGCCGACGAGGCGCCCGACGACGACCACGCGGGGGTGCTCCGACCTCGCCACCGCGGCCGCAGCAGGTGCGTCCATCCCGCAGGGCAGGACGCTGATGGCCCCGCGCAGCCGCAGGCGGCGGCGCACGCCGGTGCGCGTCGACGGGGAGACCGCGACCACGAGCCGGCGGCCGTAGACGGCGCGGCTCACCGGACCCTCGAGCCACCGGCCGACGCGCGCCATGACGGGGCCGAAGTACGCGGAGAACTGGTCCTGGTGGACGTGGTGGACCAGCAGCAGCACCGGCGTGGTCCGCGCCAGCGCGAGCGGGGTGAAGAAGGGGATGCCGTTCTGGCTGTCCAGGACCGCGCCGACCCTGCGGCGGTGGGCCAGCAGCCACCCCAGGACGAAGGGGTACACGCCGTAGGTGCTGCCGCCGCGGACCACCCGGTAGGTGCCGCGGTCCTCTCGGCGCGCCAGGCCGTGCGGTCGGGAGGTGAGGTAGACGACGTCCTCGCCGCACGCGCCCAGCTCGGCGGCCACCCGCTCGCAGTACAGCTCGGCGCCGCCGGCGAGGGGGTGGGCGGAGTCGCGCCAGTTGACGACGACGGTGGTGGTCCGCCCGCCCCGCAGGGCTCGCGGCGCTGCGGCGGCGACGGGGACGGCGGCCGCGAGGCGTCGCCGCACGCCGAGCAGCTCGGTGAGGATCTCCGGGCCGTCGGCGCGCAGCGAGAGCGACGAGCCGGCCTGGTCGCTCCAGTCCACGGGGACCTCGGTGATGCGGTAGCCGAGCCGGGTGGCGAGGCCGAGGAGCTCGACGTCGAAGGTGAAACCCTCCACGCTGGAGCGGGCGAAGACGTCCCGGGCCGCGGCGGCGTCGAAGAACTTGAAGCCGCACTGGCTGTCGGAGACCCCGGTGACGCCCTGGGTCAGCGCCCGGAAGGCCAGCGACCCGAGGCGTCGGGTGAGCGGCTGGCCCACCTCGACCCTCGCGCCAGCCGTGCGCCTCGACCCGATGACCACGGGGTCGCCGGCGCGCAGCGCCGCCAGGACGTCGTCGAGGGCCTGCGGCGGGGTGGCGAGGTCGGCGTCGCAGAACCCCACCCAGCGGGCACGGCTCGCGAGGATCCCGCGACGCACCGCGGCGCCCTTGCCCTGGCGCGAGCACCCGAGCAGGCGGACGCTGACGCGCTCGGGGCACGTGGCGTTGACGCGGTCGACCACGTCGGCGGTGCGGTCCACCGAGCCGTTGTCGACCACGGTGACCCTCACCCGCAGCCCGGTCCCGGCGGCGTGGGCGGTGATGGCGGCCAGCGTCCGACCGATGCGCTGCTCCTCGTTCCACACGGGCACGACGACGTCGAGATCGGGGACGGCGGGGTCTGCTGCGGGTCCGGTCACGGTTCCTCCTCGGCGGCGGCCCTCGGTGTGGGCATCCCGCGGTCATCGGCAGGAGGGACGCCGTCCTGGAGCGGTTCGGGCGGGTCGCTGCCGCCGGTGATGCCCCGCACGTCGTACAGCCGCAGCTCCCCCAGACCGGGTCCGGCGTGGACGAAGACGACCGGGGCCCGCCCGTCGAGCTCGCGGAGCACGGACGGCCGGGCGATGCCGAAGCCCCGCTCCGCGAGCCCGGTGGAGACGAGGAGGTAGTCCGCGCGGCGCTCCACCAGGGCGGGCAC
>JARICT010000139.1 GCA_029257185.1 Quadrisphaera sp.
CCAGACCGGGGACGGTGGAGGAGTGTCATATGCGGGCCTGGTTCTCGACCTGGATGGCGCCCAGGGCGGTGTAGAGCTTCTTCATGAGGTAGTTCTCTTCGTTGTCCAGCGTCGCCCCGCCCAGGCTGGCGATCCCCTGGGTCCGGCGCAGCGGACGGCCCTGCTCGTCGGCGTCCTGCCAGCCCTTGCGGCGGGCGTCGAGCACGCGGTCGGCGATCATCTCCATCGCGGTGTCGAGCTCGAGGTCCTCCCAGTCCGTGCCGCCGGGACGCCGGTAGCGCACCGTCGACACCCGGCTCGGGGAGGTGACCAGCTGCTTGCTCGCGCTGCCCTTGGGGCACAGGCGGCCGCGGCTGACCGGGCTGCTCGGGTCGCCCTCGATCTGGGTGACCTTCTCGTCGGTGACGTAGACCTTCTGGCCGCAGCCCACCGCGCAGAACGGGCACACGGAGTCCACGACCCGGTCGGCGCCGGCGTTGTGCGAGCGCAGGCGGTCGGTCGTGCCCGAGCGCACCGCCGCCCCGTGGCCCGTCCCGTCGGTGCCGGTGAGCTGGCGCACCACCGGCCACAGGCCGGTCACCCGCCTCGCGGCGCTGAGGACGCCACCGCTGCGCGTCCCGCCCCCGCGCTCTCGCGCCCCTGGTTCGTCGATCGTGACCACGGTGTCCTCCTCGCTGGCCCACCGACGTCCTGGTGCCGGGGGGCGGGTTCGGTGAAAGGTACCCGGCGTCGCGCTCCGGCGCGCGACAGGCCGCCCCGCCGCGAGCACGCCCTCAGGCGGGAAGGGTCCTCGCCCGGTGGGCGTCCACCGCGTCGCGCAGCGTCGCCAGGACGTACCCGGGCACCCGCATCCCCTGGTCGCGGGCCCACAGCAGCTCGGTCTCGACCCGGGAGATGTCCCTGGCGTAGCGCTCCAGGTCCGCGTCGAGCCCCATCGCGACCATCATCGCGCCGGCGTCCGCCTCCTGCGAGGGCCGGTTCACGCCCACCAGCCCGAAGGACCGCGAGCGCAGGAAGCGGGCGAGGCGCAGCTGCCACGGCGCCAGCTCACCCGCGGCGACCATCGCCCGGGCCGACATGGAGTAAAAGGCGAAGTGCCCCGGCTCCTGGCGCTTGATGGGGGCGATGATCGTGGTCGCGATGGCGTCCTCGCCCATCTCGGTGAGCCCGTCGCCGAGCACGTTGTAGGCCATCACCGCGCTGCGCTCGGTGGCCGCGCCGGTGAGGTAGTACATGAGGCGCACGACGTCCTGGACCGGTGCCAGGTGGGCGAGGGCCCCGAGGACCTTCACGCGCCCGCTCACGCCGTCGACGTCGGGCTCCGCCGGCGCCAGGCCCAGGTCGGTCTGCAGCTGGTCGAGGATGAGGCCGTGCTGGACCTCCTGCGGGCCCCACACGTCCTGGTAGAAGTGCCGGTCCGTCTCGCCCACGCCGGGCAGCATCAGGAGCAGCTCGAGGACGTTGCGCTCCACCTCCAGCTCGACGCGCGCCATGTAGTCGATGACGCTGCCGAAGCGGGCCGCCACGGCGCGCGGGTCCCGGACGGTCCGGTCGACGGGGCCCAGGCTCAGCGGGGGGTGCTGCTCGCCGAGGCGGGCGACGTGCTCGGTGATGCGGGCCTGCGTGACGGGCCTCGCGGCGTCCTTCGTGCTCGTGCTCAACGGGTCTGCCTCCTCGCGGCGTCGCCGGGCCGTCGTCCGCCGGCGGCCGCGGCTTCCTGGTAGGGCGTGCATCGGGACGTCCTGCCCCTGTCTTGAGCCGGGGACGCCAGGGCGGGCGCCGCGTAGGGTCGGCGCTGCGCTGGAGCCACCAGCGGGTGCGGTGGGTTCTCCGCCGGGGCGGGAGAAGATCGGTCGTGCGCGTCGCGGAGGCCCTGACGGGTCAGCGGGTCCTCATCACCGGGGCCACCGGGTTCATCGGCGAGGCGCTGCTGCGCACCCTGCTCGTCGACGTGCCGGGCGTGCGCCCCGTGGTCCTGGTGCGGCCCAAGGCCGGGCAGAGCGGGGCCGACCGGATCGCGCGGACGCTGCGCAAGCCGACCTTCGCGGCGGCCGTGGACGAGCCCGGTGACGACCCCCGTTCCTGGGCCGCTCGGCTCGTCGAGCGCGTCGACGTCGTCGAGGGCGACCTCGCCGACGTCCCCGAGCTGCCCGACGACCTCGACGCGGTCCTGCACTGCGCGGGCGAGGTCTCGTTCGACCCTCCGATCGACGAGGCGCTGACCACCAACGTCGTCGGCACCGTCGCCCTCCTGGAACGCGTGCTCGCCGTCGACGCAGCCCAGCGGGAGCGCGGGAAGCGCGTGCACTACGTGCACGTGTCCACCGCCTACGTCTCCGGGCGACGCAGGGGCCCGGTGCCGGAGGCCTCCCTGGACCACGACGTGGACTGGCGCACCGAGCTGGCCGCGGGCATGGCGGTCTCCGCCCGCATCGAGGACTCCTCCCGAGCCCCGGACCGCCTCGCCCGCTTCAACGCCGCCGCGGACGCCGAGCACGGACCGGCGGGCGCGCTGACCTCGGCGGGCGACGCCGAGCGCCGCCGCCGGGACTGGGTGCTCCGCGCGGGGAAGGACGCCGGGCGCGAGCGAGGGCACTCCCTCGGGTGGACCGACGTCTACACCTTCACCAAGGCCCTCGGCGAGCGCGTCGTGGAGGAGATGAGCGGCGGGGAGCACCCCCTGCCGGTGACGGTGCTGCGCCCCTCGATCGTGGAGTCTGCCCTGGTGGCCCCCTACCCCGGGTGGATCGAGGGCTTCAAGATGGCCGAGCCGCTGATCCTCTCCCTCGGGCGCGGCGAGCTGCCGGAGGTCCCTGCGGCGCCCGACGCCACCATCGACATCGTCCCGGTCGACCACGTCGTCAACGCCCTGGTGGTCAGCGCCGCGAACCCGCCGGGACCCGGCGCGACCCGGTACCTGCACGTCAGCTCCGGGGCGCGGAACCCGCTGTCCTTCCGTGACGTCTACGTCCTGGCGCGGGAGTACTTCGAGGCCCACCCCTTCGACCCGGGCGAGTCCGGCCCGAACCGGCTGCCGACGTGGGAGTTCCCCGGGGCGGCCGCCGCCGCGCGGCGCCTGGCCGCCGGCGAGGCGGCGCACGCCCTGGCCGAGCGGGCGGTGAAGGTCCTGCCGCGCAGCGACCGCGTGCGCCGGTGGGCGCGCGACCTGGACCGTGGCAAGGACCGCCTGGAGCTGCTGCGCCGCTACGACGACCTCTACCTGCCCTACACGAAGTCCGAGCTCCACTTCGTCGACGACGCCGCGCTGGCGCTGCACCGCTCGCTGGAGCCCGCCGACGCGGAGACGTTCGGGTTCGACACCGCCGTCATCGACTGGCCGCACTACGTCAGGGACGTCCACGTGCCCGCCGTCGCCGCCCCGGTGCGGCGCCAGGACGAGCTGCGCCGGCGCCGGCGCGGCCGCTCGGGGGTGCGCCGCGAGCTGACCGCGGCCGAGGACGTCCTGGCGGTGTTCGACCTGGACGGCACGCTGATGTCGTCCAACGTCCTCGAGGGCTACCTCTGGGCGCGCCTGCCGGAGCTCTCCCGCGCCGGGCGCGTCGGCGAGGTCGCCCGCGTGCTGGGGCGGTTGCCGTCGATGCTCGCCGCCGAGCGCCGTGACCGCGGGGACTTCCTGCGCCAGGTGTACCGGCGCTACGAGGGAGCGGACCCGGCCGGGCTGGACGCGCTGGTCGACGAGGTGATCACCCCGCACGTCCTCGCCCGGATGTCGGCTCCCGCGCTGCGCCGGGTGCGCGCCCACCGCGCCGCCGGGCACCGCACGGTGCTGCTGACCGGGGCCGTGAGGCCGCTCACCAGACCGTTCGCCCCCCTGTTCGACGAGGTGGTCGCCGCCGACCTCGCCGTGGGCCCCGACGGCCTGGCGACCGGCTTCCTCGCCGCCCCACCGCTGGTCGGCGAGGCGCGGGCGGCCTGGGTGGTGCGCCACGCCGCCACCGGCGGCTACGACCTGAGGCGCTCCTACGCCTACGCGGACTCCCACTCCGACCTGCCGCTGCTGCGCTGCGTCGGGCTCCCCACCGCCGTCTCGCCGGACGTCCCGCTGCTGCGGGCGGCCCGCGGGCTGTCCTGGCCGGTCGAGACGTGGGGCGCCCCGCGCGACCCGGGTGCCTCCGGCGGGCTGCTGCGGCGCCTGGTCCCGTCCGCCGCCGGCTCGAGCGTGGGAGCCTCGCTGCCGTGATGCGCGCCCTGGAGGTCTTCGCCTCCACCTCCCGCTACGCCGCGGCCCGCGCCGTCGGCGGCTCCGTGCCCGGTCTCGCGCTGGGCGCCATGGCTCCGCTGCGCCTGGTCACCCGCGAGCGCCCCGAGCCGCCCGGCCCGGGGTGGGCCATCGCCCGCCCCCGTCTCTCGGGCATCTGCGGGTCCGACCTGGGGATCATCACCGGCACCACGTCGCTGTACTTCTCGGCGCTGTCGTCGATGCCGTTCGTCCCCGGCCACGAGGTGGTCGCCGACCTGCTCACCGACTGCGGGGACGTCCCGAGGGGCACGCGGGTCGTCATCGACCCGGTGCTGCCCTGCGCGGCCCGCGGCCTGGACCCGTGCGGGCCGTGCTCGCGCGCAGAGACCAACCGGTGCGACCGCGTCACCGTCGGGCACCTGGCCCCCGGGCTGCAGACCGGCTTCTGCGCGGAGACCGGTGGCGGGTGGGGCGAGCAGATGGTGGTGCACGCCAGCCAGGTGCGCGCGGTGCCCGACGACCTGCCCGACGAGCGCGCCGTGCTCCTCGAGCCCCTGGCCTGCGCCGTGCACACCGCGCGCCGGGCCGCCGTGGCTCCGGGCGACTCCGTGCTGGTCTCCGGGGCCGGCTCCGTGGGGCTCCTCGCCGTCCTCGCGCTGCGCCGGCTCACCGAGGCCGGGCGGATCACGGTGGTGGCCAAGCACGACGCCCAGGTGAGGCTGGCGCGGGCGTTCGGCGCCGACGACGTGGTGCGCCCGAGCTCGGCCATGTCCCTGGTGCGCCGCGCCACGCGCGCGATGCGGGTGTCGTCGACGAGGAGCGAGGACGGCTCCGGCGCCGTCCCGGCCGTGCTCGCCCGCTCGAGCCTGGGCAAGGGCGCGGGCGCCGGGCCCTTCCTGCTCGGCGGGGTGGACGTGGCCCTCGACGCCGTGGGCTCGGCCGCCTCGCAGGACACGGTGCTGCGCTCCACGCGCGCCGGCGGACGGGTGGTGCTCTCCGGCATGCCGTCCAAGGGCGCCGACCTGTCCCCCGTGTGGTTCCGCGAGCTGGAGGTCGTGGGCACGTACGCCTCCCGCGGGGACGCCTTCGAGGTCGCGACGCGGCTCGCCGCCGACGCCCCGCTGGACGGCCTGGTCGGCGGCCGCTACCCGCTCCACCGCTGGCGCGAGGCCCTCGACCACGCCGGCTCCGCCGGACGCCTGGGCACCGTCAAGGTGACCTTCGACGCCCGCGACCGGTCATGACCGTCCGACCTCCCACGACCGCGCGACCCGCCACGACCCCGCCGCCCGACCGCCGGTGCCCGCCCGGCTCGGCCCCCGACCACCCCAGGAGCACCCCGTGAGCCGCCCCGGACTCGTCCTCGAGGTCGACGACCGCACCCCCCCGCTCGTCGTCCACGAGGGCGACGGCTTCCGCCTGGAGGAGTTCCCGCGCGGCACCAGGGTGGTCTACCCGCCGGAGTCGCTGCCGAGCGTCCCCGACGTCGAGGCCGCCATCGACCACGCCCTGCGGAACCCGATCGACGCCCGGCCGCTGCCGGACCAGCTGTTCGCGGGGATGCGGCTGACGATCGCCTTCGACGACATCTCCCTGGCCCTCCCCCAGATGACCCGACCCGACATCCGCCAGCGCATCGTCGAGCAGGTGCTCACGATGGCCGCGGCTGCGGGGGTGGACGACGTCGAGCTGATCGCCGCCAACGCCCTGCACCGGCGGATGACCGCCGACGAGCTCCGCTACATGCTCGGCGAGCGGGTCTTCCGCAGCTTCTACCCCCAGGGGAAGCTGCGGAACCACGACGCCGAGGACCCGGCGAACATGGTGCACATCGGCGTCACCGACCGCGGCGAGGACGTCGAGATCAACCGGCGGGCTGCCGAGTCGGACCTGCTCGTCTACGTCAACGTGAACCTCGTGGCGATGGACGGCGGCCACAAGTCGGTGCCGATCGGCCTCACGTCGTACACGTCGCTGAAGCACCACCACAACAGCCACACCATGACGCACTCTCGCTCCTTCATGGACCACGAGAGGTCGGCCATGCACCACAGCGCGTGGCGGATGGGCCGGGTCCTGAAGGACCACCTCAACATCTTCCAGGTCGAGACCACGCTCGACAACGAGTGCTTCCCCACGGCCTACGGCTTCATGCAGAAGCGCGAGTGGGAGTGGTCGGTCAAGGACCAGGCTGCCGCGCTGGCCGCCCGCCGCGGCCTGGCGCTGGCTCCCACCTCGATGCGGCGCCGGATCTTCCAGGGGGTGCGGGCGCCGTACGGGCTCACCGGGATCTCCGCCGGTGAGGTCGAGGCCGTGCACGACGCCACGCTGGAGCGTCTGCACCGCCAGCAGATGGTGGAGCTCGACGGGCAGTCCGACGTCATGGTCCTCGGCGTTCCGTTCATCGGCCCCTACAACGTGAACTCGACGATGAACCCCATCCTCGCGGCGTGCATGGGCCTCGGCTACTACTTCAACTCCTACCGGGGGAAGCCCGTGGTGCGCGAGGGCGGGGCGGTGATCCTCTACCACCCGGTGCCGGCCGCGTTCAACGCGCTGCACCACCCCTCCTACGTGGACTTCTACGACGAGGTGCTCTCGGTCTCCACCAAGCCGTCGGTCATCGAGGCGAAGTTCGAGGAGCAGTACGCCACCGATCCCTGGTACACCCACCTCTACCGCACCTCGCACGCCTACCACGGGGTGCACCCGTTCTACATGTGGTACTGGATCAGCCACGCCCTGGACCACTGCGGCGACATCATCTGGGTGGGCGCCGAGAAGAGGTCCGTCGAGCGCATGGGCTTCCGGGCCGCCTCGACCCTGGACGACGCCCTCGCCATGGCGCAGGGGACCGTGGGGCGCTCGCCGTCGATCACCTTCCTGCACAACCCGCCGCACCTCATCGCGGACGTCACGTGAGCGTCTTCACGCTGCGCCCCACCCACCGCGGCGGGGGCGGACAGCGCCGGCCCTCGCTGGTGCGCGCGGTCACCGGCGGCGTCTCCGACGTCAGGCTCGTCGCGCGGGGGTGGCGGTGGGGGCGGCGCGCCCTGGTGCCCGCCTCCGCCGCCGGCTCCACGGTGGTGGCGCGCAAGGGCCTCTTCCCCACCGCGTGGGCGCGCACCCCCGCGGCCTCTGCGGCGCGCGACGCGATCCAGGCCGGCGCCCTGGTGCCGGTGCTGGCCCAGCAGACCGACACCACGGTGCACGGACGCGACGTCATCACGCGCCTGCGCGAGCTCGGTGACGGGCCCATCGTCTTCGTCGCCAACCACTCCAGCCACCTCGACACCGGTCTGCTGCTCGCCGCGCTGCCCTGGGCGGAGCGCCGGCGCACCCTCGTGGCGGCGGCGGACTACTTCTTCGACACCTGGTGGCGCGCCAGCGGCTCGGCGCTGGTCTTCGGGACGTTCCCCATCGAGCGTCGCGCCAGCACGGTCTCGGCCACCCCGGGGGACCTGCTGCGCGAGGGCTGGAACGTCGTCATCTACCCCGAGGGCACCCGCTCCCCCGACGGCTGGAGCCAGCGCTTCCAGCTCGGCGCGGCCCACCTCTCGGTCACCGAGAACGTCCCCGTGGTGCCGATCAGCATCCGCGGCTCGTTCGCCGCGATGCCCCGCGGGCGGCGTTGGCCCACCGGGCACCCCACCGTCACCGTCCGGTTCGGCCCGCCGCTCTGGCCCGGCCCCGGTGACACGGCGCGCACCATGGGCCCGCAGGTCGAGCGCGCCGTGGCGGCCCTGCTCGACGAGGACGCCACCGACTGGTACTCCGCCACCGCCCGCTCCGCCGCCGGCGCCACCCCGTCGACGGCCGCACCGGTGGTCCCCGACGGGGCGCCGCCCGCGGCCCGGTGGCGCCGGGTGTGGGAGCGCACCGAGCCCCTGGCCGTCCGCCGTCCCCGGCAGGTGTGGCGCGAGGACTGATCGTGGTCGCTGACGTACGCTCTGATGTACGTCGTTGGAGGAGAGACATGAGGACCATCAGCTACTCGGAATCGCGGGCTCGGTACGCCGAGACCCTCAACTCCGTCGTGGACGACCGGGAAGAGGTGGTGATCACCAGGGCCGGGCGGGAGTCCGTGGTCATGGTCTCCCTCGAGGACTACGAGTCCCTCAGGGAGTCGGCCTACCTCCTGCGCAGCCCCGAGAACGCCCGCCGGCTGCTCACCTCCATCGGACGGCTCGAGGCCGGCCACGGCGAGGCGCACGAGCCCCTCGAGTGAGCATCGTCTGGGACGAGGACGCCTGGAGCGACTATCTCTGGTGGCAGGCTCAGGACCGCAGGACGCTTCGCCGCATCAACGTGCTGATCGAGGACGTGAGGCGCAACGGCAACGAGGGCATCGGCAAGCCCGAGCCGCTGAAGCACGGGTTTCGTGGCTACTGGTCCCGGCGGATCACCGAGGAGCACCGCCTGGTGTACCGGGTGGCGGGCGACGACGTCCGCATCGCGGCCTGCCGATACCGCTACGGGGCGTGAACGGGTCGCGGCGCTGATGCTCTTGACACCGCGCCCTCGACACCGATCTGATCTTGCTCATGCCCATCCGAGAGAAGCCCTGGCCCGCCGGCGCCCCGTGCTGGACCGATCTCACCGTGCCCGACGTCCCCGCTGCCCAGGCGTTCTACAACGCGGCCCTCGGCTGGGACTTCGCCGCGTCGGGCGACGAGCGGGAGGGATACGTCATGGCCCGCGTCACGGGTCGTGACGCCGCCGGCATCGGCCCCTCTCCCGTGACGGGCATGCCGTCGTCCTGGACGCTCTATCTGGCCAGCGACGACGCCGACGCCACGGCGAGCACCGTCACCGAGCACGGCGGCGCGGTGCTCCTCGAGCCCGGCGACGTCAGCGGGCTCGGCCGGATGCTCCTCGCCGCCGACCCCACGGGCGCGCCCTTCGGGGTGTGGCAGGCCGGGACCCACATCGGTTGCACCATCGTCGACGAGCCGGGCGCCCTGGTGTGGCAGGACCTCCAGACCTCCGAACCGGAGACCGCCAGAGCCTTCTACCGCGATGTCTTCGGTCATCGCAGCGACGCGGTACCCGGGGCTCCCGAGAGCTACCAGACCGTCTCGCTCCCGGACGCCACCGACCGCAGCGCTCCGCTCGCCGGGATCGGACCGTTCATGGGGGACGACGCAGGCCAGAGCCCTTCCTGGATCGTCTACTTCGGCGTGCCGGACACGACCGCGGCGCTGGCGGCCGTGTCCGCCGGTGGTGGCACGGTGCTCACCCCGCCGATGGACACACCGTTCGGGGTGATGGCCACCGTCGCGGATCCCTTCGGCGCAGTCTTCACCGTCATGGGAGGCGCACCCCTGGGCTGATGCGGCGCGGCCCCCCACGGCAGCGGCCCGACCAGCACGGTGTGGGGCAGGCGCCGACGGTAACGCCGGATCGTCCGCCGAGCGGGGAATCGGTGCGGGGTCCTGCGGCCGAGCGGGGAGTCGGTGCGGTCTCCATCGGCGTGTCGCCCGCGCGAGGTCCCCGCTCGACGTGCCGGCAGGTCCGGGGGCACCGCAGTTCCTCCAGAAGGCCCACCACGCAGCAGCGCCGCCCGCCGAGAGTCATCCCGACGGGCGGCGCTGTCAACGGTGTCGCCAGGAGCGGCGCCGGGGTGTCAGTCCCCGATCGGCAGCAGCTCCGCCTGGGCCTCACCGGCCGCGTCGGAGAGCTCCGCGACGAGGAAGCCCTTCGTGCCGGTGGCCTCCACCTGCTCGGCGTTGATGCCGGCGTCCCACCTCACGGTGGACCGGGCGTTGACGCCGAACAGCTGACCGGTCTGGACCGGCTCGGCCGCGGTGTCGAAGCGGGCCACGGCCCCCGCGCTGTCGCCGGGCCCGCCCGAGACGACGCTGAAGGTCGCGGCCGTGTAGGAGAAGTCGCTGCTCTGCCCCTGCCCGTCGCCGATGCCGACGTCGGAGTGGACGAAGGGCAGCAGGACGGTCGAGGAGTTGTACTTCCCGTTGGCCGAGAGCACCCGGACCACCTCGTTGGTCCTCGCGTCGATGGTCACCGACACGAAGTCTCCCGTGGTGCCCCCGGACAGCAGCCCCGGGTCGATGCCGGCGATGACGAAGTCCGCCGTCCCGTCCTCGTCGTTGTCGATGACGACCTCCTGGTCGGTCACCGCGGCGGTGGCGATGCGGCTGGTCGAGCTGATGGCCGCGATGCCCAGTCCGGTGGCCGACGGGTCGTCGTCGAAGGGCTGGACGCCCGGCAGCGACTGCATGCCCACCGCGCGGATGTCGGGGGCTCCCCCGGCGTCGACGGCGATGCTCTGGTCGGCGTCGTCGGAGAGCTGCCACGCGTAGACGTCAGCGGTGCCCGAGACCCGCGAGGTGTTGCGGGTGGCGAAGCGGGCCGCGTCCTTGCCGACGTTGCGCACCTTCGTCTGCAGGTCAGAGACGGCCCGCGGGACCGCCAGGTAGGGCACCCGAAGGGTCGACAGACCCTGCTCGGCGGCCTTGTCCGAGGTGGGCGTGAACGCGATGGTGCCCGAGGCGGTCTGCAGGTCCTCGGTCGGCACCCCGGCGTCCGGGGTGATCTTCAGCGTCACCGACACGCGGGCGCTGCGCCCGGCGGGCACGAGCACCTGGGACGGGGAGACGCTGACCTTGGCGTCGAGCCCCGAGGTGGAGGCCTCCGCGCTGGCCGAGTAGAAGGCGTCGGCCTTGCCGGTGTTCGTCAGGGTCACCGTCTTGCGCACGGTGACCGCCTTCGTGGCCTCCAGGTACCCGAAGCCCACCCTGGCCGCGCCCCCGTCGCTGCTGGCGGTGACCGGGGCGGTGATCGCCGCGGCGGGGTCGACGAGGCCGGCGCCGTTGCGCAGGGAGAGGTAGCCCTCCACCTCCGACGGGTCGGCCGTGTTGATGATCGCCTCGCTGAGGGTGGTCGACGAGGCGTCGGGGTTGCCCTGGCGGACCAGCGCGGCCACGCCCGCGACGTGCGGGGCGGCCATCGACGTGCCCGAGAGGGTCTCGCTGCCGGTGCCGCTCCCGACGCCGGCGGAGACGATCGAGACGCCGGGCGCCGAGACGTCCGGCTTCGCGAGGTCGCCGGCGAGCGCCGGGCCGGCGGAGGTGAAGCTGGCCGAGGCCTTGTACTCCGCGTTGGCCTCGACGCCGCCGTCGGTGATGGTCGCCGTCTTGCCGTCGAACCGTGCGGCCTGGTCCTTCACGCTGGCCGGGGCGCCGAGCAGCGGGATGGTCACGCCGGGGATGGAGCCCACGAAGGGCGGTTCCCCCGGAGCGTTGGAGATGATCGTGACGCTGGCCGCCCCGGCCTCCTGGCCGAGGGTGCCGCGGTCCACCAGGGCGCACACGCCGCGGTCGACCACCACGTGGGTGCCCTCCGTGCCCTCGTAGTCCGAGGCCTCGCAGCCGAGGGACTCGTCGACGTCGGCGGTGGCCGGGTCGTCCGCCAGGACGGTCACCGGCCCGGTGATCGGCTCCGACAGGTCGGCGCCGTTGATGTTGCGCACGTCGAGGCTCTTGCCCCCGGAGGTGACCTTCGCCCGCGGGAAGCTCGCGTTGGAGTCGACCGCCGCGACGCTGATCGCCCGCGGCGCCGAGCTCGGCGACCCGAGGATGTACGGGACGTCGCCGTCGTTGCCGGCGGAGACCGCGACGATGATGCCGGAGCGCGCCGCGTTGTCGAGGGCGTCGGTGAGGACGTCGTCCTGCAGGCTGAACGTCGAGCCGAGGGAGAGGTTGATGACGTCGAGGTCGTTCGCCACCGCCCAGTCGACGGCCTCGGTGGACAGGTCCGTCGACCCCTCGCAGCCGAACACCTTGAGGGCGTACAGCTCGGCCTCCGGAGCGACGCCGGGGCCGATCCCGAAGCCGTCCTCGTACGCGCCGGTGGTGTACGGGCCGGTGAAGGTCTCGCCGTCCTCGGTCACTCCCTGGCCGGCGGTGGTGCCGGCGACGTGCGTGCCGTGGCCTTCGCAGTCGAGGGGGTTCGCGTCCGGCTGCGGGATCGTGGCCGGGCTGCCGGCGGGCTCCGCGGCGTTGTAGTCGTCGCCGGCGAAGTCGTAGCCGCCGACCACCTTCTTCGTGGGGAAGCTCTCCGAGCCGTCCTCGTCGGCTGTGGCGGCCTCGAACGCCTCGGTGGTCCCGGGGCCGCCGAAGTCGGCGTGGGTGTAGTCGATGCCGGTGTCGATGATGCCGACCTTGACGCCCTCACCGGTGAGCTCGAGGCCCTCCCACACCTCCTCGGGGACGTCGAGGAAGGGGACGGACTCCTCGTTGTCGACGGTGTGGGCGACCACCGGCTTCACGGCGGCGACGTTCGGCTGGGCCGCGAGCGCCTCCAGCTCGGACTCGGCGACGGTGACCTTGACGCCGTTGTAGGCGTCCTGGGTGGTGGCGAGCACCGTGCCGCCGGCGCGCACGACAGCGGCCTCGACGGGGGCCTGGTCGGCCTTGATCTCCTCGCGCAGGGCCTCGGCGCTGGCGGGTGACATCCGCTGGCCCGAGGCCTCGGCGTCGGCCATGGCGACGGCCACCGGCTCGGCGGCGAGCTGCAGCATCACCGTGACCTTCGAGTCCGCGCGCTGGGTGCGGGGGACGTACTGGTCGATCTTCCCCGCGGCCGGGCCCTCGGCGGTGCCCGGCTCCACGCCGGGCACCTCCTTGACCCAGTCGGGGACCTCCTTGGTCGCCGCGGAGGGCACTGCCTCGGACTCGGCGGGGGGTGGGGCGTCGGTCGCGGCGACGGCGAGGGGCGCCGTGGCCAGCACGAGGGCCGCGCCGAACGTCCCGGCGAGGGCGGCGGACAGATGTGGTCGTCGCATGAGCGTCCTGATCTCGAGAGGAACCCCCGGTCCACTGTGACCGCGGGTTGTCAGACAGTAGCGGGCTGCCGCCGTGTGGGCGACATGTCAGTGACATTCTGCTCACGCACCGTGGTGCAGCGAGGCCGGGTCGCCGGGTGCACCATGGAGCGGTGGCAGACAGCGCTGATCCGCTCGACCGCTTCGTCGAGGCCCAGGCCGGCGGTGTGCACGAGCGCGCCGTGGCCGAGCTGCGTGCGGGGCGCAAGGAGGGCCACTGGATGTGGTTCGAGCTGCCTCAGGTCCAGGGCCTGGGGAGGAGCGCGACCGCGGTGCGGTACTCGCTGCCGGGGATCGACGGCCCCGGTGGTGCGCGCGAGTACCTCGCGCACCCCGTGCTGGGGCCGCGTCTCCACGAGTGCGTCGGCGCCCTGCTCGACCTGGACGGCGGTGACCCGGTGGCCGTGGTGGGCGACGTGGACGCCCTGAAGCTGCGCTCGTCGATGACGCTGTTCGCCCGTGCCTCCCCGGGTGACCCGACGTTCCGCGCGGTGCTGGCGCAGTACTTCGACGCCCAGGAGGATCCCGCGACCCTGGAGCGTCTCGGCTGAGCCGCCCCGCCGCGCCGGCACCGCTCAGCGGGGGCGCACCGCCCGCAGCACCGCGTCGTGAGCGGTGACGGGCCTGCCGTCCGGTCCCTCGACCACGCGCGGACGCTCCAGCGCGGTGACGACCTCGACCTCCCCGCCCAGCGACGCGGCCATGTCCTCCGCCGTGGCGTAGAGCGCGGGGTCCGGTGGCCGCCTCAGGCCCGTCTCCAGGTCGAGAGGGCTGTGCGCGACGACGAGCAGCGTCCCTCCCGGAGCCAGGGCGGCCTCCCAGCGGGCGAGCAGCGGCGCGCGCTGCTCGGGCGTGACGTGGATGAAGTGCGCCGCGACGAGGTCGAAGCCCCGGGGGGCGGGGTGCCAGCTGGACAGGTCACGGCGGGCCCACGTGACGCGCTCGGCGACCTCGTCGCCGGCGGCGCGGGCGGCCCGCGCCCCGCGCTCGAGGGCGGTCGCGGCGATGTCCACCGCGACGACGTCCCACCCGCGGGCGGCGAGCCACACCGCGTCGGCGCCCTCACCGCACCCGGGGTCCAGCGCACGCCCGGGCGGCAGCGGGCCGGCCTCCGACACGAGCGTGGCGTTCGGCTCGCCGCTCCACACCTGTCCGCGGGCAGCCCGCTCGGCGTACCTCGCCTCCCAGCGCGCCCCCGCGGCCTCGCCGGGCTGGTCGTTCACCGCTGCGCCGCCGCCTCGCGGAAGGGTCCGAGCCCTTCCTCCTCGAGCGCCGGGCCCTCGACCACGGTCGCCGCGTCGGAGGAGGCGACCACGTCGGCGCACCGCAGGGAGAAGGACGGCGAGGACGGGAGCACCGCGGAGGACGCCGGAGCGGACACGGCGAAGACGACCCGGCCCACGCCGGCCAGCACCATCGCCGCGGAGCACATGGGGCACGGCTCGCCGCTGGCGTAGACGGTGGCGCCCTCGAGGCTCTTCCGCTGCCCGGCGGGGACCGCCAGCATCGCGACCGTCTCGGCGTGGGCGGTGGGGTCGTCGGCGGAGGAGGCCTCGTTGCGGCCGGTCGCCAGGACCTCACCGTCGGCGGAGACCAGGACGGCGCCGAACGGCGCGTCCCCGTGGCGGTGTGCCGCGCGCGCCAGGTCGACGCTGGCGCGCAGGTGGGTGAGGTCGCTCTGGTCCGTCATGGGTCAAGGGTCCCCGCTGACGCCGCGCCGCGCGCCCCGGGGCCTCGCCGAGGCCCCTTCCCTCGCGCTCCGCCCGGCGCCCTCAGCCCGCCGGGCGCAGCTCGAGGCTGCTCGCCTCGTCCCCGGACCCGGTGTGGCCGTGCCCGTGCAGCGTGCCGGCGTCCTGGCTGCTGTCGCGGCGGACCAGGACCACCCCGGCCACCACCAGCACCGCGCCGAGCATCTGCACCAGGCTCAGGGACTGGCCCAGCAGGACCCAGGCCATCGCGGCGGCGAAGAGCACCTCGGTGAGGCCGGCGAAGGAGGCCAGCCGTGAGCCGAGACGACGTGCGGCGATGATGCCGGTCGTGTAGGCGAGCGCGGCGGAGACCAGCGTGAGGATCGCGACGATGACGAAGGGGCTGGTCCGGTGACCGAGCAGCGTCACGTCGTCGGTCGGGGCCACCATCGGCAGCACCCCGATCGCGCCGGCGAGCCCGAGCGTCACCGCCGCCACGACGAGCCCGCCGGCGGCGAGGACCATCGGGGGAAGCCCTGGCGTCGGACGCCCGGAGATGACGAAGTAGACCGCGAGCCCGCAGGCGGCGAACAGCGCCCAGGCGACCCCGACCGCGTCGACGTCCGCAGCGCCCCCGAGCACGTCGAGGACGAGCACCACGCCGCCCACGGCCACGGCCGCGCCCATGATCGTGGACGAGCCGGGTCGCCGGTGCCGGGTCACCCACACCCAGAGCACCACGAGCAGCGGGGCCAGGTACTCGATGAGCAGCGCGGTGCCGACGTCGAGGGTGGCCACGGCGGAGAAGAACCCGAGCTGGGCGCCGGCGATGGCGAGCAGGCCGTAGAGCACGATCACGCCGGCGTCGCGGCGCAGCACGTGCCAGCGGCCGCGCAGGCTCAGCGCCGCCGGGACGGAGAGGACCAGGGCCGCACCGACGATCCGCGCGGTGACCGCTGCGCCGGGGCTCCACCCCGCGTCGAGCAGGCTCTTGGCGAGCGGGCCGGCGGTGGCGAAGCTGGCTGCTGAGAGCAGGGCGAGCCACAGGCCGGCAGGGCCGCCGGCGTGGTTGCGGGCCGTGGTGCGCTGCGGGCGCGCATGAGTGATCGCCATGAGACCTCCTGTGCCGAGCCCCCGTCGCTCGACGCGTGGATCAGGGGTCAATGCGGGTGAAGGTGCCGACGGTAAACTGGATCGTGTCAGAAGTCAACGCGACGTGGACGCGCGACGCTCAGGGCGCTGGCACCACGTTCATCGAGCCGGACCGGAACGCGGCGACGTCGACCGCGCCGTCGAACCCGGCCACCGCCATCGCGGGGACGAGGCCGTCCAGCGCGGCGACCGCGTCCACGGCGTCGTCGCCGACCTCCACGCGGGCTCCCGCCTCGCCCAGGTCGCGGACCCTCAGGTCGCGCAGCACCACACCGGCCTCGGCGGCGAGGGCGCGCACGGACGCCTCCGCGACGTCGACCCGCGCGAGCCGCGCGGTGGTGATCTCCAGGCCGTGGGCGATGCGGCTGGACAGGCAGGCGGCCGCAGGCTTGTCCGAGGTCTCCAGGCCCCACGCGCGGCTGATAGCGCGCACCTCGCCCTTGGTCAGGGCGCTCTCGGCCAGCGGCTCGCGCACCCCCCGCTCGGTGGCCGCGCGCATGCCCGGGCGGAACGCCGAGCGGCGGTCGTCGGCGTTGGTGCCGGTGACGACGGTGCCGCCCAGCGACGTGGCCAGCGGCGCGAGGGTGTCCAGCAGCGTGGCCTTGCAGAAGTAGCAGCGCTGCCCGGAGTTGGCGCGGTACCCCTCCTCGGCCATCTCGTCGGTGGCCAGGCTCCGGTGCTCCACGCCCAGCCCCGCGGCGACGTCCCGCGCTGCCTCGAGCTCTCCGGAGGCCAGGCTCGCCGAGACGGCGGTGACGGCGACCACCCGGTCGGCCCCGAGGGCGCGCACCGCAGCAGCCAGGACGAGGGCGGAGTCGGCCCCGCCGGAGAAGGCGACGATGATGCGCTCGTGCCCGACGAACCAGCCCAGCAGCGCTCCCGCCCGGACCACGGTGGCGCCGAGGCCGGCGGGGGCGTCGACGAGGTCGCTCATCGCTCGATGCTCTCACGCAGCCTCAGCGCCCCCGGTGCCTCCGACGCCGTCGACACCGCGGCTCCCGGCCGCCCTGCGCCCAGCGCCGACCTGGGTTTCGCCCGCGTCGACCTCGACCGCGCCGCCCGCACCGGGCACCCCGAGGTGGTCTACGCCGCCGGCAAGACCCCGGGCCAGAGCACCGCGATCCTCGCCCGCCTGCACGCCGCCCACCCGGAGCGCGCCGTGCTCGCCACCCGGTGCGACGCCGCCACGCTGGCCGCCGCGCGCGAGGCCTTCGCGGGCGAGGACCACCTGGACGTCGACGACCTGAGCGCCACCGTCCTGCTCGGCCCGCTGCCCGAGGCCGCCGGCAGCGTCGTCGTCGTCGCCGCCGGCACCTCCGACCTGCCGGTGGCCACCGAGGCCCTGCGCACCGCCCGCGCCCACGGCGTCACCGCGACCCTGGCCACCGACGTGGGCGTCGCGGGGCTGCACCGGCTGCTCGCGGAGCTGCCCCTCATCGCCGAGGCCGACGCGGTGGTCGCGGTCGCGGGCATGGAGGGCGCCCTGCCGTCCGTGCTCGCGGGCCTGATCGTCGCTCCGCTGGTCGCGGTGCCGACCTCCACGGGGTACGGGTGGTCCCTGGACGGGCTGACGGCGTTCGCGGCGATGCTCGTCTCCTGCTCCCCCGGCGTCACCGCGGTGGGGGTGGACAACGGGTACGGGGCGGGCGTCGCCGCGGCCCGGATCGCCCGGCCGCTGGGGCTGGCCCTCGCCCGCCTCGACGGCGCCACCGGCACCGCCGCTGCTGCTGGCCCCACCGGCACCCGCTCATGAGGACGATGTGGGTCGACGCCAGCAACGGCGCGGCCGGTGACATGCTCCTCGGCGCGCTGCTCGACGCCGGGGCCTCGCTGGACGCCGTGCGCGCCGCCGTGGCCGCCGTGACCCCAGAACCGGTGACGATCGACGTCTCGCGCACCCGCCGCCACGGCCTGGGGTGCGCGCGGGCGCTCGTCGAGGTGTCGGACTCCGCCACGCACCGTGGGCTGGGCGACGTGCTGGACCTGGTGCGCGCCGGGGGGCTCGGCGCCGAGGTCGAGGCGTTCGCGGCCGCCGTGTTCACGCGGCTCGCCGTCGCCGAGGCGGGCGTGCACGGCACCACGGTGGACGACGTCCACTTCCACGAGGTCGGCGCGCTCGACGCCCTCGCCGACGTGGTGGGGTGCGCTGCGGCGCTGGGCGACCTGGGTCTCCTGGCGGGGACCGGGGACGGCGCCAGGGATGCGAGCGGCGTCTCCGCGACCGTGGTCGTGGGCACCATCGCGCTCGGCTCCGGGCGCGCTCGCAGCGCCCACGGGTCCATCCCCGTCCCGGTGCCGGCGGTGCTCGCGCTGCTGGAGGGCACCGGCGCGCCCGTGGTCGCCGGGCCCGGCGACGCCACCACCGGCCCGGGGCGCGAGCTGTGCACCCCCACCGGCGCCGCTCTCCTGCTGACGCTGGCGGACCGTTTCGGGCCGGTGCCCGCCCTGGCGGTGAAGACCGTCGGCGTCGGGGCGGGGGCGGCCGACCCCGCGGGCGCGGCCAACGTGCTGCGGGTGGTGGTGGGCGAGGCCGTCGAGCCGCACCCCGCCCACGGAGCCGGCCCTGCCGCCCCGGCGTGGCGCGAGGAAGACCTCCTCCTCGTCGAGGCCACCGTCGACGACCTCGACCCCCGGCTGTGGCCCGGCGCTCTCGACGCGCTGCACGCCGCCGGATCCCTCGACGCGTGGGCCGCCCCGGTGCTCATGCGCCACGGCCGCCCCGGTCACGTGGTCACCGCGCTGGCCCCCCCCGACGCCCTCGCCGCCGTGCGGGCGGCGATGGTCACGCACACCACCACGCTCGGGGTGCGCGCCCACGCGGCGGTCCGCTGGGCGCTCCCCCGGAGCTCCCGCGTCGTGGACGTGGACGGCCGCCCGGTCTCGGTGAAGCTGGCCCGCTGGGACGGGCGGGTGGTCACCGCCCAGCCCGAGCACGCCGACGTCGCCGCAGCCGCGCTCGCCCTCGGCGTCCCCGAGCGCGAGGTCCTCGAGCGCGCGCAGGCCCTGGCCCGACGCGACCCCTGACCCTCCCGCTCCGCCTCCATGACGTTTCGCGCGCGAAACGCGGCAGGCGGCGCCCTCCCCACGACGTTTCGCGCTCGAGATGCGGCAGGGGGCGCCACCCCGGCAGCGTTTCGCGCGCGAATTGCGGCAGGGGGCAGGGGGCAGGGGCTCAGGAGTAGCGCGCCACCAGCTCGCGCTTGAGCACCTTGCCGCTGGGACCCATCGGCAGGGAGTCCACCAGCTCGAAGCGCCGCGGGTACTTGTAGGCCGCGAGCTGCTCCGCCGCCCAGGAGCGCAGCGCGTCCGGATCAGCGCTGGCGCCGGGCACCAGCACCACCGCGGCGGCGACCTCCTCGCCGTGGGAGCCTTCCGGCACGCCGAACACCGCCACCTGCGCCACGTCGGGGTGCCCGGCGAGGACCTCCTCGACCTCGCGGGGGTACACGTTGAAGCCGTTGCGCAGGATCATGTCCTTGGTGCGGTCCACGATCGTCACGTAGCCGTCCTCGCCGACGGTCCCCAGGTCACCGGACCGGAACCACCCGTCGACGACGGCCTCGGCCGTGTCCTGCGGTCGTCCCAGGTAGCCGGTGAAGAGGTTGTGACCCCTGATCACCAGCTCACCCAGCTCCCCGCGCGGCAGCACCCGGATCGACGCGGCCTCCTCCGGGTCGGCCGCCTCCACGTCCACGCCCCAGATGGCGGTGCCGACGGTGCCGGCGCGCGGTGGGACACCGATGTGGTTGAAGGTCGCCACCGGCGACGTCTCGGTGAGCCCGTACCCCTCGTAGACCTCGATCCCGAAGGTCTCGCGGACCGCCTCGATGACCGCCACGGGCAGGGCGGCGCCGCCGGAGCAGCCGTAGCGCAGCGGCGGCAGCGCTCGTCCCGGTGCGGCGCGGGCGGCCTCGAGGAGCGCCATCCACATCGTCGGCACGCCCATCATGACCGTGGCCTCCTGCTCCACCATCGTCGCCAGCGCCGTCGGGCCGTCGAACTTGGGCACCATCACCAGACGGGCGCCGGCGCGGAAGGTGGTGTTCATCGCGCAGGTCTGGCCGAAGGTGTGGAACAGCGGCAGCGCCCCGAGGACCACGTCGTCGGGGCGGATGTCGAAGGCGTTGATGAGCAGCGAGTTCACCTGCTCGACGAGCGCCAGGTGGCAGCCTTGCGCGCCCTTGGGCTGCCCCGTGGTTCCCGAGGTGTAGAGGATCGTCGCCGTCTGCGCGGGGTCGCACGGGACGTAGGTCTCGATCGGCTGGCTCGCCGCCGCCAACGCCGTCAGCGACCGCACCTCGCCGTCGGGGGCCAGCACGCTGAGGACTTCGACGCCGGCGCGTGACGCGCCGTCGGCCCCGGCTGCCAGCAGCGGGCCCGCGCAGACCAGCAGGCGTGCACCGCTGTCGCCGAGGGCGTACGCGATCTCCCGGGCCGTCAGCAGCGCGTGCACCGGCACCACGGTCGCGCCCAGGGCCAGCACGGCGTAGTAGACGCGCGGGAAGTCGGCCACGTTGGGCACGAGCATCGCCACCCGGACCCCCGGACCCACCCCGCGCTCGCGCAGCGCTCCGGCGTAGCCGCGCGCCTGCGCCCACAGCTGCGCGTAGGTGGTCTCCTCCGTCCCCACCACCACGGCCACCGCGTCCGGGCGGCGGCGAGCGGACTCGGCGAGGATCGACGCCACCGACAGGCTGGTGTGCGTGGACGGGCGCTGCGGGGCGGGTGAGCTGCTCTGCTCGGGCACGAGGACCTCCAAGGCGTCGTCGACCGGTGCCTGACGATAGCCCCGGCGCACGCGCCGAGAGGCGCGAGCGGGCGTCGTGCGGCTGAATGGGCCGATGAGAGCTCTCACCTGGCAGGCCAAGCGCACCGTCTCCGTCGAGGACGTCCCCGACCCGAGCATCGAGGAGCCGACGGACGCGATCGTCAGGATCACGTCCACGGCCATCTGCGGCTCCGACCTCCACCTCTACGAGGTGCTCGGGCCGTTCCTCCAGCCCGGCGCCGTGCTCGGTCACGAGCCGATGGGCGTCGTCGAGGAGGTCGGGTCGGCGTGCGGCGACCTCGAGGTCGGCGACCGGGTGGTCGTGCCGTTCACCATCGCGTGCGGGCGCTGCTGGATGTGCGAGCGCAAGCTCTACGCCCAGTGCGAGACCACGCAGAACACCGCGACGGGCAAGGGCGCGTCGCTGTTCGGCTACACCGACCTCTACGGCGCCGTGCCCGGCGGCCAAGCCCAGTACCTGCGGGTGCCGCAGGCGCACTTCGGTCCGATCGTGGTCCCCGACGACCGCCCGGACGAGCACTGGCTCTACCTCTCCGACGTGGTCTCCACCGCCTGGCAGGGCGTGCGCTACGCCGAGACGCCGGACGGCGGCACGCTCGCGGTCATCGGGCTGGGGCCCATCGGCCTCATGGCGTGCTCGATCGCCCGCTACCTCGGCGTGGAGCGGGTCATCGGGGTGGATCTCGTGCCCGAGCGCCTGGCCGCCGCCCGCGCGCGCGGCGCCGAGGTGGTCGACCTGCGCGACGGCGACCCGGTCGCCGCGCTCCTCGAGGCCACCGGGGGCCGCGGACCGGACAGCGTGCTGGAGGCCGTCGGCATGGAGGCCCACGGCGACGCGCCGTCGAAGATCGCGCAGGCAGGCGCCGGGCTGCTGCCGGACGCGCTGGCCAAGCCGTTCATCGACAAGGCCGCCGTGGACCGCATGGCTGCCCTGGAGACCGCGATCAAGGCGTGCCGGCGCGGCGGCACCGTCTCGATCAGCGGGGTCTACGGCGGGGAGAAGAGCCCCACGCCGTGGATGGAGATGTTCGACCGCGGCCTGCAGCTGCGGATGGGCCAGTGCCACGTCCGGCGCTGGACCGACGAGACGGTCCCCGCCCTGATGGCCGACGGCGACCCGCTCGGCGTCGACGACCTCGCCACCCACCGGCTGCCGCTGGAGGAGGCCCCGCACGGCTACGACATCTTCCAGAAGAAGGAGGACGGGTGCATCAAGGTGGTGCTCACCCCCTGAGCGCCGGCGCCCCGGGCCGGCCGGCCCGCCGGCGCTCACTCCCCCGGGTAGACCACGCCGACCTGCGCCCGCGCGGCGTCGAGGACCTCCATGACCTCCACGGTGTCGCGGGGGCTCATCACGGCAGACGCGGTCGCCCCCTCGGCCACGCACCGGGCGACCTCGGCGATCTCGTGCTGGAACCCGCCGTCGACCGACCGGTCGTAGCGCACCGCCGTGCCGTCCGCGCGCCGCAGGGTGAAGGCCGTGGGCGCGTAGAAGTCCCCCTCGACGTCGATGCGGCCCGCCGTCCCCGCGATGGACGCCGTGGTGGTCGTGGTCGCCGCGAGCGTCGTGTAGATCGTGGCGCGGGCGCCGCCGGGCCACCCCAGCGCCAGGCTGACCGTGGCGTCTACGCCGGTGCTGGTCAGCGAGCCGGCCGCCATGACGGAGCTCGGCGCTCCCAGCAGCGCGTGGACGAACGAGACGGGGTAGACGCCGAGGTCCAGCAGGGCCCCGCCGGCCAGCTCGGGGGCGAGCAGCCGGCTGGTGGGCCCGAGCCCGACGAGGTCCTGCCCGTGGTCCGCGGCGACGTGGACCACCTCACCGACCGCGCCGTCCGCCACGAGCGCCCGGATGGCGGACACGTCCGGCAGGTGCTTCGTCCACATCGCCTCCATGACGAAGACCCCGGCCTCGCGCGCCGCGGCGAAGACCTCACGCGCCTCGGGGGCGTTGCGGGTGAACGCCTTCTCCACCAGGACGGACCTCCCGGCGGCGATCGCCAGCAGCGCGTGCTCGCGGTGGTGGGAGTGCGGGGTGGCGACGTACACCGCGTCGACGTGGTCGTCGGCCACCAGCGCGTCGTAGCCCTCGCGCGCGATCGACGCGTCCAGACCGTGGGCGGTGGCCAGCGCCGCCGCGCGCTCCAGCGACCTCGACCCGATGGCCACCACGGAGCCGGTGGTGTGCTGCGTGACCGCCCGGACGAACGTGGCGGTGATGCCCCCGGCCCCGATCACCCCCCATCTCAGCGGCGGTGCGTCCACCGGGTCGGGCACGTCGAGCATCACCGGGCGAGGCTAGCCCTGCAGCAGCAGCGGCGCGCTGACCACCGCGGCGGCGACGAGCCACCCCGCGGAGAGCAGGACCAGGGCGAACACCCGACGCTCACGCCCCCGGGCGCCGACCACCGCGCTGGTGATCGAGGCGAGCGCCAGCGCGGCGACGGCCACGCTCGTCACGCTCGGGCCGGCGACGACGGCGACGCCGACGGCCAGCGCGGCCGCCCCGGCGGCCACCCCTGCCGCGGCGCCCACCCGGCTGCGGCGGGGGCCGAGCCGCTGCGGCAGCCCACGCACCCCCTCGGCGGCGTCCTGCGCCGCGTCGGGGACGGTGTTCGCCAGGTGCGCCGCGAGCCCGACGACGGCGCCGACCACGCAGAGCAGCACGGACGGCGGCGCGCCGGCGGCGGTCGCCGCCACCAGCGGCAGCAGGCCGAAGAACACGAGGTAGGGCACGAAGGAGGCCCACGTGGCCTTCAGTCCCGCGTCGTAGGCCAGGCCGGCGGCGACCCCCGTCAGGTGCGCGGCGGCGGGCACCGGCCCCATCAGCAGCGATGCGGGGACGCTGGCCGCGGCGGCCACCACCGCCGCCCGGCCGACCGTGCGCCGCGGCAGCTCGCCGGCCGCCACCGGCTTGTCGGTGCGCTGCGCGGCGGAGTCGCCCTCGGCGTCGAGCGCGTCGTTGGCCCACCCGATGGCCAGCTGGCCGGCGAGGACCGCGACGGTGACCGCGGCGACCTCCGCGAGGGAGCCGCCCGCAGCGGCGGTGAGCGTGAGGGCGAACAGGGTGACGGCGACCGTCGGCAGCGGGTGGCACGCGCGCGCCAGGGCCTTCACCACGCACGCCACGGTAGGGCGTGCGGCTGGCGCCCCCCGCCTATGGTTGAACCATGAACGTCTCCGATGAGCACTCGACCGCCGGCGCCTACGTCCACGAGGGTGAGGAGTTCACGCGGGACACCAACTACGTCGAGGACCGCATCGTCGCCGCCGGGGACGGAGCGGCGGCCGTGGACGCCGGGGCCGTGGCGTGGCCGGTGGAGGCCGGCCGCTACCGGCTCGTGGTCTCACGGGCGTGCCCGTGGGCGAACCGGGCCATCATCGTGCGCCGCCTGCTCGGGCTCGAGGACGCGCTGTCGATGGGCGTCGCGGGCCCCACGCACGACGCCCGGAGCTGGACGTTCGACCTGGACCCGGGCGCCGTGGACCCCGTCCTGGGCTACGAGCGTCTCCAGGAGGCCTTCCTGGCGCGCTTCCCGGACTACTCGAGGGGCATCACCGTGCCCGCGATCGTCGACGTCCCCACCGGGCGGCTGGTCACCAACGACTACCCGCAGATGACCCTCGACCTCTCCACGCAGTGGCGCGCGCACCACCGCGACGGCGCACCGGACCTCTACCCGGAGCACCTGCGCGGCGAGATCGACGAGATGGCCGAGCAGAACTTCCACGAGGTCAACAACGGCGTCTACCGCTGCGGTTTCGCCGGGTCCCAGGAGGCCTACGAGAAGGGCTACGACCGGCTGTTCGC
>JARICT010000152.1 GCA_029257185.1 Quadrisphaera sp.
CGGTGCGACGGGTCCGTCCACAGCCGAACGGGTGAGGGCCGGGCGAGCGGTTCTCGGGAGGTCAGGGTCGGGACGTGCACCTCGTCCTCTCCCTCACCGCAGCCGCGGCACGCCCCGACGGCGTGACTGCACGGGATGGGCCGGGTGAGGGCGGCGGCGGTGACGCCGGAGCCCCGGCGACCGCGGTGGTGGACCTCTCGCTCGAGGCCCCGGAGGGCACCACGTTCGCCGAACTGCGCCCGAGGCTGCGCGAGGTGGCCGCCGACCACGGCTGGCCCGGCGCGGCGTCGTCCGGCGAGGACGCGTCCTACCTCGTCGGCGGTGCAGCGCTGAGGGGCGACGACGTCGTGGGGCTGCCGCCCCTGGTCCACGGCGCCCTGCTGGTTCTCGTCGTGGACCCCGGCGCACACCGCTCCCGGCCTGCCCGGGCGGGTCAGGCACCGCCGGGCTGGCCGGGCTCGTCGGGCTGGCCGGGATCGTCGGGCTCGTCGGTGGGTCCCGCGGTGCCACCCGTGGTCACCCTGGTGGCGGCGAGCGGCCCGGCCGCGGGCACGCGCTGGCCCCTGCCCACCGGGCACCACCTCGTCGGGCGCGACGCACGGTGCCGCGTGGCGCTTCCCGACCCCGGGGTCTCACGCTCCCACGCGGTGCTGCGGGTGCGGGCGTCCGGTGTCGAGGTCCGGGACCTCGGCTCGAGGAACGGCTCAGCGCTGCGAGACACGGGCACGGGCGAGGCGCTGGTCGACGCCTGGGTACCGGTGGGACGGTCCGCCGAGCTGGTCGTCGGGTCGAGCACCCTGCGCCTCGAGGCGCCCCCCGTCCGGAACCCGGCCCGGAGCTCGTCCGCGACCCCGTCCTCGGCGCACGCCTCCGCGGGTGGGAGGGGGCGCGCCCCCGGCGACGGCCGGGTCCTGCTGGACCCACCCCCGGCGCAGGCGCTGCAGCGCGCGCGCACCGTGCTCGAGGTGCCGCCCAGGCCCGCCGCCCCGACACCCCCGCGCACCTCGTGGCTGGCGGTGGTCCTGCCGCTCGCCCTCGCGGTGGTCATGGCGATCGTCTGGTCGCCGATGGCGCTGCTCTTCGGGCTGGCAGCCCCGGTGATGGTGCTGGGGACCTCCTGGGGGGAGCGCCGGGCCGGGGCCCGTCGCCACGCCGGGGAGCTGGCGCTGCACGAGCGGCGGCTCGCCTCGCTCCGGCGACGGGCGCAGGCAGCCATGGCCGACGACGCGGCAGCCCTGGAGGTTCTCGGGCCGGACCCCGGCGCCCTCGCGAGCGCCGCGGCCCAGCGGGGGCCGGCCCTGTGGAGCAGGGGCCGCGGGGAGGTGGTGCTCCGGCTGGGGACCGGCCGGGTGGTCTCGGGCGTGGAGGTGCGCGGCGCCGTCGAGGACGACGCGGCGACGGCGGACGGAGCCGCTGGAGCAGCGCCCGACGGAGCGGGCGGCGGGATGCTCGGTGGAGTCCTCGGCGACACCCACCACGCCGGCCGCCCCGTGCTGCTGAGCCCCTCCGAGGTGGGGGTCATCGGCGTCGCCGGGCCGTGGGAGGCGTGCTCCGCGCTCGTGCGGTCGATGGTCGTCGGCGCCGCGGTCCTGCACTCCCCGGCGCGGCTGCGCCTCGTCGCCGCCGGTGCCACGTGGCCGGGAGCTGCGTGGCTGCCGCACGCGCTGGCCGTCAGCGGTGGTGACCAGCACGACGTCCTCGATGAGGTGGTCGCCCTGGTGCGGGCCCGGCGCGAGCAGGACGCGCAGCGGTCCCGGGGCGACGCCCCCGACCGCCCCGAGGTCGTGGTGGTGCTCGACGCCCGCCCCGGCAGCGGCGGGGAAGCACCGGGCGAGCTCCTCGAGCACGGGCCTGGCTGCGGGGTCCACGTGGTGGCCGTGGCCGAGGAGGTGGACGACCTCCCGGCCCGGTGCGGCGCCGTGGTGCGGGTGGGGGGCGTCGGCGCCGGCGTCGGGCGGGTGAGCCACCTGGAGCCCGAGGAGGACGGCGCGTCGTGGCCGTCCCCGGGGAACCGGGCACCGCGGGGGGAGAGCGGGTCGCCCGTCGCCCTCGACCTCGTGCCCGTCGGCTCGGCCGACGCCACGGCCCGCCACCTCGCGCCGCTGCGCGTGCGCGCCGAGGGCTCGGCCCAGGAGGAGCTCCCCGACCGGCTCGCGCTGCTCGACGTCCTCGGGCTGGACGCCACCGACCCCGCTGCGGTCGGCGCCGCCTGGCGGGGGTGCCCGCGCAGCGCGGTCGCCGTGCTCGGTGCGAGCTCCGCCGGCGCCTCGCGCTGCGACGGACCCGGCCGGTGGCTGGTCGACCTCGTCCGCGACGGGCCCCACGTCCTGCTCGCCGGCACGACCGGGTCGGGGAAGTCGGAGCTGCTGGCCACGCTGGTGACGTCGCTCGCGGTGGCGAACGCCCCGCAGGAGTGCGCGTTCGTGCTCGTCGACTACAAGGGCGGGGCCGCCTTCAGCGACCTCGTGGGCCTCCCGCACGTCGTCGGGATGGTCACCGACCTCGAGACGCACCTCACCGGACGCGCCCTGGCGTCGCTCGGCGCCGAGGTGCGTCGTCGCGAACGGGTGCTCGCCGCTGCCGGGTGCCGTGACCACGCCGAGCTCACGGCGCGGCGCGCGCGCGGCGAGACGTTGCCCGCGGTGCCCCGGCTGGTCGTGGTCGTGGACGAGTTCCGCGTCCTCGCCGAG
Organism: Quadrisphaera sp.; assembly: GCA_029257185.1. Classification (GTDB taxonomy): domain Bacteria; phylum Actinomycetota; class Actinomycetes; order Actinomycetales; family Quadrisphaeraceae; genus CADCUY01. The sequence continues at coordinate 2,691 of JARICT010000152.1, forward strand.
GAGGTTCCCGACTTCCTGGGCGGGCTCGTGAGGCTCGCCGCCGTCGGCCGGTCGCTGGGCGTCCACCTCGTGCTGGCGACGCAGCGCCCCGCCGGGGTGGTCAGCGCCGACATCCGGGCCAACACCTCGCTCCGCATCGCCCTGCGCGTGCAGGACGAGACCGACTCCACCGACGTCATCGACCACCGCGGTGCCGCGCGGATCAGCGCGGCGCAGCCGGGTCGCGCGCTGGTCGCCGTCGCCGGGGCGGCGCCGGTGGCCGTCCAGGCCGCCCGGGTGGCGGGGGTCTCTCCCGCAGCGACCCGCGGCGGCGAGGCCCCCGCCGTCACGATGACCCCCGTGACCGGGCCGGGGCGCCGCGCCCTGCCCGGGGACCCGATGGCGGCCGACCAGGCGAGAGCAGCGGCGGACGGGCCCAGCGACGTGGTGCGCATCGTGGCGGCGGTGACGGCCGCCGCGGCCGGCATGCCGGTGCCGAGCAGCCCGTGGCTGCCCGCGCTCCCCGACGTGGTCCCGCTGAGGCTCGCGCGAGGTGGTGCGGAGGAGGCGATGGAGGACCCCGGAGAGGTGACCGTGGCCCTCGCCGGGGGGAGCCTGGCCGTCGGCCTCGTGGACCTGCCCACCGAGCAGCGTCGCGGCCCCCTCACCCTCGACGCGTCCGGTCCGCTGGTCGTCGTCGGGGGGCCGCGCACCGGCCGGTCGAGCGCCCTGGCGGCCATCGCGGCCGCCAGCGCCGGCGCGGCGGACGGGCGCCACGTGCACGTGGTGGCCCGCGCCAGCCCGCCGCTGGTGGGCGTCGAGCACCTCGGGTGCGTGGGCGTCGTGGTCGACCCTCACGACCACGAGCGCCTGCTCCGCCTGCTGCACCACCTGCGCGACCTCGTCGAGCGCCGCCAGCGCTCAGCGGCAGGGTCCGTCACCGCGCCGGCCGCACCGCCGCCGGGCGGCTCGGTGGCGCCCGAGCCGCTGACGCTGCTGCTGGTCGACGACGCCGAGCGCCTGGTCGACCCCCGGGACGCGGTGCTCGCGGCGCCGGGCGACGACGTCGGGGACCTCCTCCACCGGTTGCTCACCGACGGACCTGCGGTGGGGGTGGTGGTGGTCCTCGCCGGGAACCGGCAGCTCCTCGGCGGGCGCTGGGGGCCGGTGGTGGCGCGGCGGTGGCTGCTGGCGGCGGCGGACCCCACCGACCACGTGCTGGCCGGCGTCCCGTCCCGCGAGGTCCCCGCGCACATGCCGCCCGGGCGCGTGCTGGTCGTCGGCGCGGGCCCCGGGACCGTCGTGGGTCAGGTCGCCGTGCTGGCCGGGCCGGAGCGGGCGGGCGACGATCGGTCGCTGCTCGCCACCCACGCCGTCGCAGCCGGCCACCGCGGGATCCGGCCGCCGCGCGTGCCGGAGCTGGCGTCGCGCGTGGAGCTCCCCGACCTCCTGGAGCGCGTCGACCGGGCAGCGGTGCCTCCCGGCTCGCCCGCGGCGGGCGCGCCCGAGCCCGCCGACGAGAGCGTGCCCGTCGGGCTCGGCGGGCGCGAGGCGGGCGTCGTCACGATCGGGCTGGACGCCGGCGACGCCTGGCTGGTGGCGGGGGCGCCGGGATCGGGACGGACGAGCGCGCTGCTGACGGCGGGCGCCGCCGCGCTCAGCCGCGGGCGCGACGTGCTGGTGGTGGCGCCGGCCCGCTCGCCGCTGCGGGCCTGGGCCAGGGAGTCCGGGCTCGCCGCCGTGACCCCGGACGACGCCGCCGGTCTCCGCGAGACGCTCGCGGCCCTGCCAGGCGCCGGGTCGCCGCCGGACGCGGAGGCCGGGAGCGCAGCGGTGGTGCTCGTCGACGACGTCGAGCGCGTGGTGGCCAGTCCCGTCGAGGACGTGCTCTGCGCCGCGCTGGACGGTGGGCTAGGCCCCCTGGCGCTCGTCGCGGCCGGGACGCCGGACGACGTGGTCGCCTCCTACCGGGGCCTGCTGCCCGCGATGCGCCGCGGCCGCCGTGCGCTGCTCCTGCACCCGGTGGCCCCCGGCGCCGGTGACGTCGGCGGCGTGCGGCTGCCGCCGCCACCCCCGGGGCCGCCGGGGCGGGCCGTGATGCTGGTGGCCGGGCGCACGAGCACCGTCCAGCTGGCGCGGCCCGGACGGGCGCCCGGGGCGCAGGGGCGCGCAGGGCCCGCCTAGTCTCCAGCGATGGATCACCCCCCTGCCGCGACGAGCCGGGTGCGCCGGGCCGAGCGGTCCGACGTCGCGGCGATGCACGAGATGATCTGCGAGCTGGCCGACTACGAGCGATCGTCGGAGCTCGTGGAGGCGACCGCCGACGACCTGGCTCGCGCGCTCTTCGGGGCTCCGGCACCGGGCGGCGCCGCCGAGCCGGAGCCGCCGGCGGTCTTCGCTGCCGTCGCCGAGGTCCGGGACGACGCAGAGACGGCGCACGGCGCGGACCACGGGGACGTGGACACCCGAGACGGAGCGGACGCCCCCGCGTGGCGCGTGGTCGGCATGGCGCTGTGGTTCCGGACGTACTCGACGTGGACGGGTCGCCACGGCATCTGGCTCGAGGACCTGTACGTGCGCCCGGCGGCCAGGGGTTCCGGCCTGGGGCGACGGCTGCTCGCCACGCTGGCGCGGGAGTGCGTGGACTCGGGGTACCGGCGGCTCGAGTGGTCGGTCCTGGACTGGAACACCGACGCCCAGGGCGTCTACCGCGCCGTGGGCGCCAGGGACCACGAGGGCTGGAGCACCTGGCGGCTCGACGGGGACGCGCTCAGCGGGTTGGCAGCCACCGTCTGAGCCGTCCGGGGCTGCGCGTCGGGCGCGGGCTCAGACGAGCGGTGGAGCCTCGTCCCCGCTGGTGACCATCCGTGAGCTCGGCATGAGGAGCGTGACGACGACCACGACGGCCGCCGTGAGGCCGACGACCGCCCCGGCGGTGAACGGCCCGCCGAGCGCCGGCTGCAGCAGCGGGACCTGCAGCAGCTGCCAGGTGATGACCGGTCCCCTCCCCCAGCGCGCACCGCGCCACAGGGCACGCGCGCAGAGGGCCAGCCCCGCCGAGAGCCCCAGGGCGAGCACGACGGTGAGGAGGGAGAAGACGAGGTCCACGGTGCCCGTGCGCACGAGCGCGACCAGGTACACCGTCGCCACCACGAGCAGGGCCACCGCCTCGAGCAGGGTGAGGGCCACCCCGATGATGAGGGGGAGCGGCGCTCGCCCCGGTGCTGGCTCGGGCGCTGTCGTCACTGCCGTGACGCTACCGGGGGCGTCGCCCGCTCCGGTGGCCGAGGAGCCGGAGCAGGTCCGCGGCGGCCGATCGGGGTCCTCTCCGGCCGGTCCACCCCCCTGTTACCACGCAGGGTGAGTAGATGACTACACGGGGTGGTTCACCTCGCTGAGAAGTCCGTGGATAATGCCGCGCCACCCTTGTGCTCTCGCCATCGGTCTGCCACGCTTGCCTCACTGAGGCGCAGCCGCGCCTGGCCCGGCGTCGGCCCACATCGTGATGTTGTTCACGAGCCGCCCCGGCACCCTGCTGTGACGACGAGGAGCACCATCAATGGACTGGCGCCACGAGGCCTCTTGCCTGGACGAGGACCCGGAGCTGTTCTTCCCCATCGGGAACACCGGCCCGGCCCTCCTCCAGATCGAAGAGGCGAAAGCGGTCTGCCGCCGCTGCCCCGTGGTCGACACCTGCCTGAAGTGGGCGCTCGAGAACGGCCAGGACTCCGGGGTCTGGGGAGGCCTGTCCGAGGACGAGCGCCGCGCCCTCAAGCGTCGCACCGCCCGGGCGCGCCGCGCCGGCTGACACCGTCATCGCCCTGGGGCGACGTCGGAGTGCTCGGGGCCACGCCCCGCTGACTCCGGCGTCGCCCTGAGCCGTGCCTGGACCACCACGCGCGTCCCGCCGTCGGTCGGTCTCTCCCAGGTGATCCGCCCCCGCAGCTCCCCCTCGACGAGCGACTGCACGATCCTGAGCCCGAGGCCGCTGCGGGGGTCGAACCGGCTCGGGAGCCCCCGTCCGTCGTCGCTGACGGTCACCACGAGACCCCCGTCGGGCTGACGCTCCGCTCCCACCACCACCGAGCCGCCCGCGCCCTGCAGCCCGTGCTCCACGGCGTTGGTGACGAGCTCGGTGGTCACCAGGGCGAGCGCCGTCGCGTCGTCGGCCTGGACGGTGCCGAACGATCCCTCGCGGACCACGGTCGCCGAGCCACCCCGCGAGGCCAGGTCGCCGACCAGCATCAGACCGCGACCCATCACCTCGTCGAAGTCGACCGTCTCGTCCAGCCCCCGCGTGAGGGTCTCGTGGACGAGGGCGATCGTCGACACCCTCCGCATCGCCTCTCCGAGGGCGTTCTTCGCCTCGACGTTCTCGATGCGGCGCGCCTGGAGGCGCAGGAGCGCGGAGACGGTCTGCAGGTTGTTCTTGACGCGGTGGTGGATCTCGCGGATCGTCGCGTCCTTCGTCATGAGCTCCTGCTCGCGGCGCCGCACCTCGGTGACGTCACGGCAGAGCACCAGCGCTCCGGTGCGGCGCCCGCCCTCGGTCAGGGGAACCGCTCGCAGGGACAGCGACGCCCCGCGGGACTCCACGTCGCAGCGCCACGGCGCACGGCCCATGAGCACCAGCGGGAGCGACTCGTCCACCGTGTCGCCGGAGTCCAGGAGCCCCGCGGTGACCTCGGCCAGGTACTGCCCCACCAGCTCGCCGGTGGAGCCCAGCCTGCGGAAGTCCGAGCGCGCGTTCGGGGACGCGTAGAGCACCACGCCCTCCACGTCCAGGCGCACGAGGCCGTCACCCACCCTGGGCGCTCCCCGGCGCTGCCCCGTCCCGGCGCCGATGGTGGGGAAGGCCCCCTCGGCGATCATGCGTGCCAGCGCGTCGGCGCACTGCAGGTACGTCAGCTCCAGGCGCGAGGGCGTGCGGGGGACGCTCAGGGACGAGTCCCGCGAGAGCACGGCGATGGTGCGCCCGGCGCGGCGCACCGGGATCGTCTCCTCCCTCACCGGCACGCCGTCCAGCCAGTCCGGGTCCGACTCACGGCAGATGCGGCCCGCGGTCCACGCGAGCTCGACCTGCGGGCGCTGGCCGGGCGCGAGACGGCTGCCGACGATGTCCTCGTCGTGGACGGTCGCTCCCGTCGAGGGCCGGGCCTGGGCGACGGCGACGAAGCAGCCCTCTCCGTCGGGGACCCAGAGCACCAGGTCCGCGAACGAGAGGTCGGAGAGCATCTGCCAGTCACCGATGAGCAGGTGCAGCCATTCCACGTCGGCCGGTCTGCTCATGCCGAGTCGACTCACCATGGCGGTCAGCGTGGGCACGTCCCCAGCCTAGGACCGGGCTGCTGGCGCCGTGGGGCTCGTCCCGCACGGGCCCGTCCGCGCGGTCGCCGCTATCGTCGCCGGGGTGCATCTCGAGAAGGTCCTGCGCTACCCCGGCACCCCGGCCGCCGTCGCCGCCCTGCTCGCCGACCCGGACTTCATCGCCGAGGTGTGCGCCGCCTCGGGAGCGCTGGAGTGGCACGTGGACGTCACCGGTCACGCTTCCGGGGCCTTCTCCGTGGTGTCATCGCGCCACCTGCCGGCCGAGCACGTCCCCGAGCCGGCGCGGCGCCTCCTCGGGCGGAACCTGAAGGTCCGTGAGAGCGACCGCTGGGCGGCGCCCGCGGTCGACGGGTCCCGCGAGGGCAGCCTCGACCTCGAGCTCCCCGGGGCCCCGGTGAGGGCCCGGGCGACGATGACGCTGCGCCCCGACGGGGCCGGCGGCGCCGTCCAGGTGCTCCACGGCGAGATCCACGCCACGGTCCCCCTCGTCGGGGCCCGGGTGGAGCGCACCGCCAGCGGCCCGCTGCTCGAGGCGCTGGACCAGCTCGAGGAGCTCGCGGCCGCGCGGCTCCGCGATTGACCCGCTCGCCGCCAGCTGACGGCGACCCGACCGTGCCGCGCCGCCGTGTCAGCGCCCCGCGAGGTCCTCCAGCAGCCCCGGCAGCTCCGAGGTGGCGTACCAGAGCAGGTCGCAGGCCTCGGCGTCCTCCACCGCCCCGAGCCGCTCGTCCCGTGACGTGCCCGAGGCAGCACGGACGTCGCTGCCGGCCGGCCCGAGGGCCGCGACGGCCGCCGCGACGTCCGGCTCGGACTCCTCCTCGTCGACGTGAGCGCTCACGACGGAGCGCCACGGCAGGTCGGCCGCCAGGACCACGGCGGAGAGACCCGTCGGCCGGCCGGGCACCGGCCCCTCGTCCCCCTCGTCCCCCTCGTCCCAGCCCTCGGCGGGAGCGGGCAGCACGGCTGCGTCCGCGGCCAGCACCACCCGGCGCGCGAGGGTCCCGAGCGTTCCGGCGCGGCCGTCAGCGCCGCGCGAGGCCCGCTCGGCGGCCAGGGCGACCAGGCTGGTCTGCGCGGCGTCGGTGAGGGCTGCGAGCTCGAGCTCCTCGGTCTCCTCGGTGCCGTAGCGCTCGCGCAGCGCCGGCGTCACCGCGTGCACCGTTCCCGCGGGTACCCAGCCGGTCCGCAGCGCTGCGGCGGCGCTGCTGAGCGTCAGCGGCACGTAGACGCGCACGGCGGCCTCCTGGTGGGCCGGTGACCCCGGGTCTGCGCTCACGGCGGTCAGTCTCTCCCACGCGCGCTCCCCCGCGGGCGGCCGGTGGGCTGCTGGTCGAGCGCTGCCGCCAGGTCGAGCAGCCCTCGCCGCAGCGCGGACGACCCTCCGGCCTCGACGACCGACCGGCCCGCGAGCAGCGCGGCGTCGAAGGCGCCGCGGTCGTCGGGCAGGAGGCAGGGATCGGACACCCCGGCGTAGCGGGCCAGGGTCTGCACCACCTGCCGTCGCGGGGACGGTCCGACGGAGGAGGCACGGACCTGGGTGACCACGACGCTCGCGGGGACGCCCGGGGCCACGTCCTCCAGGTCCGCGAGCGCCCGGACCAGGCGCTGCAGGCCGACCGGGTCTGCCGCCCCGACCACCAGGACCTCGTCGGCGTTGCGGAGCGTGGTCACCGAGGCGGCGTTGCGGAGGGGCGCGCGCGTGTCGTAGGAGAGCTCCTCGTCCTCCTCCACGCTCGAGGCGCAGTCCACGACGACGAAGGCGTGGTCGTGGCGCGCCACGTCGAGCACCGTGGTCAGCGGGGTCTCGCCGACCTCCGGCCACCGCGAGGACCGCGGGAGGCCGGTGAGGACCCTCAGGCCCGGCGCGGTGGTGGGGGCGAGGGCGCGGAGGCGGTCGGCGTCGAGCCGACCCTCCGCGGCCGAGCGGCACGCGGCGGCGAGCCCGGCGCTCTCGTCGAGCAGCCCGAGCGCGAGCGCCACGCTCGCGGCCGTGGTGTCGGCGTCGACCAGCAGCGTGGCGTGCCCCCGCCCTGCCAGGGCGCTGGCCAGCGACGTGGCGACCATCGTCCGTCCGGGAGCGCCGGGGCACCCCCAGACCGCCAGGACCCGGGCCCGTGCCGGCGGCGGCGCGGCGGACCGGGAGCCGGCGTGGTGGTCCCCGAGGACCGCTGCCGCCCCGCTGGGGGTCCAGCCGGTGCCCGGTGGCCCACCGTCCGGGGGCTGGGCATCTCGGGGCTGGGCATCTCGGGGCTGGGCGTCCCGGGGCTGGGCGTCCCGGGGTTGGGCGGCGCTGACGTCGCGGCCCACCGCTCCGGGCAGGACCCGAGCGGTGGGAGGCGCCGCGGCGGGTCGCTGCGTCGCGCGACGACCTGCGTGCGCGGCGAGCGCGGCAGAGATCGTCGCGGCCAGGGTCGCCGGGGCCGCGTCGGGGTCCAGCAGGGCGTCGACGCCGAGGGCGCTGAGGCGGGCGTCCTCGGTCGACGGCGAGCGCACCCCCACGACGGCCGTGCCGGCGTCGTGGAGGGAGGCGACCGCGACGGCGTCGAAGCGGTGGAGGTCACCGGAGACCAGGGCCACGCGCCCGTGCCCGGCGGCGGAGGCGGCGAGCAGCTCGACGAGGTCGGCGCACCGGCGCACCACGCTGAGGTCGGGCGCCCCGTCGAGCGCGGTGACCAGCGCGGCCTCCGCGGGGCCGCTCACCGCGACGAGCAGGGGCGTCGGCGGGCTCACGAGCGCGGCGGCGTGGTGCCGGGCACCAGGAGCACGGCCACGTCGGTCCCCGCGGCCCTGGCCGCGAGCGCCCGGGAGATCTCGTCGTCGTCGAGCAGCACGGAGACGGTGCGGCCCGAGGACGCGGCGAAGGCACCGTCCGCTGCGCTCACCTCCGAGACCTCCACGCCGCGGGCGAGGAGGTCGGGCGCGGCGGGAGCAGGGGCCCCGTCGGGAGCGGCGGCGCCCACCGGCGGCCCGGCCGGGGTCAGCCACACGTCGACGCGGGAGCCCTTGACCATCCCGGTCGGCAGCGCCTCCTCCACGGGGAGGCCCAGGGGGGTGACCAGGAGCCGGGAGGAGTCACCGACAGCGCTGGCCGGCACCAGCTCCCCCGTGCCGACGGTGCGCAGGGCCACCGACCCGGCTGGTGGTGGTGCGTCCGCGGACAGGTAGCGCTCGCCCGTGTCCTCCAGCCGCACCTGGACCGCGACGAGACCGCCGGCCGCCACGTCGTCCCCGGCGGCGAGGGTGGCTCGCGCCGACCACACCGGCACGGTGGTCGACGCGGCGGCGGCCCAGCGGCCGCCGGCCACGACCGCGCCGAGCACGAGCAGGACACCGATCACCAGGCGCGGGTCGCGCCAGGTGGGGGCCTCGAGGCGGGGAGCGGCGCTGCGCTCGGACGGGGTCACCGCCGCACGGTGGCGCACCGGCAGCGCCGCCGGCACCTCCCGGGCACGATCGCTGGTCCGAGCGGGTGATCATGGGGGGACCTCGTGGGTGCGGCTGCGACGCTGCGTCCCGCGCCGCGACGCAGCGCACGCTCGGGCGTGTGGACGCTCGCGGTGGTGCGACCGCGCGCGTGCCAGACTCTGCGGCGTGGCAGCCCGGTTCCTCCCGCTCGCGGACGTCGCCGAGGTCCTGGCCATCTCGGCCTCCCAGGCGTACGCCCTGGTGCACTCCGGCGAGCTCCCCGCCATCAAGGTCGGTGGCCGCGGGCAGTGGCGCGTGGAGTCCGCGGTGCTCGAGGACTACATCGCCGGCAAGTACGAGCAGACCCGGGCGATGGTGGCCTCACGCCCCGTGGAGAGCCAGCCCGGCCCGTCCGACCACAGCCTCGACGCCTGACCGAGCCTCACCCCTCCGCTCGGAGCCCCAGCACAGCGGGGAAGGGCAGGGACGCGACCTCGGTGACCGCGGAGCGGCGACGGGGCGCGTCGAGGGGGTGCACCGCTACGTCGACGTGGTCGGCCCCCACCCGGTCCAGGGTCCCCGCGAGGTCCCCCGTGGCGAGCAGGACGGTCACGACGGCGCGGTCCCTGACGAGCGCGCGCAGGGCACCTCCCCAGCCCAGCCGTCGCTCCACCTCACCCGCCGGGGCGCCCTGAGCGGAGCCCAGGTCCTGGAATCGCTCGACGGCGTCCAGGGGGAGGAGCAGGCGGCCGGGAGCGCGGGCTGGCGCGTGCGGTCGGCCACCCCCTGCCTCGGCTGCGGTGTCGAGCAGCAGCCACCGGGGAGCCGCGGTGACGACGGCACCGCGCAGCCACCGGCCGTCGCGCAGACGGAGTGACACCGGGCTACCGACCTGCCCTCGGAGCCGATCTGTCAGGCCCGTCCGGGCGAACTCTGCCCTCGCCATGGCGGCGACCTCGGCGGCCGTGTCCGCGGCTTCCGCACTGCTCATCTGGCCCTCGAGGTCGTCGAAGAGCGCCTCCCACCGCATGAGCATCACCGTATGTGAGCGATCGGTCGACTGAGCGTGCTTGCTTGCGGGGGCGCGACGCCTCGTCGGCGCGCTGTCCTTGGTGGTTGGACCTCTTGGGCCCTGGTTGACTCTCATCGAGGCCAAACGGCATCAAACGGCATCAAGAGAGGTTGAGTGCCATGGATGACGACTCACGCGTCAGCCGGTCGGGTGCACGACGCGCGGCCGCGGGCACGCTGCTGCTCGCGGCAGCCGCCGCGAGCGCCGTAGCCGCGGCGGCGCTGGTCGCCCGGTGGCCCGCCGCGCCTCCCTCAGCGCTGGCTCGAGGGCTGCTGCCGGGCGCCTCCGCCACAGCCGCGCCGCCGCTCGACGCGCTCCTCGGCGGCCTCGCCGCAGCGGGAGCCCTCCTCGTCCTGGCGTGGGTACCGGTGAGCATCACGGCGTCCGTGGTGCTGGCTGCGCGAGCCCGCACCCGTCCACGGAGCCACCGGTGCGCCGCGCTCGAGGCGTCGCTCGCTCCCGCCCTGGTCCGTCGCCTCGCAGCCAGCGCCGTCAGCGTGAGCGTGCTCACCGGCGTCGGGGCCTCCGCAGCATCGGCGGCCCCCGCCCTCCCCGTCGCCGCGGCTCCGCTGGCGCTCGCCTGGCCGGCGGCCGGCCACGGCTCCGACGCGCGTGAGTCCCCCTTCCCGCCCGTCACGGCAGACCGTCCCCTCGCGGGCAGCGGGTCCGCCGCCCGGGACCCGGGACCGCCCGCACGCACCGGCCCACAGCAGGAGCAGGAGCAGGCTGCTGTGGTCGTGACCGTCGGGGACACGCTCTGGGACATCGCCGCCGCACACCTGCCCCACGGGTCGTCACCCGCGACGATCGCGGACCAGTGGCCGCAGTGGTGGTCGGCGAACCGTGCGACCGTCGGTGACGACCCCGACCTCCTCCTCCCCGGTCAGGTCCTGCACGTCCCCGCGGGGAGCGCGTCGTGAGCGTCGCCGCGGCCGAGCTGCGCGCCTGGCCGGTACCCGTCAGCGAGCCCTGGCCCGCGACGCCGAGCCCGGTGCGGCCACGCCACGGCGGGGTCGCCCAGGACGTCCTCCCGCTGCCGGCGTCGGGACGGTTCCCGCGCTCCGGCGGGCCGGGGCACCTGCTGGTCAGCGCGCGCTCGCGCGTCCGCGAGCCTCACCACCTCGAGCTCGTGGGCCCACCGCTCGAGGCGGACGACGACGGCCCCCGGGCCACACCGGCGGGCGACCTCCCCGAGGCCTCGGCGGTGGCACGCACCATCGCCGCCGCCACCCTCGAGGTGCTGACCGGTGCGCGCCCCGCCTCGCAGCTGCTGCGCTGGATGGCGCCTGACGTCTACGCCCAGGTGTCGGCACGCTCGGCGGCAGCATCGGCCCGGCGCCGGCCCGGCTCGCCGGTGCCGCGCACGGCCGTGCGCGGCATGACCTGCTGCGCCCCGAGCGACAACGTGGTGGAGGTCGCGACCGTGGTCGTGGTGGGTCCCCGGGTCAAGGCGCTGGCCCTGCGCCTGGAGGGCTGGGACGGACGCTGGCGGGTCACCGCGCTCGAGCTCCGCTGAGGGGCTGCGGTTCAGCGGCCGCCGCGCTCGGCGGCCCGACGGGCGCGGCGGTTGCCGCTGCCGGCTCCGTCACCGCTGCCGCTCACCGGGCGCCCGGTCACCTCGACGTCACCGTCCGCGGTGGGAGCGCTGTAGCTCAGCTGCGCGTCGTCCTGAGCCGGGACGTCGAGCCCGGGAGCCACGAGGACGGCATCGGCGTCGACATCCGCATCGGCTGACGAAGCACCCGACGGACGGGGGCGGCTCCACTCGGGCACCGATGGTGGGGCCTGACCGGTGAGGGGCGCCGCCGTGTCCTGCACCTGGACCGGGGGCGCCGTCTGGACCTCCAGGTGGAACACGTACCCGACGGACTCCTCCTTGATGGCCTCCAGCATCGCCTGCCACAGCAGGTACCCCTCGCGCTGGTACTCCACGAGCGGGTCACGCTGCGCCATGGCGCGGAGCGAGATGCCCTCCTGGAGGTAGTCCATCTCGTAGAGGTGCTCGCGCCACTTGCGATCCAGGACCGACAGGACCACGCGCCGCTCGAGCTCTCGCACGGCGCTCGCCCCCAGCGCCGCCTCGCGCGCCGCCAGCTGGGTCCGGGCGTCGGAGACCACCTCGGTGGCGATGAGCTCCGTGGACAGGGCGGTGCGCCCGCCGTGCTCCTCCTCGACCTCCTCGACGGTGATCGAGATCGGGTAGAGGCTGCGCAGCGCCGTCCACAGCTGGTCGAGGTCCCACTCGCCGGCGAAACCGTCCGACGTCGCGGAGGTCACGTAGGACCGCACCGTGTCCTCGAGGAAGTGACCCACCTGCTCGTGCAGGTCCTCACCTTCCAGCACGCGCCGGCGCTGCGCGTAGATGACGGTGCGCTGCCGGTTGAGCACGTCGTCGTACTTCAGGACGTTCTTGCGGATCTCGACGTTGCGGGACTCCACCTGGCTCTGAGCGCTGGCGATGGCACGCGAGACCATCTTGGACTCCAGGGGCACGTCGTCCGGGATGCCGGCCTTCGACAGGAGCATCTCCGCGGCCCCGGAGTTGAACAGCCGCATGAGGTCGTCGGTCATCGAGAGGTAGAAGCGGGACTCTCCCGGGTCCCCCTGCCTCCCCGAACGACCGCGCAGCTGGTTGTCGATGCGACGGGACTCGTGCCGCTCGGTGCCCAGGACGTAGAGCCCGCCGAGGTCACGCACCTCGTCGTGGCCGGAGGCCACCGCTTCGTGGGCACGCTCGATCGCGCCCGGCCACTGCGCGTCGTACGCCTCCTCGTCGTCCCCGGGATCCAGGCCACGCTCGTTCATCTCGGCGACGGCGAGGAACTCGGCGTTCCCCCCCAGCATGATGTCGGTCCCGCGGCCAGCCATGTTCGTCGCCACGGTCACCGACCCACGACGGCCCGCCATCGCGACGATGGCCGCCTCACGGGCGTGCTGCTTGGCGTTCAGCACCTCGTGCTGGACACCGCGCGAGCGCAGCTGCTGCGCCAGGTACTCGCTCTTCTCCACCGAGGTCGTGCCCACGAGCACCGGCTGGCCGGTCCCGTGCCGCTCCACGATGTCGTCGACGACCGCCTCGAACTTGGAGACCTCGGTCTTGTAGACCAGGTCCGGCTGGTCGATGCGGGCCATCGGGCGGTTCGTCGGGATCACGACGACGCCGAGCTTGTAGGTGGAGTTGAACTCCGCCGCCTCCGTCTGCGCCGTCCCGGTCATCCCCGACAGCTTCTCGTAGAGGCGGAAGTAGTTCTGCAGCGTGATGGTGGCGAGCGTCTGGTTCTCCGCCTTGATGGCGACCCGCTCCTTCGCCTCGATCGCCTGGTGCATGCCCTCGTTGTACCGGCGGCCGGCGAGGATCCGTCCGGTGTGCTCGTCGACGATGAGGACCTCGCCGTCCATGACGACGTAGTCCTTGTCGCGCTTGAAGAGCTCCTTGGCCTTCACGGCGTTGTTCAGGTACCCGACGTACGGCGTGTTCACCGAGTCGTAGAGGTTGTCGATCCCGAGGTGGTCCTCGACCGCCGTGATCCCCGTCTCGAGGACCCCGACGGTGCGCTTCTTCTCGTCGACCTCGTAGTCACGCTCGCGGACGAGTCGCTTGGCGATCCGAGAGAACTCCGAGTACCACTTCGACGCGTCCCCGCCGGCCGGTCCGGAGATGATCAGCGGGGTCCGCGCCTCGTCGACGAGGATCGAGTCCACCTCGTCGACGATCGCGAAGTGGTGGCCACGCTGCACCAGGTCGGCGGAGCTCTGCGCCATGTTGTCCCGCAGGTAGTCGAAGCCGAACTGGGTGTTGGTCCCGTACGTGACGTCCGCGGCGTACTGGGTGCGCCGCTCGTCGGGGGACATCCCGTCGAGGATGCAGGAGCTGGACATGCCGAGGTGGCGGAACACCCGTCCCATGAGGTCGCTCTGATACTGCGCCAGGTAGTCGTTGACGGTGATGACGTGGACGCTGCCGCCGGTCAGCGCGTTGAGGTAGGCCGGGGCCGTGGCGACGAGCGTCTTGCCCTCGCCGGTCTTCATCTCGGCGATGTTCCCGAGGTGGAGCGCCGCTCCTCCCATCAGCTGGACGTCGAAGTGGCGTTGCCCCAGCGTGCGCCGCGCCGCCTCCCGCACCGCCGCGAACGCCTCTGGCAGGAGCTGGTCGAGCGTCTCGCCCCTGCCCCCGTCGTAGCGGGCCCGGAACCTGTCGGTCTCCTCGCGGAGCTCACCGTCGGACAGGGCGAGGAACTCGTCCTCGAGGACGTTGATCTGCTGCGCGATGGCGGTGAGGCGCCGCAGCGTGCGGCCCTCACCGATACGCAGGACCTTGTCGAGCACGGGTGCCATGGGATCCCCTCGGAGCGGACTGCTGCGACGCTGACGACGTGTCGGACGGGACGGGGGCCGCGTGCACGGCTGCGTCCGTCACCCCCATCGTAGGGCTCGTCCCCCCGCACCGGGCCTTGCACGCCGACGAGGACCGGACCCGCGGGCGCAGGGCCGGGCCGTGCGACGTCCGCGCAGGCACCCCGGAGGGGCCCTGGTGGGTGGGGGGATGAGTGAGGGCCCGTTCCGCGTGCTCGCCCGGGGGCGGGGACGCGGGACGGGCCCTGCGTGGTGCGGTGGTGCTGTGGTGTGGGTGTCCGGCAGTGACCTGCTCTCCCAC
>JARICT010000051.1 GCA_029257185.1 Quadrisphaera sp.
GTGACGAATCGCCGCACCGACGACGACGCCCTGGACCTCGCGCTCGTCGCAGCCCTCGAGCTGGCGCCCCGAGACACCGAGGTGAGAGAGCTCCTCGCCGCTGCCTGCGAGGGCATCGACGACCTCGCCGGTGGGCGCGCTGGCGTCCTGGGGGCACGCCTGCTGGACCGCGCCGGGCTGGCCCGCACCGACACCCCACGACCGACCAGCTCTGGGAGGAGCACCTGATGGCACGCGTGATGATCGACCAGGCGACGATGACCGTCCGGCTGGAGGGCCTGCACCAGCTGTGGGGCTTCAAGCGCCGCATCACCGTGCCGTGGGACCACGTGCGGGGTGCGACGGTGGATCCCGGTGTCGTCGCCGAGCCCAAGGGCCTGCGGTCGCCCGGTCTGGGCCTCGGTCGGGTCGCGACGATCGGCACGTTCTACCGCGACGGCGAGCGCCACTTCTGGGACGTCACGGCCTGGGGACGTCCCATCGTCATCGAGCTGGCGGACGAGCGCTACGACCGGCTGGTGGTCGAGGTCGCCGACCCTCACGCCACCGTCGACGCCATCAACGCCGCGGCCACGGGCTGACGTTCACCTGCCGGCCGGGTCGCCGCGCCCGCGCCCGCGGGTCTCGCCGCTCCCGACGATGATCCTCCGCATCTCCTGCTCGGCCCGGCCGGGCTCGTCCTCGCGCACGGGCTGCCGGCGACCGGTGAGCACGAAGCCGCACCGCTCGTAGAGCCGCTCGGCCGCCTCGTTGCCGTCGACCACCCAGAGCGTCACCACTCGGACACCACGGACGCGGCCCTGCTCGCACGACGCCGACACCAGCCGCTCACCGAGACCGGTCCCGCGGTGCTCGGGGGCGATCCACATGGAGGTGAGCTGGCCGTGCGTCGAGCCACGGCTGTCGGTGGGCACCAGGGCGACGAGGGCGACCGGGTCGCCGCTCCACCACGCCAGGTGGTGCGTCCCGGCGGGTGGCCTGTCGCACGAGGGGATCCTCGGCGGCACACGTCTCGGAGCCCGCGCCGCCCACGTCAGTCGATCATCCCGGCCATGCGCCGGGAGACGTCCACGAGCGAGACCTTCCCCAGCGCGTCCACCTCGTCCAGGGCGAACCAGCGCGCGGTGTCGGTGGTGCCACCCACCTCGTCGCGGATCTGTCCGCCGGTGACGTGGGCGCGGTAGACGATCCGCAGCGCGTGCAGCGGCCCCCTCCCTGCGGCGATGCGCCGCTCGGGCGGGACGACGACGGAGTCCAGACCCAGCAGAGCGTCGAGCTCGGCGTCGTAGCCGGTCTCCTCCATCACCTCGCGCACCGCGGCGTCGGCGGGGTCCTCGCCGGGGTCGATGCCACCGCCGGGCAGCGTCCACCCGGTGTGACCGCCCTCGTTCCAGTGGGCCAGGAGCATCCGCGGCCCCGCGACCTGGTCCGACCCCGGTCCGCTGCTGACGTGCTCGACGATCACCGCGTAGGCCGCGACCCGCATGTCCACGGCGGGACGGTAGCCCGCCATACCGACGGCCCTGTGCGGCGGCGCTCGTCAGCCCGTCGGCGCCAGGGTGCTGGCGAAGACCTGCCACGCCAGCAGCGACTTCGCCACCAGGCTGAGCAGGACGTAGGCCTTCTCCCCGTACAGGTAGTCCCGCCATTCCCCTACCCGCTTGTACTGCAGGAGCTGGTTGACGGCGAAGACGTTGAAGAAGACGAACAGCGAGACGATGATCCCGTACACGAACCCGGGCGGGCTCGCGGACGACGGGTTGCCCGGAGCCAGCACGTAGAGCACGACGGCGATCCACGGCACGACGCCGGCGATGCAGCCGAAGATGAACGGCAGCCATCCGCCGCTGCCGGGGCGCTCGTAGACCTCCTGCAGCCAGCCGAACAGGATCATCGAGGCGTTGACCCCGAAGATGCTCAGCAGGGCCGCCGCGTCCGAGATGCCGGTGATCTGGGCGATGAGCACGATCATGATCGACGAGCTGATCGAGTACTCCACCCAGCGCGCGATGTTCCGTCCCCGCAGCAGGTCGGCGCAGTACCGCGGGAAGTACCAGGGGCTCGCCACCACCCAGTGCGCGATCGCGGACAGGGCGAGGAACCCCGCGACGCCCCAGGCGATGGGGCTGTCGAAGAGCACCGTGGGCTCCTGCGGCGGCGATCCCGGCGGACCGGCCAGATAGCTGGCCGTCACCGGGAGGGTGAAGTCGTTGGCCAGGACGAGCACCGCTGCGGCCTGGAGCGCGTGGAGGAACCCCATGACCACGTTGTAGACGCGCAGCCGACGCAGACGCAGGGCTGCCGCATCGGCGTCGGCCGCAGGAGCCGCCGGCCCGCTGGTCGAGGGGGCGGTGCCTGGCTCCGACATGGTGGTCCCTCGCTCGGTGGTGCGCAGCGTCGATCATCACACGGCCGGCACCGGCCCAGCCCTGGACGCGTCGGCGCCGGGCCCGTCCGACCGTGGTCAACCGCGCGGGTCGCCGGCCACCAGCGAGCCGATCCACCCGTCGAGGCGCTCGCCCCGGTGCAGGAGCAGCCCGCGCACGGTCCCCTCCACGGCGAACCCGCACTTCTCCGCCACCTGTCGGGAGGCCTCGTTGCCGACGCGGGCCTCCCAGCGCACCCCGGCCAGACCCAGGTCGTCGAAGCCCCAGGCCACCATCAGACGCAAGGCCCGCGTCATCAGCCCGCGGCCCCGGGCCCAGGGCGACAGCACATAGCCCACCTCGGCCCAGCCGCCTCCCTCCAGGCGCAGGTCGACGCTGCCGGCGCAGCGCCCGTCGAGCTCGACGGCGAACGACGCCGCCGTCCCCGAGGCCCACCACGTCGCCGTCAGCCCGACGAACCGCTCGGCGTCCTCGCGCGAGTAGGGCTGCGGGATCGTCGTGTTGCGGATCGTCTCGGGGTCCTGGCAGCGCTCGTGGACCTCCTCGGCATCGTCGGGGCGGTGGGCGCGCAGCACCAGGTCGTCACCGTCGCGGAGCACCGGCGGGTCGGGGAGGACGGTCGAGGTCGTGAGAGCGGTCACGGGCACCATCGTCGGCGGTGGGGCGCGCTCCCGCGAGTGCTTTCCTGCCGCCGCGAACCCCTCGCGCCGAAGGTCGTGCTCCCCGCATGATCCCCCGATGCTCCTCCTGCTCCCCTGCGACCCGCTGGATCCCCGCCGCGCCGACGGGCACTTCGCCCCCGAGGGCGTGGCGGCCCGCTCGGCCGGCGTCCCCGTGGCGCTGGTCGACCACGACGCGCTGGTCGCCGGCCGCCACGACGACGGTGTCTGCCCGGCGTGCCTGGCGGGCGTCGACCCACAAGACCTCGCTGACGCCGTCTACCGCGGCTGGATGCTCGACGCCAGCGCCTACGCGGCGATGGCCCACGCGCTGACGGGGCGGGGCGTGAGCCTTCGGACCTCTCCGGAGCAGTACCGCGGCGCCCACGAGATTCCCGGCTGGGCAGCTGTCCTGTCGGCTGTGACCCCGGCGACCGTGGTGACGCAGGGGTTCTCCCTCGAGGAGCTGGCGGCTGCGGGTCGAGACCTCGGCACCGGGCCTGCAGTGCTGCGCGACCACGTGAAGTCGCTCAAGCACCACGGGGACGACGCGTTCCTCGTGCTCGACGCCGCGGATGCCGCTGGCGTCGAGCACGTCGGCCGCCGCTTCGTCGAGCTGCGCGAGGGCGCCGCGATCGGCGGGTTCGTGCTGCGCCGGTTCGAGACCTTCGTGAGCGCGGAGGTGCGTACCTGGTGGGTGGCCGGCCGGTGCGCCCTGGTGACCGCTCACCCCGACACCCCGGGCGACCTGCCGCACGCCGACGGCCCCGACGCCGTCTCACTCCTCGCGATGGAGACTGTCGCCGCCGCGCTCGCCCACCTGGAGCTGCCGTTCGTCACCGTCGACCTCGTGCGACGCGACGACGGCATCTGGCGCGTCGTCGAGCTCGGGGACGGACAGGTCAGCGACCTCCCGTCGTCGACCTCTCCTGACGCGCTGGTCACCGCGCTCGTCTGAACGGATGATGGCCTCGAAAAGCCGTTGCGGCGCCCCGCAGGGTGGAGGGGTGGAGAAGATCAGCAAGACCCTGCTCAGCTGGGCGTCGATCGCCGACGACGCGACGATCGCCCAGGCGAAGGTCACCGCCTCGATGCCGTTCGTCCACCCGCACGTGGCGCTCATGCCGGACGCCCACCTCGGCAAGGGCGCCACCGTCGGATCGGTGATCCCCACCCTGCGCGCCGTCATCCCGGCGGCGGTGGGGGTGGACATCGGCTGCGGCATGGACGCGGTGCGCACCCAGCTCACCTCGGCGGACCTGCGGTCGACCGGATCGCTGGCCCCGCTGCGCCGCGCCATCGCCGACGCCGTGCCGCTCTCCGCCGGGAGGTACAACGCCTCGCTGACGGCGAGCTCTCAGGCCCGGGTCGCGCAGCTCGAGGCGCTCGCGGAGAAGGCCGCGTTCGACCCCGGGCAGCACGCGGGCAGCTGGCGGCTGCAGCTGGGGTCGCTGGGTTCCGGGAACCACTTCATCGAGGTGAGCGCCGACGAGGAGGAGCGGGTGTGGCTCTTCCTGCACTCCGGCTCGCGGGGCGTGGGCAACAAGATCGCGGTCCACCACATCAAGGTCGCCGCCGCGCTGTGCGAGCAGTGGTGGATACCCCTGCCGGACCGTGACCTCGCCTACCTCGTCGAGGGCACCGACGAGTTCTGTGCGTACATCCGTCAGCTGCGCTGGGCGCAGGAGTTCGCCCGGCTCAACCGCGCCGAGATGATGGACCGCAGCGTCGACGCGCTGGCGGGCTTCGCAGGCGTGGATGTCGAGCGGGCGCAGGAGATCAGCTGCCACCACAACTACACCGCCCAGGAGGAGCACTTCGGGCGGGAGGTGTGGCTCTCCCGCAAGGGCGCCATCGACGCGTCCGCGGGCAGGCCCGGGCTGATCCCCGGGTCGATGGGGGCGGCGTCCTACGTCGTCACCGGCCTCGGCAACCCCGTCGCGCTGCGCTCGGCGCCGCACGGAGCGGGGCGGAGCTTCTCCCGGACCCAGGCCCGCAAGCGGTTCACCCAGGCCGACCTGGCCGAGCGGATGGCGGGGATCGAGTGGGACTCCGGCTCGAAGGCCTTCCTCGACGAGCACCCCGACGCCTACAAGCCCATCGACCAGGTCATGGCCGACGCCGCAGACCTCGTGGAGGTCCGGCACACGCTGCACCAGCTGGTGAACGTGAAGGGCGACTGACCGGGTCGCCGGCGACTCAGCGGGTCGCCGCGCTCAGCCGTCCGGGAGGCTGGTGACCAGCGCCTCCAGGGCCGCCTCGTCCATCAGGTCCGCGGGGCGGGAGGTGACCCCCGTCGCGGCGTAGAAGAACGCGGCGCCCACCCGGTCCAGCGGGACGTCGTGGCGGCGCGCCCACGCCAGGCGGTACACCGCGAGCTGGACGGCCGCCGCGCGCGCCCGCTCACCCGTGGGCGGACGCCCGGTCTTCCAGTCCACGACGTCCACGCTGCCGGGGGGCCGATCCGGCCCGGAGGCGGCGAAGACGGCGTCCACCCGGCAGCGCACCACCAGCCCCGCGAGCTGGGTCTCCAGGTCCACCTCCACCGCGACCGGGGTGCGCTCAGCCCACTCGGACGCCTCGAAGGTGGCGGCCAGCTCGGCGAGCGAGGCGTCGGCGGACGCGTCGTCGTCCTCGGCGTCCCCGAGCAGCTCGTCGTCGAGGTCGAGCAGGGCCGGCGAGGAGTACCGCTGCTCGAGCCACGCGTGGAACCGGGTGCCCCGCCGGGTGCTCGCCCGGGGCTGCACCGGCACCGGACGACGGACCGCGAGCGCCAGCGCGGCAGGGTCGGCGGCCAGCTGCACGAGCCGGGAGGCCGAGAGGTGGGCGGGCAGCTCGACGGGGACGCCGGCGGCCGCCGAGGGGCCGGGCCCCGCACCCGCGCCGTCGCGCTCAGCGAGGAGACGGCTCACCTCCTCGTCCCACCCGGGGACGTCCGCCCCGTCGTCCCGGGGGTGGTCCGGCTCGTCGGCGACGGCGGGCTCCTCCCGGCGCCGTGCTGCCGGATCGCGCGCTGCCAGGGCCCGCGCGGCGCGGACCGCCGCGGCGGCCCGCTCCACGTCCGGGCGCCGGTCCCCCAGGGGGTCCACCGGCCAGGTGGCGCTGCGCCGCTGGTCGGCCAGGGGGTTGGACCCCGCGTCCGGGGCCTCGGGGAGGGGGCCGCCCTCCACGGCGCCAGCGCCGACCAGCTCGACGAGGAAGCGCGAGGGCTGGCGAGGCTTCTTGGCGCTCCCCCACCACGCGCCGGTGAGCAGCAGCGTGGAGCGGGCGCGGGTCAGGGCGACGTAGGCGAGGCGCCGCTCCTCCTCGACGGCGTGGTCCTTCGAGGCGGTGATGAAGTCCCCCAGCAGCGCGTGCGCCCCGGGGCCGTCGCCCGCCCGCTCCCACCCGAGGTCGGGCAGGGACGGCGCGTCGCCCCGCAGGCCGTAGGGCAGGGAACCCGGGCGCGCGAGCCACCCCTTCGAGGTCCGCGGCGCGGACGGCAGGGTGCCCTCGACCATGCCGGGGACGGCGACCACGTCGAACTCCAGGCCCTTGGCGCCGTGGCAGGTCATCAGTGTCACCACCCCCGGCTCGGCCTCGACGCCGGCGGCCTCGCCCTCCTCGCCGAGCGCCAGACCGCGCTCGCGGCGCCCGGCGGCGTCCAGCCAGGCGAGGAAGGCACCCAGCGACGGGCGGTCGGTGTCGGCGTCGAAGCCGACCGCCACGTCGCTCAGGGCGTCGAGGTGGGTGCGGGCGTCCTGCGGGCTCCTGCCGGGGCGCGCTGCGAGCTCCACGTCCAGGCCGAGGGCGCGCTCCACCTCGCCCAGGAGCTCCGGCAGCGGGAGCGACGTCGTGCGCCGCAGGTCCGCGAGCCAGGCACCCGCCCGCTCCAGGCGGGCGCGCCCGGCCGAGGACAGCGCCCGCCCGGCCTTCTCCTCCCACCCGGGCGAGGGCAGGTCGTCGAGCGCGGCGACCAGGCTGACCACGTCAGCGGGCTCGGTGGCTCCCACCCGGGCCTGATGACCCCCCTGGTCCTGCTGGTCCCGCTGGCCGATCACCCGCGCCCACGCCGAGAGCACGTCGAGGTCCCTGGCTCCGAGGCGCCACCGCGGACCGGTCAGCAGGCGCACCGCGGCGTCGCCGCGCGAGGGGTCGTGGAGGACCTGGAGCGTCGAGAGGACGTCGAGGACCTCTGGGCGCTCGAGCAGGCCCCCGAGACCGACGACCACCACCGGCAGGCCTCGGGACCGCAGCGCGCTCTCGAGGGCGGGGAACTGCGATCGCGCCCGGCACAGCACGGCGGCGGTGCGGCGCCGGCGCACCGGCACCCCGGCGTCCTCGGCCCGCACCTGCGCCATGAGGTCGGCCACGGCCTCGGCCTCGTCGGCGACGGTCTCCAGCAGCCGGGCGCGCACCCGCCCCCGCCCGGCGTCGGCTCTGGCCCCGAGCGGCGGGGCGGGCACGGGCGAGGACTCCCGCAGCGGGGCCGCCACGACGTTGGCGGCCTCGAGGACGGCGACGTCGTTGCGCCACGACGTCGAGAGCGCCAGCACCGCCGCGGGCACCAGACGCCCCGGGGCACCGGCGTCGGCGTCGGCGTCGGCGTCGGCGTCGGCGGGACGGTTCACGGCGGGGAAGTGGCGGGGGAACTCTGCGAGGTTGCCCGCGCTGGCACCGCGCCACCCGTAGATGGACTGGTGCGGGTCCCCCACGGCGGTGACGGCGTGCCCGTGGCCGAACAGCTCTCGCAGCAGCACCAGCTGCGCGTGGGAGGTGTCCTGGTACTCGTCCAGCAGCACGGCCGAGAAGCGGGCCCGCTCGATCGCCGCGACCGCGGGCGACCCACCCGCCAGCCGCGCGGCGATCGCCACCTGGTCCCCGAAGTCCAGCACCCCGGCGGCGGCCTTGCGCTCGGTGTAGCGCCGCACCAGGGGCAGGAGCGAGCGACGCGCCGCGAGGGAGCGCGAGGCGTCACGGACGTCGGCGTACTCCTTCCCCGGCAGCGCCGCGAGGCGGTCGACCACCGCGACGAGGCGGGCGTCGACGTCACCGAGGTCCACGAGGTGCTCCGAGCACTCCCCGGCCAGCTCGAGGACGGCCTCGGTGACGGTGGACGGCGCCAGGTCGAGGTCCAGCGGCCCGTCCCAGCCCTCGACCACGGAGCTCGCCAGCTGGTACGCGGCCGCCTCGCCCAGCAGGGTCGCGTCCGGCTCGACACCGAGCCGCAGGCCGTGGTCGGCCACGACGCCGCCCGCGTACGCGTGGTAGGTCGAGACCGTGGGGTCGCCCAGGTCCTCGGCGCCCGCTCCGAGCGACGGCGTCATGCCGGCCGCCGCGAGGGCCTCGAGCCGGGCACGGACGCGGTCGGCGAGCTCGCCGGCGGCCTTGCGGGTGAAGGTCAGCCCGAGCACGCGGTCCGGGGCGACCAGCCCGTTGGCGACGAGCCACACCACGCGGGCAGCCATCGTCTCGGTCTTGCCGGAACCGGCGCCCGCGACGACGAGCAGGGGGGCCATGGGGGCCTCGATGACGCGGCGCTGCTCGCGGGTCGGCGGCGGCTGACCGAGCAGCGCCGCGATATCCACGGCGCTGAGCGGCGCGGTCGTGGGTGCCGGTGCCGGTGTCGCGGTCGCCCCTCCGCCGCGAGCCGTGACCGTTGCCCCGGCGTCGCTCACGGCGCCTCCCCGGCGGCGAGGTCGCTCTGCACCGGGCAGCTGGTGGCGACGGGACAGCTGCTGCACTGGTCGTTCTCGACGGCGGTGAACACCGAGGCCGCCATCGCGTCGGCGGTCTCCTCCAGCAGCGCAGCGGCCCAGCCCGGCTCCGGGTCGGCGGAGAGCGGGGCCTGGCGCTGCTCGGAGTAGGTCCTCACGCTCGTCCCGAGCTGGACCAGCGCCGCTCCGGAGCTCGTCCCCGCTCGGTCACGGGCGACGCCGGGCTCGTCCTCGGGCACGCCGTCACCGGGCGCGCCCCCGTCGGGCTCAGCGTCGCCACCCTCACCGACGTCGACGGCGCCGGCCTCGACGAGCGCCTGGTAGACGCCCAGCTGGGCGTGGCGCGCCACCTCGCCCGCGGACGGTGCGCGCTGACCGGTCTTGAGGTCCACCACGTGCAGCGACCCGTCGGCGGAGCGCTCCACGCGGTCGAGGCGCCCCCGCACCAGCGCGCGCCCGAGCCGGGCCTGCACGTCCACCTCGAGACCGGCGACCGAGCGTCCGGCGGCGGCCGCGTCGGCCACGTAGGCGGCGAGCTTGGCGACCATGGTGGCGGCCCGCGCGCGCTCCCGCTCCCCCACCCACGTGTCGCCGAGACCCAGGCCTGGCCACAGCTCCTCCAGCCGCACCGTCATGGCCTCCACCGAGCCGTCCGGCAGCTCCTGCGCGATCTGGTGCACGAGCGTGCCCACGCGCTGGCTCACCGACGCCTCGCGGCCGCCGCTGCGGGTCCCCAGGAGCCAGCGCAATGCGCAGGTCGAGGCGGTCTCCACCGCCGACGGCGAGACGGTCACCGGCTCGTCGGGCCCAGCGAGCGGCTCGTCGGTGGACAGGGCCGCCAGCCCGGGCCAGTCCTCCGGGTCGGCGCCGGGCACGCCGGCGTCCGCCAGCCGTCCCAGCGCCTCCGCAGCGCGGGCGTGGCGCGCCTCGTCGACGACCACCCCGCAGACGTCGACGTGCCCGATCGCGGTGGCGAGCACGGACCGTGTCTCGGCGACGAGCGCCGGCAGCGTCGAGGCGCGCGGCACCTCGCTGGTCCGGCGCGGCTCACCGGGCTCCTCCCGGGGGGCGACGACGTCGAGGAAGGACGAGGGGCGCTCCTCCCCGTCGTCCACGGCGGTCAGCACCAGGCGCCGGCGGGCACGGGTCATCGCGACGTGCAGCAGGCGCCGCTCGTCGTCGAGCACCTGGCGGCGAGCGGCAGCGGCCTCCTCGACGGCAGCCCGGCCGCTCGCGGCCAGCGCCCGGCCGGGACCGGGACCGGTGCTGCGCGAGGCGCGCGCCGCGAGCGGACCGCGCCCGGCGAGGAGGTCCGCCAGGTCCGGCGCGCCGAGCAGCGTGCCGCGCAGGCGGGTGTCCGGCCAGGCGCCCTCGACCAGGCCGGGGACCACCACGACGTCCCACTCGCGACCGACGGCGCCCTGGGCCGTCACCAGGTCGACCGCCTCGGCGCCGCCGCGCCGCGCCGCGAGGGTGTCGGAGGGCACGTCCTGGGACTGCAGGTGCTCCAGGAAGCGGGCTGGCGGTGAGCCCGGCAACCGGTCCTCGTAGCGCGAGGCGGCGTCGAACAGGGCGGTCACGGCGTCGAGGTCGCGGTCCGCACGCTCGCCCGGCAGGCCGCCGCGCAGCGCGCTCGCCTGCCAGGTGCCCGCCACGCCGGCCGCCGACCACAGGGCCCACAGCACGCTCTCCGCGCTCGCCGCCGGCACCTCCGCGGCCGCGCGGCCGGCAGCGAGGACCCTGGCCAGCGCCCACGCGGGACCGGTGGCCCGCGAGGGCGCGGACGCGAGCAGCTCCGGGGAGAGCACCCCCGCCACGAGCAGCTCGTCGGAGCGTCGCGTCCCGCCCGCGGCGCGCTCCGCCGCGAGCAGCCCCTGCCGGAGCCGGCGCACGGCGAGGGCGTCGGCGCCGACCATCCAGGAGCCGAGCAGCTCCACCACGTCCTCGGCGCTCTGAGCACCGGTGGGCTGGCCGGCGCTCTCGCCTGCCACCGCGAGGCTCAGGCGCAGCGCCCCGAGCAGGGGCCGGACGGCGCCCTCGTCCGCCAGGGGGACCTCCGCCACCGGGACCGCCACGGGCACCCCCGCAGCCGCCATCGCGCGCCGCAGGGAGCCGCTGGCGCCCGCGCTGCGCACCACCACGGCCATGGACCCCCACGCGGTGCCCGCCTCCAGGTGCTCGGCGCGCAGGAGCGCCGCCACGAACGCTCCCTGGGCCCCGGTCGAGCGCAGGACGTGGGCCTCGAAGACGCCGTCGGGCACCGACGGCGAGGGCTCCGGGCGTCGGTGCGCCACGACGCCCGAGGAGCCGATGCGCTCCACCAGCGCGCCGACCGGACGGGCCAGGGACGCGCCGGCGCGCCACCGGGTTCCCAGGACCACCGTCGGCGCCGGGGAGCCGTCCGGGGCGGAGTGCCGCTCGGCGGCACCCGCCAGCAAGGACGGGTCTCCCCCGCGGAAGGCGGACGTCGTCGCGTCCGGGTCGCCGACCACCACGAGGTCGGTCCCGCCCCCGGTGACGAGGTCCAGCAGGGCCGCGCTCGCCGCTGTCGACTCGTGGTGGTCCTCCACGACCACCAGGCTCAGCCGGCTCCGCTCCGCCTCGAGCAGCTCCGGCCGCGCGGAGAGCAGCCTGGCCGCGTCGACGACGACGGCAGCCGGGTCGTGGGCCCCCGGGTGGGCCAGGGAGACCACCTGCCGGTACTCGCGCAGCACCGCGCCCGCCGCCACCCACTCCGGCCGGCCGAGCTCCTCCCCCAGCCGTGCCAGCGAGGAGGGCCCGACGCCGCGCTCCATGGCCCGCATCATCAGGTCCCGCAGCTCGGCGCGGAACGCCCTCAGGGAGCGCGCGGCCGCCGGCACGCTGGCCGGCCACGGCGGCGGCGGCGCGTCCCCCGCGGCGTGCCCGCGCAGCAGGTCGGCGATGAGGTGGTCCTGCTCCGGGCCGGAGAGCAGGCGGGGTTCCTCGGCGCCCACCTCCACCGCGGCGCGGCGCAGGAGCGACCAGGCGTACGCGTGCGGGGTGCGCGCCGCCACCCCGGTCGAGGTGCCCGGCAGGCGCGCCGACAGGCGATCCCGCAACGACGCGGCGGCGGTGCGGGTCGGCGCCAGGACCAGCACGGACGCGGGCTCGCAGCCGTCCCGCCCCACCCGGGCGGCCACGGTCTCCAGGAGCGCCGTGGTCTTGCCCGTCCCCGGCGCCCCCAGCACCACCAGGGGTCCCGCGCCGCGCCGGTGGTCGGCCACGCGCTGCTGCCGCGGGTCGAGCGCGAGGGGAGCCCCGCGGCCATCTCGCCCGGCGGACGCGCGAGGGTGGGGGCGCACCAGCACCGGGGACGGGGTCACGGTCGTGGACGCTGCCACGACCCACCGACAGCGAGGGTCGACCGGTGGTCAGTCGTCGCCCTGCGACACCTGCCCGGGACCTCGGGGGCCGATCACCAGGGGCAGCGCACGCTCCCCGGCCTCGTCGACCAGCTGCTCGACGTACTGGAACTCCTCGGGCGTCATCGTGGCCGGATCGAGGAACTCCACCACGAGGTGGTCCGACGGCCAGGCGTAGGGCGCCAGGCGCGACGCCTCGCGCCTGGCGTCGCCCGGGTCGCGGTACCGCACGATGCGCACGCGGTCGGACTGCGCGGCCTGGACGCACCCCTCGCGCAGCGGGCACACGCTGGAGGTCACCTCCCTCACCTCCCCCGGGGCCTGGGCCAGGTACGCGGCCGGCGCGACGCCCGTGGTGAGGTCGACGCTGGCCCGCGGGTCGTTGAGACGGGCGAGCATGAGGCCGGCCAGGACGAGGATCGCGGCGGCTCCGGCAGCCGCGACCACCCACAGGGTGGAGCGCACCGCGCGCGCCAGCGAGCCCGCCCGCGCACCGTGGAGGCGGGCGCCGGGACCCACAGCCTCCGCCACGTGATCACTGTCCCATCCCCGACGCCCGGGGTCGAGCGGTTCCCGGTGAGACGCGGCCCCGGTGGCCGCCGCCTGCACCTCGCGTCAGGGGCCGGTCGGCAGGGCCGCGGCGCCGGGGTCCTCGTCAGGAGGTGACGGGGGCCCGGGGAGCGCAGGGCACTCCGGCGGGGTCGAGCCGTCGGTGGTCTCGTCGGCCGAGGGGCCCGACGGCGTGCCGTCGTCAGCGAGGCTGCGGGTGGTCGAGGGCTGGCCCGTCCCGTCGACCGACGCAGGAACGTCGTCGCCCTCGGCCGGGGTGCAGGGCGCCGGGCAGGGAGCGGCCGGGTCGTCGGGGTCTCCGGGGACGGCCTGGCCGTTCGGCGGGGCGGTCGGGGCGGTGGGGTCCTCGGTGGCGGCAGCGTCGGGCGCGCCGGTGGGCTCGGGAGGGCCCGGCTCGGCGGGCTCGGGGCACACGACGGGCTCGGTGGGCGGCTGCACGGGCTCCGCGGAGGGCGGGAGCGCGGGCTCCGCGGACGGCGGGAGCGCGGGCTCCGCTGCTGAGGGGTCCGCGGCCGGCGGAGGTGGCGGGGCCTCGTCCGGGGACGTCGGCGGGGCCGGGGCTCCCGGCGGAGCCGCAGGCGCGCCAGGGGCCGGCGCGCCGCCCGGGGACGTCGGCGGTGCGCCGTCGGGGACCGGCGCGCTCCCGCTGACGAGGAGCGCTCCGTCACGGGGCGCGAGGGGCGCAGCGGTGCCGTCGCGGAACGCGATGCCCCAGCGGATCACCTCGAGCCCGTAGCTCACCGAGCGGTTGTAGCGGAACAGCGCCGCGGCCTGACCGCCCTGGCCGGCCAGGGCGCCGTCGGTGGCGCCCGAGCAGAGGTAGCGGCCGGCGGCGAGCGCAGCGTCGTCGACGTCGTCGGGGTCCTCGCGGCCGTCGCCGTCGCCGTCGGCCCCCCACGACGCCCACGTACCGGGCATGAACTGCATGGGCCCGACAGCCCGGTCGAAGACGGCGTCACCGTCCAGGCCGCCGCGGTCGCTGTCGCGCACCACGGCGGTGCCGGCGAGCGTGCCGTCCAGGCGGGGGCCGCGGATCGGGCTCAGCGTCGCCCCGTCGTCGTGCACCCGGCCTCCGGCAGCGTGGCCGGACTCCACCTGGCCCACCCCGGCGAGCAGCCACCACGGCAGGCCGCACCGGGGCTCCTCCGCGGCGAGGCGGTCGGCGGCGCCCCGGTAGGCGGCCTCGACCCGGGGCGGCAACGCCCCGGCCCGCAGCGTCGCAGGGGTGAGGATGCTGCCGCGCAGCCCGGGGATGCCCGCGCCCGAGGTGCTGTCCGGCGCGGAGTCCCCGAGCGATCCGGACCATCCCGACGAGGCGTCCTCGAGCGCGGCGTCGGCCGGGACCTGCAGGGCGACGGTGGCCGAGGCCGCCTGGGCGCGGTCCGGGGGCTGGGGCGGCGCGGCGGGCCCCGCGGTGGTGGTGGCGGCGACGACGGCGGCCACGAGAGCCACCGACGTGACCACCCGTCCGCCCGCGGTCAGCGACCGCGGGCCGCGGGCGGGTCCGCGTCGCTGCGGGGCAGGCCTTTCCTCCGTGCTCATGGGCGACCTCCGGGTCAGGTGGTGCGGCGCCCTCGCCGCGGGAGCGCGCTGCCGTGCGCCCAGCCCCAGCATGCCCTGTGCGGCGGACCGGTGCCAGGAGAACGAGGACGCCGCTGTCGTCGAGGGGACAGCAGGACGCGCCGGGGCGGTGACGCTGGGCAGCGACGCGTCATGCGGGTCCGCCGTCACCCTCCCAGCGGGCCAGGGCGAGGTCCACCGCGACCGCCTCGCCGTGGTCCCCGGTCACGGTGGGGGTGCCCTCCTCCACCCAGTGCAGACGGGCGCGCGGCAGCAGACCGGCGACCAGCGACCCGTCGGCCCGCACCACCCGCCACCAGGGCAGCTCGTGCCCGTGACGGGACATCGCCGCACCCACCGCCCGCGCCGCGCCCCACCCCGTGAGCTCGGCGACGTCGCCGTACGTGAGGGCGGTTCCCGGGGGGATGGCCTCGACCAGCGGCGCCACGTCGTCGATGTAGCGGGCGGAGCGGGCGGGCGGGCGCGCGTCGCCGCTCACTCCGGGACGGGCAGCTGCGCCAGCTGGAGGACGGCCCAGGGGCTGAGGAGCCACGGCGCGGTGGCGGCCGCCGCCGCGACGTCGGCCCAGCCGGCCCACCGCCACTCCTCGACCTCGGCGGGTGAGGGGCGCGGCTCGCTGGTCGCCACCGCCGTGAAGACCGGGCAGAGCTCGTTCTCGACCACGCCGGTCGCGTCGCGGGCGCGGTAGGCGAAGTCCGGGAGCACCAGGGTGACGTCGGCGATCTCCAGGCCCAGCTCCTGCCGCGCGCGGCGGACCACGGCGTCCTCCGCCGGCTCGCCGGGGCCGGGGTGGCCGCACACGCTGTTGGTCCACACCCCCGGCCACGTCTTCTTGGACACCGCTCGGCGGGTCATCAGCAGCCGGCCGCCGCCGTCGGTGACGTAGCAGGAGAACGCCAGGTGCAGCGGGGTGGAGGAGGTGTGGACGCCGGCCTTGTCCGCCGTGCCCACCGGACGGTGACCCTCGTCGAGGAGCACCACCAGCTCCTGCGGCTCGGCCGTGGTCCCCTGCTGCTGTGCCGTCGCGCTCATGCCGCCGAGGCTACGGCGCCCCGGGGTGGGGCCACGGCTGGGCGTCGCACTCCCCGACCCCCTTGGTCTGCTGCATCATCGTCGGCGCCGGCTGCCCGGGGCCGGGGCAGCCGGCGTGCTCCTTGCCGATGAAGTGCCCGACCTCGTGGCTGACCAGGTAGCGCCGGTAGCTCTCGCGGTCCTCGCCGTACGCCTCGGCGCCCAGCGTCCACCGCCGCAGCGTGAGCACCACGTCGTCACCGTTGCGGCACGAGAGCTCGCCGAGGGTCTCGAGCGGGGCGCAGAGCCGTGCGGAGGTGGCCGGGCTGGCCAGCGTGAGCACCGCGTCGGCGTCGGCGTCGGTCCGCACGAAGTCCCACCCCTCCCGGCCCCACCCGCGGGGGTCGGTGAGCGTGTCCATGACGAAGGCGGCGAACGCCGGTCCGTCCACCGGCAGGCCGTCCTCCACCTCGACGCGCACGCGGACGCGG
>JARICT010000124.1 GCA_029257185.1 Quadrisphaera sp.
GCCCGGGGCGGCGCCTACGATGGTCGGAACTGAGACCTGGAGGCCTTGATGAAGAACCTGTTCGACAACCCGCTGCTGCTCCTCGTGCTGGTGCTCCTCATCGTCGTGATCTTCGGGGCCAAGAAGCTCCCCGACGCGGCCCGCAGCCTGGGACGGTCCATGCGCATCTTCAAGTCCGAGGTCAAGGAGATGAAGGACGACGGCAAGGACCGCGGCAACGCCGACGGCTCGCCGGGTGCCCCCCTCGAGGGCCGCGTGGTCGACGGGGAGCGTCACGGGACCGGTCAGCGCGACGGTTCCTTCGACCAGAGCCCGACCGACGGCCAGCGCCGCAGCGCCTGAACCCCGAAGGGCCCGCCACCCCGGCCATGACCACCCACACCACCGTGGCCCGCGGCAGCGACGCCGACGAGCCCGAGCAGCCCGAGCAGGGAGAGCGGCGCGGGCCCGATGGCGACCTCTCGGAGCCTGACGCCGCGCCTCCCGCCTCGACGCGACGAGCGCCGAGCAGCCTGTCCGGGACCCTCGTCCCCGGCACCGTGCTCGGTATCAGCAGCCTGGGCGCCCCAGCGCCCCGACCCGCCGACGCGACGCCCGTCCGAGCAGACGTCGAGCGTCACCCGACCGCGGTCGACCGGGTCGACGGCGCCGACGAGACCACCGACGGCCCCGCGAGCACCGTCGACCTCGCGGCGCCCCGTGACCCGGCGCCGTCCCGGGACCTCGCCGAGCCGGCGGGGTTGTCCGAGCCGGCGCCGCTGCGCGAGCCCGCCGAGCTGTCGACGCGCTCGCCCGCCGGCGACCGCGAGGTCGAGACCGCCGGTTCCGGCTCGGGCCAGCAGCCCCCGTCCGGCGGCGCCAAGCGGGGCCGCGGCGGGGGACCGAAGAAGGACCCCGAGGGCCGCATGGCCCTGCGCGAGCACCTCGTCGAGCTGCGCAAGCGCGTGGTGCGCGCCGGGGTCGCGATCCTCCTCGGGGCCGTCGTCGGCTGGTTTCTCTACCTGCCGCTCATCGGCTACATCACCGAGCCGCTCAAGGCCCTCCAGGCCGCCAGGGACGGCGAGGTCCAGATCAACTTCTCCAACGTCGCCTCCTCCTTCGACCTCCAGGTCAAGGGCGCCATCTGGATCGGCGTCATCGTCTCCTCGCCGCTGTGGATCTACCAGCTGTGGGCCTTCATCACCCCGGGCCTCACGAAGAAGGAGCGGCGCTACGCGGTCGGGTTCGTCTCCGCCGCGGTCCCGCTGTTCCTGGGCGGGGTCGGGCTCGCGAGCCTGTTCATCCCCCGGGCGGTGACCTTCTTCACGTCGTTCACCCCCGAGGGCGGCTCCAACATCATCGACGCGCCGACCTACATCGGCTTCGTCATGCGCACGGTGCTCACCTTCGGGCTGGCGTTCCTCCTGCCGGTGATCCTCGTCGCGCTGAACTTCGCGGGGCTCCTGGCGGGCAAGAGCATCCTCAAGGCGTGGCGCTGGGTGCTCGTGGCCGCACTGGCCTTCGCCGCCATCGCCACCCCCACCCCGGACATCACCGCGATGTTCATCCTCGCGGCGCCGATCGTCGTCCTGTTCGCGATCGCCATCCTCATCGCCCTCCTCCACGACCGGCGCAAGGCGAAGAAGGAGGCCAAGAAGGCGAAGAACCCCGAGGTCCCCGACGACGAGGCCTCGCCGCTGTGAGCCTCCGGTGACTCCTGGGGGCCCCGTCCTCGTGCTCGGGGCCCCCTCCGCAGGTTCCCGCAGCCGCCGCACGGCCGACCAGGTCGAAGCGTGCCTGCGTGCCACCGGCCTCAGGGTGGTGCGGGTGACGGGGGAGAGCGCGAGCGAGGTGCTCGCCGCGGCGAGGCTCCTCACGGACGCTGCCGGGTCGGCCCGGGTGCGCGCGCTGGTCGCCGTCGGCGGCGACGGGACGGTCCAGCTCGGCGCCACCGCCGTCGCGGGCACCGGCGTCCCCCTGCACGTAATGCCCGCCGGCAGCGGGAACGACGCGGCCCGCGCCCTCGGGGTGGTCGCCCGCAGCCCCGCCGCGGCCGCGCAGCACCTGCACGAGCTGCTGCGCTCCGGCGCCGAGCCCCGCGAGATCGACGTCCTGGCCGTCACCGGGGGAGAGGGGGGTCCCGCGCGCGACGTCGTCTCCGTCGTCGCCGCCGGCTTCGACGCCGCCGTCAACGCCCAGGCCAACACCTGGTCCGCGGGGCCCCCCGCCGGGTCTCGGCGCACCTGGGGCCACCGCCTGCCGCCCCGCGCCCGCTACACCGCGGCGGTCCTGGCGCTGCTGCCGGCCTGGCGACCTCGGCGCTACCGTCTCGGCCTCGACGGCGTGGTGAGCGATGTCGACGCGGTGCTCGTCGCCGTCGCCAACACCACCTCCTACGGCGGCGGCATGCGCATCGCCCCGCGAGCCCTGCCCGACGACGGGCTCGCCGACGTCGTCGTCGTCTCGGCGCTCGGCAGGCTCGGGCTCCTCGCGCTGCTGCCCACCGCGTTCCTCGGCCTGCACACGCTGGCGCCGGCCGTCACCGTGCACCGCGCGCGCCACGTCACCGTGGACGTCGTCCCCGCGCAGCCCGGCGCTCGGACCGACGCTCGGACCGGTGCCCGGCCCGGCGTGCAGATCGTCGCGCACGGCGACGGCGAGGCGCTGCACGCCCTCCCGCTGGACGTCCGCGTGCTCGGGCGGGCCCTGCGGTTGCTGACCTAGGCTGGAGCCATGCCCTCACCCGCTGAGCGGTTCGCGGCGGCCACGGCGCGCACCGCCGCGCAGCGCACCGAGCTCCACACCTTCACGCAGACCCTCGGCTTCGAGCTCGACGACTTCCAGCATCGCGCCGGCCAGGCGCTCGAGGCCGGCTCGTCCGTCCTCGTCGCGGCGCCCACCGGCGCCGGCAAGACCGTCGTCGGCGAGTTCGCCGTCCACCTCGCCCTCACGGCCGGGCGCAAGGCCTTCTACACCACGCCCATCAAGGCCCTGAGCAACCAGAAGCACGCCGAGCTGTCCGCCCGCTTCGGCGCCGAGCAGGTCGGCCTGCTCACCGGCGACACCTCCGTCAACGGCGACGCCCCCGTCGTCGTCATGACCACCGAGGTGCTGCGCAACATGCTCTACGCCGACTCCCCGGCGCTGGCAGGCCTGGGGCACGTGGTGATGGACGAGGTGCACTACCTCGCCGACCGCGCCCGCGGAGCCGTGTGGGAAGAGGTGATCATCCACCTGCCCTCCGACGTGCTCATCACCTCGCTGTCCGCGACGGTCTCCAACGCGGAGGAGTTCGGCGCGTGGCTCGCCACGGTCCGCGGCTCCACGGAGGTCGTGGTCTCCGAGCACCGCCCCGTGCCGCTGTGGCAGCACGTCATGGTGGGCACCCGCATGGTGGACCTCTTCGTCGACGAGTCCACCGCGGAGGACGAGCACCACGCCACCGGCGGCGCCGTCCTGGCCGCGCGGGGCACCGCGCCCTCGATCGCCGCGACCAGCGGGACGCGAGGCCGGGACAGGGACGGGCGCCGGGGCGGGCGCGCCGCCGCGCACCACGGCCGTGAGGGGGGCGAGGGCTCCCCGACGTCCCAGCTCGGGGTCAACCCCGAGCTCGTCGCGATCAGCCGGGCCGACGCCCGCCACGACAAGCTCTCGCGCACCCCCCGTGGCGGGGGCCGCGGCGGGCGCGGACGGCCGGCTCCCGGACGCAACCCCCGCCACGGCGGGGGAGCGCGCGCCGGCGGCACCCCCACGGCCTCGCGCGCGGAGGTCCTCGAGCGCCTCGCCAGCGCCGACCTCCTGCCCGTCATCACCTTCGTCTTCTCCCGCGCCGGCTGCGCCGCGGCCGTCCGCCAGTGCGTGTCGTGGGGCGTGCGCCTGACCACCGAGAACGAGCGCGCCACCATCAAGGCGCTCGTCGAGGCGCGCTCGACGGAGATCCCCGACGCCGACCTCGAGGTCCTCGGGTACTACGAGTGGCTCGAAGGTCTCACCCGCGGCGTCGCCGCGCACCACGCCGGCATGCTCCCCGCGTTCAAGGAGATCGTCGAGGAGCTGTTCTCCCTCGGCCTGGTCAAGGCCGTCTTCGCCACCGAGACCCTCGCGCTCGGCATCAACATGCCGGCGCGCTCCGTGGTGCTCGAGAAGCTCGTGAAGTTCAACGGCGAGAACCACGTCGACATCACCCCGGGGGAGTACACCCAGCTCACCGGCCGCGCCGGGCGGCGCGGCATCGACGTGGAGGGCCACGCCGTCGTCCTGTGGCAGGGCGGCCTGGACGCCGAGGCCGTCGCCGGTCTCGCCTCCACGCGCACCTACCCGCTGCGCTCCAGCTTCCGCCCCACCTACAACATGGCCGTCAACCTCGTCGCGCAGGTGGGCCGCGCCCGCGCGCGGGACGTCCTGGAGACGTCCTTCGCCCAGTTCCAGGCCGACCGGGGCGTCGTGGGGCTCGCCCGCCAGCTCAGGGGACAGCAGGAGGCGCTCGCGGGGTACGCGGCGTCGATGGAGTGCCACCTGGGCGACTTCGCGGAGTACGCCGCGATCCGCCGGCGCATCTCGGACCTGGAGAAGGACACCTCGCGGGCGGCCGCCAGGGCGAAGCGCTCGGCGTCGGTCACCGCGCTCGAGGCGCTCGGGGTCGGCGACGTCATCGAGGTCCCCGCGGGCAAGCGGTCCGGGTACGCCGTGGTGCTCGACCCGGGGCTCACCGCCGGCCTCGAGGGCCCACGGCCCACCGTCCTCACCGGCGACCGCGTGGTCAAGCGCCTCACGGTCGTGGACGTGCCCCGCCCGGTGACCGCGCTGGCCCGCGTCAAGGTGCCCCGGGGGTTCGACCGCCGCGACACCGGTGCTCGGCGCGAGCTCGTCGCCGCCATGCACGTGGCGCTGTCCGCACCCCCCAGCCCGCCACCCGTCACCTCGGGCGAGACCAGCGCGTCCGCCGGCCGGGCGGGGCCCTCGCGGGACGCGGCGCAGGTGTCGGCCGGCACCGACGAGGTGGCCCGGCTGCGGCGCCGGATGCGCCAGCACCCCTGCCACTCCTGCCCCCAGCGCGAGGACCACGCCCGGTGGGCGGAGCGGTGGTCCGCCCTGGAGGTGGGCGCCCGAGAGACGCAGTCGCGCATCGAGGGACGGACGGGCACCATCGCGCGGACCTTCGACCGGGTGTGCGACCTGCTGGTGGGCCTCGGCTACCTCGACGCCGACGAGGACGAGGCCCTCGAGGCCCAGGACGACGGGTCGGCCGCCGCGGTCCCGACCCGGGGCGACGACCTGCAGGTGACCGCGGCCGGGCAGCGGCTGCGGCGCGTCTACGCGGAGAAGGACCTCCTCGTGGCCCAGTGCCTGCGCCTCGGGGCGTGGGACCACCTGGACGCCGCGGGGCTCGCGACGGTGCTGTCCTCGATCGTCTACGAGGCCCGCCGCGAGGAGGGTCCGCTGGCTACCCGGTCACCGGGGGGCCGCGCCGTGGGCGAGGCGCTGGAGGCGACGAGCGCTGCGTGGACCGAGCTCGTCGAGCTGGAGCGCGTCCACCACCTCCCCTCCACCCACGAGCCCGACGTCGGCCTCACCTGGCCGGTCCACCGGTGGTGCCGCGGGCAGAGCCTCGACGCGGTGCTCGACGCGGGGCCCACCGACCTCGCCGCGGGGGACTTCGTCCGGTGGTGCCGCCAGCTCCTCGACCTCCTCGACCAGGTGGTCGTGGTGTGCACGACCAGCGGGGACCACGAGCTCGCCCGGACCGCCCGCTCCGCGGCGGCGCTGGTGGACCGGGGCGTCGTCGCCTACTCCGCCGGGACCGCCCGCGCCACGGGGTAGGCGTCGGCAGCCGTACCCCCTCCTCGGCGTCGAGCGAGGAGATGGTGCGACGACCTGTGGCGTGTCTCGTGCTCGACGTCCCCGCTCGACCGGTGATGTCGCTGCTCACCAGTCCGTCGAGGTCTGTTCGCCGCGTTCTCGCGATAACAGAAGCAAGCGCTGTGCGCCACCCATCATCGCCGCCGTCTACGGTGACGACGTGACCCCCGACCGCGCGTTCCAGTACCTCGGCGCCCTCGTCCTGGCCGTCGTGATGGGCGTGGTGCTCGGGTTCGCCGTCTCGCCGGGAGCCGGGGTCCTCGCGGGCCTGGCAGCAGGGCTCGCGTGGCTGGTGATGGGTGTGGTCACGTCCCGCCGACGCTCAGAGGGCTGACCCCTCCCCGCTCGCGGCGGCCGTCAGCCGGGCGAGCGGCGAGGCGAGCCCCCAGCGCGCCGACAGCTCGTCCACCCTCGCGGGATCGGCCCCGTCGAGGAGGTGCCCCGCGCCGGGGGCTCCGCGGAGCGGCGCCACGTCCGCGTCCCGGACCGCCGTGACCACGCGCTCGGCCGCTGCGAGGTACTCCGCCGCGCCGTCCAGCCGCTCGCGCTGACCAGGCGTGAGGGCGCTCCCCGGCCGCCGCGCCGCCTCCACCACCCCCGCGAGGCTGCCGAAGCGTCCCAGCAGGGTGGCTGCGGTCTTCTCCCCGATGCCCGGCACCCCGGGCAGGCCATCGCTGGGGTCGCCCCGGAGCACCGACATCGCCAGGTAGCCGCTACCACCCCTGACGCCGTACCGCTGCTCCAGCACCGACTCGTCGACGGCCTCCGCGTCCTTGACGCCGCGGGTGAGGGACAGCACGCGCACGCCGGCGTCGTCGTCGACGAGCTGCAGCAGGTCCCGGTCCCCGGAGACCACGTCGACGGGAACCCCCGCAGCCGCGGCCCTCGTCGCCAGGGTGGCGACGACGTCGTCGGCCTCGCAACCAGCAGCGCCGACGCGGGGCACCCCCAGGGCCTCGAGGAGGTCGGCGATGACCTCGACCTGGCCGGCGAGCCCCTCGGGCGCGTCCTCGGCGCCGTCGGCGCCCACGCGGTGCGCCTTGTACGACGGCACCAGGTCGACCCGCCACGCGGGCCGCCAGTCGTCGTCCCAGCACGCCACCAGCTGTCCCGGACCGAGCCTGCGCACGAGGACGGCCAGCATGTCCAGGACGCCGCGCACGGCACCCACCGGCTCCCCGCCCGGTGCCCGCAGCGACGAGGGCATCGCGTGGAAGGCGCGGTAGTACAGCGTCGCCGTGTCGAGGAGAACGAGCGGAGCGCCAGGTACCGCCGGAGACCGGCGGCCGGCCTCCGGGGATGCGTCCATGCCGTCATCCTCGCCCATTTCCACCGGGTTCCCGCCCTGAGCTCCATCGTGGGACATCAGTCTAATAACAGAAGCATGCATCTCTCACCCAACCACAGTGAAAACACCTCGACGACCTGCGGGCCCGGCCGCCACGACACCCCGTCACACTGATGGGGTGACCCCCACACCGTCTGCGCACGTGCTCTACCGCGGGGGGAGCGTCCACACGCCCGCGGACCCCTTCGCCACCGCCCTGCTCGTCGAGGACGGCGTGGTGGCGTGGGTCGGTTCCGACGACGCCGCGGAGTCGATGTCCCGCCTCTCGTCCGGGCGCGGCGGTGGCGGCGACGTCGCTGTCGTCGACCTCGAGGGCGCCCTCGTCACCCCCGCCTTCGTCGACGCGCACGTGCACGTCACCGAGACCGGCCTCGCCCTCGACGGGGTGGACCTGCGAGGGGCGGGGAGCAGCGGAGAGCTGCTGGACGCCGTGGCCGCGGCGTTCCGGGCGGGCCACGAGGACGGCGAGCAGCGGGGACGGGGCCCGCTGACGATCCTGGGTCACGGGTGGGATGACACCGCCTGGCACGGCCCGCTGCCCACGCGCGAGGAGCTGGAGCGGGCCGCGCCAGGCGCCGAGGTCTACCTCTCGCGGGTGGACGTGCACTCAGCCCTGGTGTCACCGGCCCTGGCGGCGCGCGC
Source organism: Quadrisphaera sp. (assembly GCA_029257185.1). GTDB lineage: Bacteria > Actinomycetota > Actinomycetes > Actinomycetales > Quadrisphaeraceae > CADCUY01. Next base: position 7,829 of record JARICT010000124.1, read on the forward strand.
CGGCATCGACGGTGGAGCGTGCGGCAGCGCCCGCGTCACGTGGCAGGACCACCACGCCGCCCGTGACACGACCCGGCGGCTGACCCCGGCCCGGCGCGAGCGGGCGCAAGCCAGCGCCCTGCGCGCGGCGGCAGCCGCAGGCATCGGGTGCGTGCACGAGAACGCTGCGCCTCACGTCGGCTCGGGGGAGGACCTGCGGGCGCTGCTGGACCTGGTGGCCGCGGGCCGCCGCGGCGAGGAGGGCCAGCACGACGCCCTGCCGACCGTCCTGGCGCTGTGGGGGCAGGCCGTCGTGGACGTCGAGGACGCCCGTGCGGCGGTGGACGCCCTGGCCCTGTCCGTCGAGCACCTGGGCTCCTTCATCGGTCTGGCGGGCGACCTGGTCGCCGACGGGTCCCTGGGCTCGCGCACGGCCGCCCTGAGCAGCCCCTACGCCGACGGGTCGCCGGCCCCGGCGCCGTCGTTGGACGCCGCCGCGATCACGGCCCACCTCGTGGCCTGCACGCGGGCGGGCCTGCCCGGGGGCTTCCACGTCATCGGCGACGCCGCGGTGGCCGAGGTGGTGGAGGGTCTGCGCGGCGCCGAGGCGGTCCTGGGCCGCCCTGCCCTGGCCGGTGCCCGTCACCGCCTCGAGCACGCCGAGATGCTGAGCCCGGCCGACGTCGCGGTCCTCGCGGAGCTGGGCGTCACCGTCTCCGCGCAGCCGGCGTTCGACGCCGCCTGGGGCGGGTCGGACGGCATGTACGCCGAGCGGCTGGGCCCCGAGAGGGCAGCGGCCATGAACGACCTGGCGGGGCTCGTCTCCGCGGGCGTGCCGCTGGCGCTGGGCTCGGACTCGCCCGTGACCCCCTTCGCGCCGTGGGAGGCGGTGCGCGCCGCGGCCTTCCCGCACGAGGGCGCGCACGCGACCACGGCGCGGGCCGCCTTCCTCGCCCACACCCGTGGGGGGTGGCGGGCCGCGGGCCGCGACGGGGTGGGATCGCTCGTCCCGGGCGCCCCCGCGACGTTCGCGGTGTGGGAGCCCGGCGACCTCGTCGTGCAGACGCCCGACGCGGCGGTCGCCGGGTGGAGCACGGACGCGCGCTCGGGGACGCCGGGCCTGCCGGACCTCACGCCTGGCGTGCGCGCGCCCGCCTGCCTGCGCACCGTCGTCGACGGGCGGGTCGTCCATGACCGCCTCTGAGGTGGTTCGGCAGGCCCGGCGCCCCGCTGTGACCGGCAGCGGCCGTGGCGGGACGACGAACCGGCGCGAGGCCGCCGGCACGCTCAGGCTGCTCCCGGCGCTGGGCGCGGCGCTCGGTGGCGGGCTGCTGACGTTCCTGGCCTATCCCGGCCACGACCTCTGGCCGATGGCGCCGGTCGGCGTGGCGGCGCTCGTCCTCGCCGCGCGCGGCCAGAGCCTGCCTCGTGCGGCGCTCGTCGGCTTCGTCTTCGGCGCGGGGCTGGTCACCCCGCTTCTCTCGTGGACCGGGGTCTACCTCGGGCCGATCGCCTCGGTGCCGCTGAGCGCCGCGGAGTCGGGGTACTACCTGCTGGCAGGCGTCGTCATCGCCGCCGTGCACCGCCTGCCGAGGGGCGGCGCGGGTGGCACCGTCCTGCGCGTGCTCGGCACGGCGGGGGCGTGGGTCGCTGCGGAGGCGCTGCAGAGCCGCTGGCCGTTCGGCGGTTTCGGGTGGACGCGCCTGGTCTTCTCCCAGGCCGACGCACCCACCGCCCACCTGGCGGCCCTCGGGGGAGCCCCCCTGGTCTCCTTCGCCGTCGCCGCGGCCGGCGCGCTGCTGGCGGAGGCCGTGGCCGCGGCGGTGCGGCCCTCGCCGGCGCCGCGCCGGGCCTCGGGCAGCGTCGCGGCGGCCGCGGCGGCGATCGGCGTGGTGGCCGTCGGGCTGGCCGTCCCCACACCGGTCGGTGCTCAGGAGGGCACCCTCGACGTGGCCGCGGTGCAGGGGGACGTGCCGCAGGCCGGACTGGAGTTCAACGCCCAGCGTCGCGCGGTCCTGGACAACCACGCCCGGGGGTCGGCCCGCCTGGCCGACGAGGTCGCCAGCGGCCAGCGCCAGTCCCCGGACCTGGTGGTGTGGCCGGAGAACGCCTCCGACATCGACCCCTTCCGGGCGGGCAACACGGACGCCGCCGCCCTGATCGACGCGGCGGCGCTGGAGGTGGACGCGCCTCTCCTGCTGGGCACGCTCGTCCACCGCGCCGACGGGCTCATCGGCAACACCTCGCTGCTGTGGGAGCCGGGCGTGGGCCCCACCGACTCCTACGTCAAGCGTCACCCGGTGCCGTTCGCGGAGTACATCCCGTACCGGTCGTTCTTCCGGCTCATCACCGACACGGTGGACCTGGTGGGCACAGACTTCGCGGCCGGCACCGAGCCCGGCGTCGTCCCCGTCGCGGGGACGACGCTCGGGGTGCTCATCTGCTTCGAGGTGGTGGAGGACGGACTCGTCGCCGACGTGGTCGACGGCGCGGGCCCGGGCGCCTCCGACGGGGCGCGCCTGCTCGTGGTGCAGACGAACAACGCCACGTTCGGCTACACGGACGAGTCGGTCCAGCAGCTCGCGATGAGCCGCGTCCGCGCCGTGGAGACCGGCCGTGCGGTGGTGCACGTCTCGACGGTCGGCGTCTCGTCGATGATCATGCCCGACGGCACGGCGACGCAGCGCACGCCGCTGTTCGAGCCCGCGCTGCTCCAGGCGGACCTGCCGCTGCGCAGCTCCGAGACCGTGGCTACCTGGCTGCGTCGCCACGGCGTCCCGCTCGAGGGGCTGCTGGCCGGGAGCGGGCTCGTCATCGGCGCTGCCGGCCTGGTCAGGGGCGCCCGTCCGGGGAACGGGCACCGAGCACAACGCGGGCCGGCCACACCGCAGGTGCGACCGGCCCGGTCGGAGCAAGGGGGTGGGGGGACCTCCTCGCTCGGCACCCGACGGATGGCGGGGGGGCCTCTCCGTCGGGGGCGCCGCGGCGCTAGGCGCTGCGACGCTGGTGCAGGGTACCGCTCCGCAGCTTGGTGAGCCGCTGCTCCAGCAGCACCTCGAGATCGGCGACGCTGCGCCGCTCGAGCAGCATGTCCCAGTGGGTGCGCGGAGGCTTCACGTACTTGGCCTCGGGCTGCTCCCCGTCGACGAGGAGGGCGGGCTCACCGCAGCGGCACTCCCACACCGGGGGTACGTCGGCCTCGGTGGAGAAGGGCAGCTGGGTGATGTGGTCCTCGGGGCAGCGGTACTCGGAGATGCGGCGGGCGGCGAACTCGACGCCCTCCTCGCTCTCCATGCTGGAACCGCCCAGTCGCGTGCCCCTGAGGCTGCGGTCGCTCATCGGTCTCTCCTCGTCGTCGGTCTCTCGTGCGTCTGCGCGTCGGGCTCGTGCCGTCTGCGCTGTGCGGCCGCGACGCTGCCGGGACCACCGGTGCTGGGCTCGCGGACGGGCCGCTCCGTGGTGGTTCGTCGTCGTGGCCGCGAGGGCTCGGTCTGCCGGGTCAGCGGCGGATCGCCGGGATGCGTGATCCCTGCTCGGGCGACGGTGGAGGCACCTCCAGGCTTCCCCACCTGGTGGACTAACGATCGGGGCGCTCGGGGTGTTCCGCGAGCGCCCGCTGCGTCGAGGCCGTGGAGGTGTGACCTTGGCGACACGCTGCGCGGTGGTGCGGGCTCAGACGATGGTGGGCTGGTCGTTGCCGGCGGCCTCGATGCCGGCGCGGACCTTGACCGTGGCGAGCAGGACGCCTCCGAGGACGAAGAAGACCATGAGCGAGGCCAGCGCCGGGCGGTAGGAGCCGGTGACCTGGTAGACGAGACCGAAGACGAGCGTGCCGAGCCAGCTGGTCCCGCGGTCCGCGGCCTGGTAGAGCCCGAAGTAGGCGGCTTCCTGGCCGCGGGGGACGAGCTGGCTGTACAGCGAGCGGGACAGGGCCTGCGTGCCTCCGAGCACCAGGCCGATGCCGACGGCGAGGACGAGGAACAGCCCGAAGCGCCCGGCGGGCAGGAACAGGGCGGAGGTGACCACGGCGAGCCACAGCACCAGGGAGGTGAGGATGGTGCGCCAGGCCCCGAGGCGCGCGGCGAGCGCACCGAAGACGAGCGCCCCGGCGAGAGCGACGAACTGGACCAGCAGGATGGTGATCACCAGCTGCGAGGAGTCGAAGCCGAGCTCGTCCTGGCCGTAGAGGCTGGCGGTGACGATGACGGTCTGCACCCCGTCGTTGAACAGCACGAAGGCCCCGAGGAACAGCAGGGTCTGCGGGTAGCGGCGGGCGTGGCGCAGCGTGGTGAGCAGCGCGCCGAACGCGCCGGTCACGGCGGCGGTCACTGGCGTCGGGGTGGCGGGGCGCGGGCGGTCGAGCCCGCGCAGGCCGATCAGCGGGACCAGGGTGAAGAGCCCCCACCACACGCCGGCGCTGAGCAGCGAGATGCGGACCGCCGCGGGTTCGCTGATCCCGAGCGTCTCGGCGAGGGTGAGGGTGGCGAGGTTGACCGCGAGCAGGATGCCGCCGCCGGCGTAGCCGAGGGCCCAGCCGCGGGAGGACACGCGGTCGCGCTCGTCCGGGGTGGCGACGGCGGCGAGGAGGCCGTTGTAGACCGCGATGGAGGCGCCGAAGCAGATGCCGGCGATGATCTCCAGCAGGGCTCCGAGCTGCCAGCGGGTGTCCACGACGAGGACCATCGACGCTGCGGCGAGCGCGCCGACGCCGGCGAGGGCGCCCAGCAGGCGGCGCGGGCTGGCGGAGCGGTCGGCGAGCACCCCGGCGGCGGGCACGAGCACGGCGGTGAGGATCGTGGTGAGGGTGACGACGTAGAGGGGCAGCGAGCCGGGGGCGACGGCGACGCCGAGGACGGACAGGTCCGCGGTGCACACGCCGTCGACCAGCCCGGGGTCGGCGTCGCCGCCAGGGCAGGCGGCGGCGCGGGCGACGGAGGCGAGGTAGGGGGAGAACAGCACGGTGACGGTGGTCGTGTAGTAGGCGCTGTTGGCCCAGTCGTAGACGTACCAGGCGCGCTGGTGGCGCCGCCGGACCGCGGGGTCGGCGGCCGGGCCGGTGGCGGCCGTGCCGGTGCTCATCGCCGCGCGCCGGGCTCGGGCCACGGCTGGCCGCGTTCGCGCAGCACGTCGGCGAGCACGCCGGGCTGGTCGGTGATGACCGCGTCGACGCCGGCGTCGAGCAGGGCGGTCATCGCGGCGCGGTCGTCGACGGTCCACACGTGCACCTCCACGCCGGCGCGGTGCGCGGCGTCGAGCAGGGCGTGGTCGACCACCGGGAGGTCCGTCAGCGCTGCCTGGAGGCGCGCGCCGACCGGCCCGAGGGCTCGCACCAGGGGCGGCGGGAGCGTCAGCGTGGCGGTGGGGGGCAGCTGGAGGGCGTCGAGCCCGGTGAGGTGACGCACGGCGCGCACGCCGCCCGCCCGGGCGGCTCGCGGGAGCGGGGCGCGGGTGATGACGTAGCAGGCGGCCGCGAGCGGCGCGGAGGCAGAGGTCCTGACGGGCGCGACAGCGGGCAGGCTCCGCAGCCCGCGCACGACGGTGGAGCGGGTGCGCTCGGAGAAGCTGGTGACGCGCCAGCGGGCCACCAGCTCCGGGCGGCGGGCCGCGAGCGCCAGGACGCCGGGGACGGCGGCGGGGTCCTTGACGTCGATGTTGAGCTGGACGTCGGGGTCAGCGTCACAGGCCTGCTCGAGGGTGGTGAGCTCATAGCCGGCGCGGTGGGCCACGGCGGTCAGCTCCTCGAGGGTGTGCTCGCTGAGGACCACGGGGTGCGCGCCTGCGTCGAGGACGCGGGCGAGGTCGGCGTCGTGGGCGAGGACGACGGCGCCGTCGGCGGTGGCGCGCACGTCGGTCTCCACCCAGCGGTACCCCAGGGCTGCGGCGGCGCGGACGGCGCCCGCGGTGTTCTCGCCGGGGGCTTCGTCGGGCCGTCGCGTCGCGGCGGCGACGTGGACGCCCCGGTGGGCGTACGCGCTGGCCTGCCGAGCGGCGCTCGGGGCGGTGTCCCTGGTCACGGGTGAAGCATGGCAGCCCGGGCCGGCCACCGGGGGCTCGGCGGGGCTGCGCGGTGCTTACCATGCGAAGGTGCTCGCTCTGCCTCTCGGCCCCCTCACGTGACCTCCGCCTCCGCCGACCTTGACCTCGTCCCCGCCCCTCCCGGCGCGCACGGTGAGCCGTCGCCCTCGGGGGGTGTCGGTGACGGGGACCGGGTTCCCCCCTCGCCGGGGGGAGTGTCGATGCTGGTGCCGGACTTCCCTTTCTCCTACGACGACTGGCTGGCCCACGCGGCCGGTCTGGGGTCGGTGCCCGACGCCGCGCTGGGGACCGAGGTGGCCGTGGTCGGGGCCGGGATGTCCGGGGTCGTGGTGGCGTACGAGCTGATGCGCCTGGGCCTGCGCCCGATGGTCTACGAGGCCCACCAGGTGGGCGGGCGGCTGCGCTCGGTGGCCATGGGTGAGGGCGGGGGGGTCGTGGCCGACCTCGGCGGCATGCGCTTCCCGGTCTCCGCGCGGGCGTTCCGGCACTACACCTCCCTCCTGGGCGTGGAGACGGCGCCGTTCCCCAACCCGCTCTCGCCCGCCACGCGCTCGACGGTCATCGACGTCGGCGGCCAGGTGCACTACGCGACCTCCCTGGCGGACCTGCCACCGATGTACGCCGAGGTCGCCCGGGCGTGGTCCGACGCCCTGGGTGAGGTGGGCCTGCCCGCGCTGCAGCGGGCGATCGTGGAGCGCGACACCGCGACGATCAAGGCCGTCTGGGACCCGCTGGTCGCGCGCTTCGACGAGCTGAGCTTCTACGGGTTCATCGCCGCCTCGAGGGCGTTCGCGTCGCTGCCGTTCGCCCACCGCGAGCTCTTCGGGCAGGTCGGCTTCGGGACGGGCGGGTGGGACACGGACTTCCCGCACACCATCCTGGAGATCCTGCGGGTGGTGGCGACCGACGCGGACAGCGAGCACGAGCGCCTGGTCGGCGGAGCCCAGCAGGTGCCCGTGGGTCTGTGGCACCGCCCGCTGGAGGAGGGGGAGGGCCGGCACTGGCCGGCTGGCACCTCGCTCGCGTCGCTGCACCACGGGGCGCCGCTGCCGGGCGTGAGCGCGCTGCGGCGCGGCGACGGCCCCGACGGGCAGGTGGTCGTCACCGACCGGTGGGGCACCGAGCGCGCGGCCCGCGCCGCGGTGGTCACGTGCCAGTTCTGGCTGCTCAGCGCGAGCATCGACACGCAGGAGTCGCTCTTCGACGACGACACCTGGATGGCCATGGACCGCTCGCACTACGCGCAGTCCTCGAAGACCTTCGTCATGGTCGACCGGCCGTTCTGGCACGACGTGGACCCCGAGACGGGGCGCCAGGTGTTCTCGACGACGCTGACGGACCGGATGACCCGCGCCACGTACCTCCTCGAGGACGTGGACGCGGACGGGAACCCGCGCCTGGACGCACCCGCGCTGATCTGCCTGAGCTACACGTGGAACGACGACGCGCTGAAGTGGCTCTCGATGGACCCCCCGGCGCGCGTGCGACGGATGCTCTCCTCCCTCGCCCAGACCTATCCGGGGGTCGACGTCGCCGGCCACGTGATCGGTGAGCCGGTGACCGTGTCGTGGGAGTCCGACCCGAGCTTCATGGGGGCCTTCCGGGGGGCGCTGCCGGGTCACTACCGCTACCAGCGACGGTTGTTCTCCCACTTCCTGCAGGACGACGCGCCGCCGGTGCGTCGCGGGATCTTCCTGGCGGGGGACGACATCTCCTTCACCCCCGGGTGGGTCGAGGGTGCGGTGACCACGGGGTTGAACGCCGTGTGGGGCGTCGTGCGCCACCTCGGCGGCTCGAGCGCAGCGGACAACCCCGGTCCCGGGGACGTCTTCGACGACCTGGCGCCCGTGGACCTCGACGCCGGCACGGCGGGCACAGCAGGCACCCCAGGGTGAGCGAGCCCGCCCCCACGCCACCGGTCCCGTCCGTGCCGCCGGTGCCGCCGGTGCCGCCCGGCCCGCGCGGTCTGGCGGTGTACCCGGACATCCTCGCCGTGCCCGGCGCGAAGACGTTCGTCCTCGCCGGCCTGCTCGCCCGCATGCCCATCTCCATGCTCGGCATCGCCATCGTCCTGCTCGTCGAGGCCAACTACTCCTCCTACGGCTCTGCGGGCGTGATCGCGGCCGTGTACACGCTCGTCACCGCGCTGTGCTCCCCGCTCGTGGCCCGGGCCGTGGACCGTCACGGGCAGGCGCGCGTGATGCGCCCGGCCATCGCCGTCCACCTCACGGGGCTCACCGCGCTGGTGGTGCTGGCGAGCCTGCGCGCCCCGCTGGTCCTCGTCGCGCTGGCCGCGGTGGTGATGGGGACCACGATCGGGTCGATGGGCGCGCTGGTGAGGGCGCGCTGGGCGTACGTGCTCGACGGACGGCGGTTGTCCACGGCGTTCTCGCTGGAGTCGGTGCTCGACGAGGTCACCTTCGCCTCCGGACCGGTCATCGTCACGGTCCTGGCCACCCTGGTGTGGCCGCCGGCCGGACTGGTCGTCGCAGCCGTGGCCGTCGCCGTCGGGGGAGGGGTGCTGCTCGCGCAGCGCTCCACCGAGCCACCTCCCTCGGGCGCCGCCCCGGTGAGGGGCACCGCGGTGCTGGCGTCCCCCGGCATGCCCGTCGTCGTCCTCGTCTTCATCGCCGCTGGCGCGGGCCTCGGCTCGGTCGACGTGGTGACCATCGCCTACACCGAGGCCAGGGGAGCAGGCTGGGCCGCGGGGCCGGTCCTGGCCGTGTACGCGGTCGGCTCCCTCCTCGCGGGCCTGGCCTACGGCGTCGTCCAGTGGCGCTCGGGCCCTGGGCGTCGCTTCGCCGTCGGCGCGATCACCCTGGCCGCCGGCGTGGGCCTGGTCGCCCTGGTGCCCGTGGTCGACGCCCTCGACTCGATCCCCGCGGTCACGCTCCTGCTGCTCGTCGCCGGCTTCACCATCTCGCCGACGCTCATCGCCGGCAACGCCCTGGTCGGCGAGCTCGTGGCTCCGGCCCGGCTGACGGAGGGGCTGACGTGGGTCTCGACCTCCCTCGGCCTGGGTGTCGCGGTGGGCGCCGCGCTCTCCGGGGTGTGGATCGACGAGGCCGGGGCGCGCTCGGCGCTGGCCCTGCCGGCCCTGTGCGGCGTCGCGGCGGTGCTCGTGGTCGTCACGGGGTGGCGCGGCATCGTCCGGGAGCGACCCGCCCGCTGAGGTCTCCACCCTCCTGTGCCGTCTCCCGACCGGCCACGCCGTGTCGTCACTGTGGGCAACGTCACGGTGCCTTCTCGGGGTCGTTGCAGAACTGACGCAGAAATCTGTGTCCTCGACCGCCCACCAGGGGCCGATCATGGTTACCGTGCCCCCACGCCGTGACCTCGCGGCCCGCTCCACGCACTCGTCATCAGGTACGTCAGTACCGCGGACACCGCCCGGGAGGGCCCATGACCATCGACATCGTCGTCGGCGTCGACACCTCGGAGGCGAGCCGCAGAGCTGTCGCCTGGGCGTGCGACCTCGCGTCCGTCCCGCGCCCGGACGGCTGGACCCGCAGACCGCAGCCCGTCTCACCGGACGACGCCGGCGAGATCTCACCGGAGGGCGACGCCGCCCCGGCGCCCCGGGAGGACCCGGACCCGGCGGCGCGGGTGCTCCTGTGCCACGTGATCCCGTGGTCGCCCTTCTCCTTCACCACCACCGAGGAGAACGAGAAGCGCGGGGCGCGCCGCGAGGCGGAGCTCACCGCCGCCTACGAGCAGGTGATCGAGCCGTTGCGGAAGCTCGCTTCGGAGCGCGGGTCCACGGTGGCCTGCACGGTGCGCCACGGCGATCCCGCTGACGTGATCAGCGCCGTGGCCCGCTCCACCGGCGCCGGCATGGTGATCGTGGGGCGCACCGGCGACTCCTCGAAGCTCCGCACCCGGATCCTGGGGTCCTACGCCTCCGAGCTCGCGATGCACTGCCCCGTCCCGGTGACGGTGGTCCCGTGAGCGCCGCCCTGACGGCCTCCGCCGTCCTCACCGCCGCCGAGGGTCCCACCGGCCTGGACAAGGCCATCTCCGACGCCACCGCACCGGTCTCGAACTGGATCACCGGCATCGTCTTCTACTCCGTCGACGTCGGCGGTGCGTCCCTGCCGCTCATCGTCGTGTGGCTCATCGTCGCCGCGATCATCTTCACGGTCTACTTCGGCTTCCTCAACGTCCGCGGCTTCAAGCACGCCATCGACCTGGTGCGCGGGAAGTTCTCCAACCCCAACGACGCCGGCGAGGTCTCGCACTTCCAGGCCCTCGCCACCGCCGTCTCGGGCACCGTGGGTCTCGGCAACATCGCCGGCGTGGCGGTCGCCATCTCCCTCGGGGGACCGGGCGCGACCTTCTGGATGATCATCGCCGGGTTCTTCGGCATGTCCGCGAAGATGGTCGAGTGCACCCTCGGGGTGAAGTACCGCAACGAGCGGGCCGACGGCACGGTCTCCGGCGGCCCCATGTACTACCTCGAGAAGGGCGTCGGGAAGGTCACCGGCAGCCACGGCTTCGGCAAGACCCTGGCCATCCTCTTCGCCATCTTCGCCGTCGGCGGAGCGCTCGGCGGCGGCAACATGTTCCAGGCCAACCAGGCCACCGCGCAGATCGTCGCCGTCACCGGCGGTGAGGGCTCCTTCCTGGCGGAGAACAACTGGATCATCGGCCTGGTCTTCGCCATCGCCGTCGGCGCGGTCATCATCGGCGGCATCAAGTCGATCGCCCGGGTCACCGGCAAGCTGGTGCCCGCGATGGCGGCCATCTACATCCTGTCCTGCCTCGTGGTCATCCTGTTCAACCTCGAGAAGGTGCTGCCGGCCTTCGGCGACATCATCACCGGTGCCTTCAGCCCCACGGCGGTCGCCGGCGGGTTCGTCGGCGTCCTCATCGTCGGCTTCCAGCGGGCGGCGTTCTCCAACGAGGCGGGCGTCGGCTCCGCAGCCATCGCCCACTCCGCGGTGCGCACCAAGGAGCCCGCGACCGAGGGCTACGTCTCGCTCCTCGAGCCCTTCATCGACACCATCGTCGTCTGCACCTCCACGGCGCTGGTCATCGTCATCAGCGGCGCCTACATGGACGAGGCGGCCTCCGAGCTCGGCGGCGTCGCCCTCACCTCAGCGGCGTTCGCGACCGTCATCCCGTGGTTCCCCGTCCTCCTGGCCATCTCCATCGTGGCGTTCGCGTTCTCCACCATGATCTCGTGGAGCTACTACGGCATGAAGGCCGTCGGGTACCTCTTCAACGACAGCTCGAAGGCTGAGCTCGCCTTCAAGATCGTCTTCGTCATCTTCGTCGTCATCGGCTCGTCGCTCTCGCTCGAGCCCGTGATCGGCTTCTCCGACTCGATGATCTTCCTGATGTCGATCCCGAACGTCATCGGCCTCTACATCCTGGCCTCCACGGTCAGGAAGGAGCTGAAGCAGTACCAGGTCAAGCTGGCCACCCACCAGATCAAGCAGTACGACAAGGACGGCGCCGTCATCAACTGACGAGGCCTCCCAGCCCGTCCGGGGTCCGTCTGCGCTGCGGCGCGGCCGGGCCCCGGACGTCGTCCTGCTCACCGCTGCCCGGCAAGGACCCGGTCCCGCCCTGCGGTGATCATGGAGGATGCGCCCTCCAGAGGCCTGGGCAAGGGCAACCAGCCCATGATCACCGTCTGGGGCGTCGAGGCGGCCGCGGCGACTCGTCACCCCCTTCCCCAACCGCCGATAATTTACATTATGTCAGCACGGGCCCGGGCTGGCGCCTGTCCTACGCCCGTGCCGGTGCGGCGGTCGGGCTCGACGCTCCCCCGGGCCCGTCACTTTCCGGGCCGTGGCGGTCTTGTGGCCGTGGCGGCCTGCCGGGCCGTGGCGGTCTTGCGCCCGTGGCGGTCTTGTGGCCGTGAGGACCCGCCGGGCCGTGAGGCTCTGTTCAGCTCAGTGATCATGGAGGATCAACACCGCTGGAGCGGCGATCATGAGACATCGGCCCTTCGGGCGCCGCTCACAGGGCAGCGTGCCCATGATCACCGCAGGGTGAGGGCGCATCCTCCATGATCACCGCACGCGATCACCGCAGCAGGGGTCCCGGGTGCTGTGGGGCAGACGAGCAGCACCGGTGAGGGCACTTTCCCGGGTACCGCTTCCGATATCGTGACCACGGTGGAGCCCGACGCCCTGGTCCAGCAGTACCTGGCCACCCTCACCGACGCCTCCCCCTCGACGGTGAGGCAGCGGCGCTGGGCGCTGCGCGAGCTGTTGGCGCACGTCTGCGGCCCGGACGGCCCCGACGCGGTCCCCGGGCAGCGTGCCGCGGTGACGCTGCTGTCCCCCGACGTGGTCACCGCGTGGGTCGACGCCGCCGCCGCCGACGAGTCCCGCCCCGCCTCCCTGCCAGGGCTGAGGGCCCGTGCCAGCGCCGCACGCGCCCTGGCCGCTCACGCGGAGGAGGTGCGGGCGGTGCCCGTCGGGACCCTCGACGCTCTCGCCGACGCCCTCGCGCTGCCCGCACCGGCGCCGGTCCCCCGCCACCGGGCGGACCAGGTCCGCCGCCTGCTCAGCCTGGCCGTCCCCGACCGCTACCCGGGAGGCATCCTCCCGGAGGTGTGGACGCGGTTCTGCGCGCACACCCACCTGCTGGCGCTGACCGGTGCCCGCGAGGACGTCATGGCAGGGCTCGCTCTCGACGCGGTGGACGCCGGCGGACCGGCCGGCGAGGGCGCGCTCGCGCAGGTCACCACCGTCGACATGGCAGGCACCCACCGGTGGGGTCTGACGGGGCACGCGCGCTCGGCCACCAGGGCGTGGCTCGACCACCGCGCCCGCGTCGTGGCGGGGCTTCAGGGCAGCGACCCGCTGGCCCTGTGGGTGCGGATCCGGCCGGCGTCCGACCGCTTCGGCGGTGCGCTGCGCCCCGCGGGGCTGAAGATCTCCGACCGGGGGCTGAGGCTGTCCTTCACCACCACCGTCGCGCTCCTCGCCCTGGTGGACCGCGGGCTTCAGGACGTCACCGTCGCCGACGTGCGCGCCTACGGTCGCTCCGACGAGGCGCCCGCCCCGGTCTCCTCCCCGTGAGCGGGGCCCATCACCGCCGCGACGAGCCCGTCCAGCGGAGCGTCGGAGCCGGCACGTCGCCCGGCAGCGGCCGCGGCGTCGCGGCCCTCGTCGGACAGGCACCACGTGAGGTGCTCGCTCATCCGCGCGGAGCCCTGCGGCCCGGTGACGGCCTCCGCGGAGAGCACGGCGGGCCACGCCCAGGCACGCGCCTGCGCGGTGACCTTCCCTCCCCCGGCCACCGGGTCCAGCGCCAGGGCCGGCACGCCCCGGGAGAGCGCGAGCACGAGACCGTGCAGGCGCATGGTCACCACCGCGTCGAGAGCCCCGACCACCGAGGTCAGCTCGTCGGGGCTCCAGGGCTGTCGCCAGGAGCGACGATCCATGCGGGTGTCGATCTCCAGGAGGGCAGCACCGGTGGACCCGATCCAGCCCTCCAGAGCGTCTCGGACCTGCTCGTGGCGCCGCGCCGCTCCGTACTCGGCCTGCCCGGGCGCCAGGACGGTGCCGACGACCGGCACGCGGGCGGTGGACGCGTGCGCCGAGAGGTCGACGACCGGGTCCAGCGCGCCGCCGTCGGCCCCGCGACCGTCGCGGGGGAACACGTGCTCGAAGATCCTCACCACCGGGTCTGCGGGGTCGACCACGGAGACCCCGGCCGCGATGAGCGTGGCGCCGGCGAACGGCGCGAGAGCCCGGGAGACCGCGCCTCCGCGCAGCGGTCCGCAGGCCCACACCACGTGCGTGTAGCGGCCGGGACGGGCGTCGCGGAGCAGCAGGCCGCCCGGCGGCACCACCGCCGGGGCCCAGGCCACGTCGACGTCCGCGCCGGCGCGAGCGAGCGCGTCCGCGACGGCCCTCATGCTGAGCGCGTCGCCGGCCGTCGCCTCCCCGTCCTCGACGCTGCACCACCCCATGACGAGGACCCGGGGACCGCTCACCGAGGGTGCCGCCTCGTGCGCAGCAGGTAGACCAGGCCGACGACGGGAAGGACCAGCGGCACGTACCCGTACCCGGCGCCGAAGTCCGACCAGACCGTGGCGTCGGGGAACGCGCTCGGGTCGACCAGGGTGGTGAGGCCGACGACCACGACACCGACGAGCTCGATCCCGACCGCCGCCAGCGCCACCCGCCGCGACGCGGTCGAGGCCCTGGCGATCGACACGGTGGCGACGCCGTAGACGACCGCCGCGAACGCCGACAGGCTGTACGCGAGCGGGGCCTGCTCGAACGTGGTGGCGATCTGGTAGCCCGCGCGGGCGGTCGCCGAGATGGCGAAGATCGCGTACGCGGCCACGATGAGGCGCCCGAGGCCGTGGCGCATCGCGGGGACCTCCTCGCGGCGCCGGGGCGCCGGGGCGCCGGCGACTCGCTCAGCCACCGGTCACCCAGATCTGCCACGTGCGCAGCACGAGGACCACCTCGGTCCACGCGCCGACGGCCAGGACGGCGGTGCCGTAGCGGCTCCTCTCCCCCAGGGCCCAGAAGAGGGCGAGCGGCATCACCAGCACGGCGGTCAGGAGGTAGGGGATGAACAGGGCGCCGTCGTCGCGGCCGGCCCCGGCCCACAGCACCACGCCGACGACGCCCTGCGCGAGCAGGCCCAGCTCGAGCAGCGCGGAGGCGACCAGCTCGACGTCGTCGAGGCCCCGACCCCGGGCGGTGGAGACCACCGCGAGGACGCCCACGAGCGCCGCGAGAGCGCCGGTGCCCCACGCCAGTGCGCCGATCACGCCGCCGTCATGCTTTCCCCACGGGCGCGATCCTAGGCAGTCGCTAGCGTCAGGGCATGACCGCCACCTCACGCTCCCCCAGCCCTGGTCCCGGCTCTGGTCCCGCTCACGGCACGGAGCACGACGGCGACGCCGGACGCCTCGTGCTGGTGCGCCACGGCCGCACGACCTGGGCCCACGCGGGCAAGCACACCGGGCTGAGCGACGTCCCGCTGGACGAGGTCGGCCGCGAGCAGGCGAGGGCGCTGCCCCCCCTCCTGGCCGCGGTGGTCGGCCCCTCCCCCCTCGTGCTGTGCTCCCCGCTGTCGCGGGCGAGCGAGACGGCGCGGCTGGCGGGCCTGCGCGTGGACGAGGAGGAGCCGCTGCTCGTGGAGTGGGACTACGGCGGGTACGAGGGCATGACCACCGCGCAGATCCGGGAGCAGGTCGGCGCTGGGTGGGAGATCTTCGCCTCCGGCGTCGTGGCCGGCGACGAGGTTCATCCCGGGGAGAGCCTGGAGGACGTCGCCGAGCGGGTGCGCAGGGTGCTGGAGCGGGTGCGCGCCGAGCTCGCGTCGCGCGACGTGGTGCTGGTGGGCCACGGTCACCTCACGCGGGTGCTCGCCGGCGTGTGGCTCGGTCTGGGCCCGGGCGCGGGCGCCGGTCTGCTGCTGGACCCCGCGGCGGTGTGCGTCATGGACTCCCACCACGACGTCCCGGCGATCCGGCATTGGAACCTCAGCCCGGCGCTGGTGGCCTCGCTCTCGCCGTGAGGAGCCGCGGTCCCCAGGCACCGGGGGGCCGGGCGTCGTGGGCTCAGCGGCGGGCGGGGGCCTCGAGGGACCACGTGTGCACGGGCTCGCCCGTCTCGCTGAGCTCGAGGTAGCGCCCCAGCATCGCCGCCAGCGCTTCGCGTCGTGAGGCACCGGCGGCCTCGAGTGACGCGACCACCGTGGTCTGCCACACCGAACCGGTCTGCCCGGTGCTCGCGCGCGCCTCGACGACGTCCAGGTGTCGGCGGGCGACGGCCTCGCTCACGCCCAGGCTCGACAGCCCCGCCTCGGCGAGGGGAAGGAGGTGCTCGTGGACCAGGGCGGGGACGGAGGTCTCGCCGGCGCCCGGCCACGTCACGCGGGCGTGGAGCCCGTCCCGGGCGCAGCGCGCGAAGTCCTCCGCGGTGGTCGAGGGGTCGATGCTCCCTCGGGGATCGATCCCGGTGGCGACCATCTGGGCGACCACGCCGTAGAACAGCGCCGCGTTCGCCACCATGTCGACCGGTGTCGGACCCGCCGGGAGGATGCGGTTCTCCACGCGGAGGTGGGGCCGCAGGGTCCCGGTGGTGTCCGGCGCCACGTCGTAGACCGCGCGGTTCCACCGCCACACCGTCGAGGTGTGCATGAGCAGCTCGGTCAGCGCGGGGACCTTCCCGTCCGCCACGGCCCGCGCAGGGTCCTCGTCGCTCGTCTGCGGGATCAGGGGCGGATAGAGGTCGACGTCCTCGGCGAAGAGGTCCAGCACGGAGTCGACCCAGCGGTGACCGAAGGTGACGCGGGGGGCCACGCCCTGGCGCCGGAGCTCGGGGCCGCGGGTGTCGACGACCTGGGTGAACAGGGGGATGCGGGTCTCGGCCCACAGCAGGTGCCCGG
Source organism: Quadrisphaera sp. (assembly GCA_029257185.1). Taxonomy (GTDB): domain Bacteria; phylum Actinomycetota; class Actinomycetes; order Actinomycetales; family Quadrisphaeraceae; genus CADCUY01. Next base: position 24,218 of record JARICT010000124.1, read on the forward strand.
CGAAGAACGGGGAGTTCGCGGCGAGGGCGACCTGGGGGCCCGCGAAGAGCTGCGCGGCGTTGTACGTCGCGGCGAAGCGCTCCGGCGCGACCTTCAGGTGCAGCTGGGTGGAGGTCGCGGCGCCCTCCTCGACCATGCACGAGGACGTGGCCCGCAGCTCTTCGACGCCGCTGATGACGAGGTCCCCGTCCTCCCCGCGGGCCCGCGCCACGGCGTGGTCCAGCTCGCGGTAGCGCACGGCGTCCGTCATCGCCTCGGCGCCGAGGTGCTCGAGGCGGAGGGTGGGCAGGATGCCGACCATGGCGACGTGCGCGCGCCCGGACCCTGGCTCTGGCCCCGGCCCTGCTCGCGTGCCGCCGATCGTCGCCACCGCTGACCGCGCCCGGTCGAGGGGTGCTTCGAGGTCGGACGTGAGGGCGTCGAGGCCGTCGCCCTCCAGGGCGAAGGGCGGGGCGTTGTACTCGATGGTCCAGCGGCCGATCTCGGGCACGAACGCCGGGTCGTCGATGGCCCTCAGGGCCGCGTCGCCGACGTTCGCGGGCTCGCCGCGGTCGTCGACGAGGGCCAGCTCCAGCTCGAGCCCTGCTCGCGGCGGCCCGTCGTCGAAGATGGCCTGACCACCCAGGTGCGCGGCGTGCATGGCGTGCAGCGTCTCGAGACAGCCGTCGAGCTTCTCGCGGTAGGCCCGGGGAGAGGCCAGCGCGTCGGAGTTCACCTCGGTGCCCATGCCGCCCTCAGCCGATCGCTCGTGCGGCGCGCCGCTGCGCCAGCTCGTCACCGCTCTCGCGGTCGGCGCGGGAGGCCGCACCGGCGGGCGTGCCGTCGGGGCGCTCGCCCGGGAGCGCGGCCAGGGAAGCCTGCACCTCGAGCCACACCCGTCCGACGGCGATCCCGAAGACGCCCTGACCGCCCTGGACGAGGTCGATGACCTCGTCGGCGGACGTGCACGGGTAGACGCTCGCGCCGTCGGACATCAGCGTCAGGCTCTGCAGGTCGCCCTGCGGCGCGGTCTCGACGGTGGGAGCGCCGTCCGTCCTCGCGTCGTCCTGCACGTCGGCGTCGGGGCCCTGTGCGGTGGTGAGGGCCTCGCGCAGCGCCGTGGTCGTCGCGCGGATCTGCTGCAGGCACACCCCGGCCTCGAGGAGCCGGCGCACGGTCTTCAGCAGCAGGACGTCCGCGGGCCGGTAGAGACGCGAGATGCCCTGGGCGTGGCGCACGGTGCGCAGGCTGGGCTCGACGAGGCCGGCGCGCGCCCAGTAGTCGAGCTGGCGATACGTGATGCCGGCCGCCTGCGCGGCGACCGGTCCGCGGTAGCCCACCGGGGACGATGAGGTCGGACGGGTGCTGGGCTGCAGCCGGGTGGCGGCCTCGGCGCCGCTGCCGGCAGGGCCGCACGTCCTCTGGCTGCCGCCACTCATCGAGGGCCCTCCGCTCCTGCCCCTGCGGGCCTCTCCGGCCGCCCGGCCGGGCGCGCTGGCATGTCGCCGAACCCGTGAGGGCACCCTGCACGAGGGCTGTGAAGGACGGTACGGGGCCCTGGAGAGCGCGTCAATCATCCCTCCTCTTGACTACTGCGTGTCGGGCGGCGCTGCTGTGAGTGACGGCTGGGGGCGGTCCGGCGCTCAGGACGTCGGGCCGTCGGGCTCCTGACCGCGCGAGGGCCCGGTCCCGGTCTCCGGGTCGTCGCCACCGGGCCCCTCGAAGTCCTCGGCGCTCACCTGGTCGAGGAACGTGCGGAAACGCTCCACCTCGTCCTCGTCCTCGGCGGGCACGGGCATCCCGGCGGTGTCGAGCACGTCGTCGGCCCCCATGATCGGGCACCGCGCGCGCAGCGCGAGGGCGATGGCGTCGGAGGAGCGCGAGGGGACGACCACGCCGGAGGCCAGGACGAGCTCCGCGTGGTAGACGTTGTCCACCATCGAGGTGATCCGTACCTGCGTCAGCGGCGCCCCGACCGCTTCGAGGACGTTCTTCAGCAGGTCGTGCGTCAGCGGGCGGGGGGACTCCACGCCCTGCTGGGCGAACGCGATGGCCGAGGCTTCCGGGGCTCCGATCCAGATGGGCAGGAACCTCTCACCATCGACCTCGCGCAGCAGCACGATCGGGTTGTTCGAGGGCATCTCGACCCTCACGCCGACGACTTCGAGCTCGCGCATCTGCTCACCGTAGCCCGGTGCTGCCCGCGGCACCCCGCGACCCGGTGAGCAGGGGACGGGGCGACCAGCCCTCAGCGCGAGGGGCGCGGCAGGTTGGCGACGAGGAGCGCGGAGCGCAGCTCGCCCAGCGTCTGGCGCAGGTGGTTCGTCACGGTGGCCGCCCGGTCGTCGAGGTCGTCTCCCCCGCGGACGCGGCGCAGCGGCGCCGCGACCTGCTCCACGAGCCCGGCCTCGCGCTCGGCGGCGGTCCGCAGCACCCGCAGGTGCCGCGGCTCGATGCCGTGCCTGCCGAGCGCCGCGGCGGCCAGGACCACCTGGCGGGCGGCCTCGCCGTCACCGCTCTCGAGGGGGCGGGGCAGGAGCCCGTGGGCGTCGAGAGCGTCGACCAGCGCCACGTCACCCCCGGCGACCTCGACCAGCGTGTCGAAGTCGGGCGCCGCGGCGGACGTGCCCGGCGTCACCGGTGGCGACGCCGGCACCTGCTCCACCTCGACAGCCCCTGGGAGGTCTGCCTCGGGCTCCACCGCGGGGTGGGTGAGGTCCACGACGTGCTCGTGAGCGGGAGGGGCGGGACGGCGCGGTGCCGGTGCAGGTGCCGGAGACCTCTCGGGCCCCGCGGGGAGCGCCGACGACCGGCCCTGCTCCGTCGTGCCCTGCCCCGTGACGGGTGGCTGGACTGGAGGCTGAGCCGACGGCAGCGGTGGCTCGCGGCCCTCGTCCAGGGCGGTGAGGTGCTCGCCGATCACCCTCAGCGGCAGGTAGTGGTCCCGCTGCAGGGTGAGCACGAGGCGGAGCCGCTCGACGTGCGCCGGCGCGAACTTGCGGTATCCCGAAGGGGTCCTCGCCGGGGTGACCAGTCCGCGGTCCTCGAGGAACCGGACCTTGGAGGGGGTGACGTCGGGGAAGTCCTCGCGCAGCCTCCCCAGGACCTCACCGATGGTCAGCAGGTCGGCGGCAGCGGGGCGGCGTCCGGGCGCCCGCTCCGCCGTGCTCACGGCCTCGGGCTCATCCCTGCTCGTCCCTCTCGCTGCCGTGGGGGTGGTAGGTCAGGCGGTACTTGCCGATCTGGACCTCGTCCCCGTCCTTCAACGGTTCCACGTCGACGCGCCCGCGGTTGACGTAGGTGCCGTTCAGGCTCCCTGCGTCGCGCACGGAGTAGCCCTCGTCGGTCCGCACGAACGCTGCGTGGCGCCGCGAGACGGTCACGTCGTCGAGGAAGATGTCGGTGCCCGGGTGACGCCCCGCGCTCACGTGGTCCGCGTCGAGGAGGAACCGTGCGCCGACGTTCGCGCCGGACTTGACGATCAGCAGGGCCGACCGTGGTGGCAGCGCGGCGATGCCGCGGAGGTCCTCACCCGACAGCCCGGAGCCGCCGTCACCGCTCGCCGGGGCGTCGACCCGTTCGCCCCGCGCCGTCGCCTCGTCCCGCAGGGCGGCAAAGGTCGCCGTGGTCTCCGGGCTCCGGACCTGGTCCTCACCGTGGCCGCTCACGAGCGCTCTCACCTCCATCGCCGGGCCACCCGACGTTCGAGGGCCCTGGTGGTCGACTGTAGTGGCCCGCGGTGCGCCCCCGCCGCGCCCGGCGCAGCGCGTCGCCCCTGATCATCACCGTCGGTCGTCGTCGGTGCGCCGGGTGCCTCGCTCGCTGCTGCCCTGCGTGCGCCGACGGTAGGTCGCGGTGTCCAGCAGCCGCGACCACTCCTGGGGTACGTCCGCGTCGACCTCGACGAGCCAGCCGTCCCGCTCGGGGTCGGCGTTCACCAGCTCCGGGCTCCCGGCGAGCGCGGTGTTGATCGCGACCACCACCCCGGAGACCGGTGCGAAGAGGTCGGCCACGGTGATCGTCGACTCCACCTCCCCGTACACCTCTCCGGCGCTCAACCGCGTCCCCGGTCCCGGCAGCTCGACGGCGACGACCTCCCCGAGGTGCGCCTGGGCGAAGGCGCTGAGGCCGACGCGGCAGCGGCGCACCGGCCCGCCCCGGTCGATCGCGGCGTCGTCCACCGACACCCAGTGGTGCTCCAGGGTCCACCCGAGGAACGGCCACGCGCTCACGAGCCACCGCCCGCGTCGGCGCCGGGGTCCCGGGGGGTCATGGCGCCCGTGGCCGTGGTCTCGCGCACCGCGGTGATCTCGAGCACCTCCTCCTGCTGCACCTCACCGGTGCCCCCGCTGGCGGACAGGGTCGGCAGGACGCCGCCGGGAAAGCTCATCGCCGACGCCAGCGTGGCGGGGTCACCGATCGCCTGGAACGTGAACGGCGCGGACACCTCGGTGCCGTCGACCACGACGGAGGTCGACGAGGACCCGTCGGCGTCGGTCGGGCCGTCGGAGACGTAGGTGCTCGCCACCACGCGCACGTCGGCCAGGGCGATCGCCTCGGCACCGGCGTCCCGCAGCTCCTGGATCGTGGACAGCAGCAGGTCCGCGTCGGCGCCCGCACCGGAGAGCGTCAGCGTGATCCCCGGGCCGGTGGCGGGCGCGGTGCCGGCGAGGATCTCCAGGACGTCCAGGCGCTCGCGGGCGACCTCGCGCGCGGCCCGGGAGTCGCCGCTGGCCGCGCGCAGCTCCTGGCGGGTGCGGGCGAGGTCGGCGGCCTCGTCCTGGAGGCGCGCGGCGCGGGTGGAGGTGTTGTCGAGCAGCGTGATGAGGTCGGACTCGCGCAGCGTGGAGAGATCGGTGGTGTCCTGCTCGCGCACGGTGGTGACCAGCCCGAGCCCCAGCAGCAGGCACAGCGCTCCCGCCGCGAGCTGGGAGCGGGTCGCGCGCGGGCGCAGCGCCGACACCAGGCGCGAGCGGCCGTCAGGTTCCTCGCTCGTGGGCTCCTGCGTCGCCCGCTCGTCGGTGGTCGGCTGCTCCGCGGCCTCCTCGGGCGGCCTCACGCCTTGAAGAGGTGACGTCGGATGGCGGCGGTGTTGGCGAAGATGCGGATCCCCAGCACCACCACCACACCGGTGGAGAGCTGGGCGCCGACGCCGAGCTGGTCACCGAGGAAGACGATCACCGCGGCGACGACGACGTTGGAGGCGAAGGACACGACGAACACCTTGTCGTCGAAGATGCCGTCCAGCAGCGACCGCAGGCCCCCGAAGACGGCGTCCAGCGCGGCCACCACGGCGATCGGCAGGTAGGGCGCCAGCACCGGCGGCACCGCGGGGGTGAGGACGAGGCCCAGCACGATCCCGAGGAGGAGCCCGATGACGGCGATCACGGCCGGCCCTCCGGCCCCGGCTCGTCGGTGCTCGCGGCCGGGCCCGTCCCGGGGCGCAGGACGCCGGCGTGGCGCAGCACCTCGACGCTGCCCGCGGGCAGGTCGAGGCGGCGGTGGGCCGTGGACGTGACCTGCACGTCGTAGGCCTCCTGCAGCGCGGCGAGGTAGGCGCCGGCGGCGGAGGCGGCGAATCCCTCGGCCAGGGGGCCGGGCTCGCCGATGGCCTCGAGGACGTAGGGCGGTGTCAGGGGTTGGTAGTCGACGAGGATCGCCTGGCCGGCGACCCTGATCGAGGACAGGGAGGTGAGGCGGTGCCCGTTGACGCTCACGGTCTGCGCACCGGCGGTGAACAGCCCGTTGGCCACCACCTGCAGGTCGCGGTCGAGCACCCGGCCCTGGTCGGCCCCGGTCGCCTCGCGGGGGTCCCCGCCGGGGGCCGGGGCGCGCGACCCGGGGGCGTCGTCGATGCTCAGGCGCAGGCCGGGCCCCCGGACCGCGGTGGTCCCGGCGAGCAGGCCGCCCGCACGGGTGGCGGCCACGAGGTCGTCACCGCTGCCGGACAGCGCGGCGTCGGCGCGCGCGTCCACGTCGGCGCGCAGCTGCTCGACGCGCTCGCTGCTGCTCGTGACCGCGGCCCGGCGCTCGGCGATCTTCTCGACGAGCGCCTCGCGCGCACCGGGGGGCGCGGGGGCCCGCAGCGTGGCGACCGCCACGGAGACACCCGCGCCGAGGGCGAGGGCCACCGCGGCGACCCACGCCGACCTGGCCCACGTGGAGGGCGGGCGGGGCTCCCCCGCCCTGGTGGCCGCCTCGCGCCGGGCCGCAGCGCTCGCGTAGCCCGGGTCGAGCGCCCTGTCCGCGGTCTCGCGCAGCAGGCTCATCGAGGCGTCGGGAGCACGCGCCGGCGCGCTCACGTCTGCGCTCCCGCGGCCGCCTCGGGAGCGGGGAGGTCGGCGCGCCCGCGGGTCAGCGCCGACACCTGGCGCAGGTAGAGCCAGCCCACCCACCAGTACAGTCCCGTCCCCCACCAGGCGAAGGCCCAGCCGATCGCGCGCGCCGCGGCGCCCAGGGCCGTGGCCGTGGGGTCGAGCACCTCGCCGAGGAGGATCAGCGGGAACGCGCAGAGGAGCGCGAAGGTGGCGGCCTTGCCGGCCGCGTGCACCGGGAGCGTGCCGAGCCCTCGCCGTGCCAGGGCGGGGACGGTGGCGAGGAGGACGACGTCGCGGGCGACGACGGCGGCGACGAGCCACCACGGCACGAGGTCCCGCCACGCCAGGCCGACGATGGCGGCGACGATGTAGAACCGGTCCGCGGCGGGGTCCAGCACCTGCCCGAGGCGGGTCATCTGGTCCCAGCGGCGTGCCAGGAAGCCGTCGAGGTAGTCCGTGACGCTGGCCAGGACGAGGACCAGGAGCGCCGAGACGTCGTGACCGGTGACGATGAGCACCGCGAACACCGGAACCAGGGCCAGGCGCAGCGCCGAGAGGGCGTTGGGGAGGGTGACGACGCGTGAGCTCACGATCTGCTCACCCACCGCGCGGCCTCCTGGGATCTCGTGGCCGGATGCTCACCACCACCGTCGGCACCTGCATCGCCGACGTCGTCGTCGGTGATGCAGGCGACCTCTGCGTCGGGACGGCGGGATTCGAACCCACGACCCCTTGACCCCCAGTCAAGTGCGCTACCAAGCTGCGCCACGTCCCGGCCCCGTTAGGGCGCGATCAGCCTACATGCCGTCCCGGGTCACCGGCGTCGGCCCGGGCGCCGCTTCTCGCGGACCCGCACCGACATCGAGATGGGGGTCCCGGTGAAGCCGAACTCCTCGCGCAGCCGTCGTTCCAGGAAGCGCCGGTACCCGGCCTCGAGGAAGCCCGAGGTGAACAGGACGAACGTGGGCGGCGCCACGGAGGCCTGGGTGGCGAAGAGGATCCGGGGCTGCTTGCCCCCGCGCACCGGGTGGGGGGACGCGGCGACGACCTGGCCGAGGAAGGCGTTCAGCTCACCGGTGGGCACCCGCGAGGTCCAGGAGGCCAGCGACGTCTCCAGCGCTGCGGCGAGCCGGTCGACGTGGCGGCCGGTGAGCGCGGAGATGTTCACGCGCGGGGCCCACGCGACGTGGGCGAGGTCGGTCTCGATCTCGCGGGCGAGCATGTCTCGTCGGTCCTCGTCGAGGAGGTCCCACTTGTTGTACGCGAGCACCAGCGCCCGTCCGGCCTCCACGGTCGCGCTGATGACGCGGGTGTCCTGCTCGGTGAGCGGCTCGCTGGCCTCCAGGAGCACCACGGCCACCTCGGCGCGCTCGATGGCGGCCTGGGTCCGGAGCGAGGCGTAGAAGTCCGCGCCGCGCGTCTGGTGCACCCGGCGGCGGATCCCTGCCGTGTCGACGAAGACCCACGGCTCACCGCCGAGCTCGACGACCTCGTCCACCGGGTCCCGCGTGGTGCCGGCGGTGGCGTCGACGACCACGCGCTCGGTGCCCGCCAAGGTGTTGAGCAGGGAGGACTTGCCCACGTTGGGGCGCCCCACGAGCGCCACGCGGTGCGGGCCCGACGCCCCGCGCCCCGGGTCCGCGGCCGGGTCCCGCTCGGGCAGCGCGGCGACGACGGCGTCGAGCAGGTCACCGGACCCCCGGCCGTGCAGCGCCGAGACCGGGAAGGGCTCCCCCACGCCGAGGTTCCACAGCGCGGTCGCGTCGGCCTCCCCGCGGGTGTCGTCGACCTTGTTGGCCGCCAGCACCACGGGCTTGCCCGCACGGCGCAGCAGGCGCACGACCGCTTCGTCCGTGCTCGTGGCCCCCACGGTGGCGTCGACGGCGAGGACCACCACGTCGGCGAGCTCGGCGGCCAGCTCCGCCTGCTCGGCCACGCGGGCCGCCAGCCCCCGCACGTCGGTCTCCCACCCGCCGGTGTCCACCAGCGTGAAGGACCGACCGGCCCACTCCGCCGGGTAGGACACGCGGTCACGGGTGACGCCCGGCACGTCCTGCACCACCGCCTCGCGGCGCCCCAGGATGCGGTTGACCAGGGTGGACTTGCCCACGTTGGGCCGCCCCACCACCGCGACCACCGGGTCGGGTGCGGCGCTCGCGCTCGTCGAGCCCTCCAGCGCGGCCTCCGGGGACAGGACCGCGAGGTCGTCCTCGGCGAGGTCGTAGTCCTCCAGGCCTGCCAGAAGAGCCGGCACGGGGTCCGGGCGGGCGCCGGACGGGTCGCGGGGCTCGTCGTGCGGTCCAGGGGTGCTCATGGGGTCTCCAGGTCGGTGGGTGCCGGTGCGCTCGCGTCGCGGACGTGCGCGGCCATGGCGGTGCGCACCGCCTCGGTGGCCTCGGCCAGCGCCGCGCGGCGCGCGGGGCGCCAGCCGCTGCCCGGCCGGTGCTGCGCGGTCTCGGCCATCGGGTCGGTGCGGGCCTCGGTCAGGGTCAGGGACCGGCCCAGGTGGACGCCGAGGTGGGAGCCCAGCGCCGGCAGCGGCCCCATGGACCGGCGCGCGGGGTCGTCGGCGGGCCTCGTCCCGGTCATCGCGACCGGGACCACCGGTGCGCCGGTGCGCAGGGCCAGCCACGCGACGCCCTCGCGGACGCTCTGGACCCCGCCGTCCCCCCGCGTGCCCTCGGGGAAGACGCCCACGACGCCGCCGCGCTCCAGCACGCCCGTCGCGGTCACCAGGGCGCGGGCACCGGACCGGCGGTCCACCGGGATCTGACCGGTGGCGCGCAGGAGCACGCCGAGCACTCCGGTGAACATCTCCTCCTTGACGAGGAACGCCACCGGGCGCCGCCGCGCGGCCCACACCCTGGCCCACAGGAGCGGGCCGTCGAGCAGGCCGCGGTGGTTGGGGGCGAGCACCGCGGGTCCGTCGGCCGGCAGCTCCTCGGCCCCGGTGGTGCGCACCCTCCACAGCAGCGGCAGGGCAGCGCCCACGACCCCGCGGGCCAGGAACCCCAGGGGGTCGACCTCGCCGACCGCCCACGCCCGAGGAGCTCGCGCGCCCGACGCGGCGCGGGCGGCCCGGGCTCGCGCGCCCGGCCTCGGTTCCCCGGCGTCGGGCACCGGACGGACCGCGGGCACCAGCCGGACCGCGCTCCCGGGCCACCACGCCGGCGCGGTGCGCCGAGGACGAAGGCTCATCGTGCCCGCCCCCGGTCGCTGCGACCCGCGGCGGCGACGAGCGCCGCGACGGCGTCCACCGTCTCCTCCACGGACAGGTGGGTGCCGTCCAGGGTGACCACGCCGTCTGCCGCGGTGGTGAACGCCGCGACCGAGGAGTCGTCGCTGTCCCGGCGCACCACCTCGTCGGCGGTGGCCGCCATCGACGCCTCGTCGGCCCGCCCGTGGCGCTCGCGGGAGCGGCGCGCGAGCCGCGCGTCGGTGTCCGCGACCAGGAGCACCCTCACGTCGGCGTCCGGGGCCACGACCGTGGTCGTGTCGCGACCCTCGAGCACCACCGAGCCGCTGTCGCGGACGGCGCGGGCGACGAGGGCTCGCTGCCGGGCGACGAGGGCGGCGCGCACCCCCAGGTCGGTCGCGACGGCGGAGACCCGCGTGGAGACCTCGACGCTGCGGATCACCTCGGTGACGTCAGCGCCGCCGACCGTCACCGACGGGGCGTCGGGGTCGGTCGAGACGACGAGGTCCATCGTCGACGCGGCCCGCGCGGCGGCGCTGGGAGGTGCGGCGGGCGCACCCGGTGTCGCCTCGATCCCCTGCTCCAGGACCCACCAGCACACCGCGCGGTACATGGCTCCGGTGTCGAGGTAGGCGCCGTGGAGCCGGCGCGCCAGGGCCCGGGCCGCGGTGGACTTGCCGGAGCCGGACGGCCCGTCGAGGGCCACCACGGCCCCCGCCCCGGTCACCTCACGGGCTGGCGCCCGGACGGGCTCTGCGCTGGGCTGCACGGACCGACCACTCCCCTGGTTCTCCCCGTCCAGCGGCTGCTGAACCTTGGCGAGCGTAGTGCCGGCGGCGGTCTGCTCTCCTAGGCTGTGCAGCCGTGACCTCCGACGAGACCTCAGCGCACCTCCCCGACGGCTCGGCCGGGGCGTACCGCACCCTCGGTGACGACCGTGACGTGACCGAGGCGCTCGCTTTCGCAGGAGCCCTGGTCACCGCCTGCGGCCTCGACGCCGCGCGGCGCCAGCGGTCCGCGGTCGAGCACGCCAAGCCGGCACGGACGTTGTCCGGTTCCGTGGTCACCGACGTGGACGTGAGCCTCGAGGCCCGTGTCGACGCCGCGCTGGCCGACCAGTTCCCCGGTGACGCCCTGGTGGGTGAGGAGGGCGTCGACCGCGCGGGAACCTCCGGTCGCACCTGGGTGGTCGACCCGGTGGACGGCACCCTGAACTACGCCCGCCACCTCGGCCCCTGGTCCGTGGTGCTCTCCGCCTTCGAGGGCGACGCCCCGGTGCTGTGCGCGGTGTGGACCCAGGACCGCCTCTACACCGCCGCTCGCGGGCGCGGTGCCCACCGTGACGGTGAGCCGCTGGACCTGTCCGGGAGCAGCGTCGAGGAGGGCGGGCTGGTGCGCGGCGCCGCGGAGGTCCTCGTCGACGTGGCGGAGGGCGGCTGGCTGGCGCGCACCGCCGAGTCCTCGGCGTCCGAGGTGGTCGCCATCGCCGACGGGCGGGCGAGCGGGGCCGTGCGCCTGCGCGGTGACCGCCGCGACCTGCACGGCCCAGCGCTGATCGCTGCCGAGGCCGGGGCCACCGTCACCGACGTGGACGGCGGCCCGTGGTCCGCGGCCTCCCCCGGGCTCGTCATCGCCCATCCCGGGGCCCACGCCCGCCTCCTCACCGTCGCCGCCGCGGCCCGCGACCGGCTGGGGTCCGCGGCGAAGGACTGACCCCCGGCCCGGGGGGAACGTGCCCGAGGTGCTGGCCCGGCGGGGGGCGACGCGGACG
>JARICT010000053.1 GCA_029257185.1 Quadrisphaera sp.
CGCCGACGCAGCACACGCTGCCACCACCGAGGAGTTCTGCTCGCATGCTGAAGCTCGACACGCCGACCTGGTCCGCTCTCGCGAAGTGCCGCGAGGTCGATCCGGACGAGCTCTTCGTGCAGGGCGCTGAGCAGAACCGCGCCAAGATCATCTGCCAGGCGTGCCCGGTGCGCACCGAGTGCCTCGCCGACGCCCTCGACAACCAGGTGGAGTTCGGGGTGTGGGGCGGGATGACCGAGCGCGAGCGTCGCGCCATCCTCAAGCGCCGGCCCCACGTGCGCTCCTGGAAGGCCCTGCTGGAGACCGCCCGTGACGAGCACGAGCGCGCGGAGGCGGCCCGCGGCCACTCGACCGACCGCCTGGACGTGGCGGCGGGCGCCGAGCGCCTCGTCGACCTGCGCTCCTCCGACGACGCCCCGGTGAGCCTCAGCGCCTGACCCGCCCCCGCACTTCGTCGGCGACGTGCGGTCGAGGCGGTGCCTCCCCCCGCACGTCGCCGGCGACGTGCGGTCGAGGCGGTCACCGGAGCCACACGTGCCCGGACGAGTGCCGTGAGGCGGGTCAGGACGTGCGGGCCAGGTCCGCCCCGACCTCGCGCAGCGTCACCAGGTCGTGCACGTCCCCGCTGCGGACCGGCACCATGGCCACGTCGACGCCGACGTGGGCGCTCAGCAGCCGCTCGACCCTGGACCGCTCGGCCGCCGCGGTCTGCGCGAGGTCCGCGTGCACCTCCAGCAGCACCGCCGCGTCCGCCGCCGCCTCGTCGCCGTCGTCGACCCTGGTCCCCAGGGCCACCGCGACCTGGCGGGCACGCTCCGCCTCCAGGGAGCGCAGCGCCGGAGCCACCCCGGCCGCCCGGTTGACCACGAGCGCGGCCGTCGGGAGCTCGCTGCCGGCCAGCCGGTCGAGGAGGAACGCGGACTCCGCCAGGGCGTCGTCCTCCGCGGCCGTGACCACCACGAACGCGCTCCCCGGGGCGGCGAGCGCCGCCGAGGTGGCGCGGGCGCGCTCCTGGAAGCTGCCGAACACCACGTCCAGCCCGGCCACGAGCTCCTGGACGTCGGCGAGCAGGTGGGCCCCGAGGACGCGGTCCATCGCGGAGATGACGGTGCCGCGCACCCGCGAGGACACCGCCCCGGCGAGCCCCTTGCCCGTCCCGCGACGCAGCAGGGCGACGAAGCGCCCGTCCAGGAAGCGCCCGAGGCGCGCGGGGGCGTCGATGAAGTCCAGCGCCGAGCGCGACGGCGGGGTGTCCACCACCACGAGGTCCCACGGGGCGTGGCTCGAGCGGGCCTGCGCGCGGAGCTGGCCCACGCGCTCCATCGCCATGTACTCCTGCGTGCCGGAGAACGACGAGGCGACCGACGCGTAGACCGGGTTCTCCCGCAGGGCGGCGGCGCGGTCCGGCGCCAGGGAGGCGTCGACGAGCCCGTCCAGCACGGCCCGCGCGTCCAGCACGGCGGCGCGCAGCGACCCGCCGCGCGCGGTGTCCACGCCGGGGACCGGCTGGGGGCTGGCCTGACCGGCCGCCACGCCGAGGGCCTGGGCGAGGCGCTGCGAGGGGTCGACGGTGAGCACCACCACCCCTCGGCCCCGCTCGGCGGCGCGCAGGGCGATCGCGGCGGCGGTCGTCGTCTTGCCCACCCCGCCCGACCCGACGCACACCAGCGTGGTGGTCGAGGGGTCGTCCAGCAGCGCGTCCAGGGCCCACCCCGCGCCGCCGCCGGGCGAGGAGGCGCTGGCGGCCGGGCGCTCCGGGCCGGTCGTCGACCGCGTCATCGGGTCGCCCCCGTGCTCCCGAGACCGCCCGTGCTCCCGAGACCGCTCGTGCTCGCGGGGCTCTCCGGGCGGTCCGTGCTCCTCGGGCCGGCCGGGGCCCGCGCGGAGCCCGTCAGCGCGGGCTCGGCGGCGATGGTGTCCGCCAGCCGGTACAGCCGGGTGGTGTCGATCCCGCCGAGGAGCCGCGGCAGGTCCACCACCGGGCGCCCGGCGGTGGCCAGGGCCCGCCGCTGGGCCGCCTGCTCCGCGGCCTCCGCGGCGCGCACGCGCCCCTGGGCGCGCAGCGCGCCGACGTCGGGAGCGGGGTCCAGACCTGCCCCGGTGAGCGCGCGGGCGAGCTCGTCGTCCCCGGCGCCGTGCAGCGGGGAGGAGGGCACGGACCGGTTGGCCACCACGGCGCCGAGCTGCAGGCCGGCGCCGGCCAGCTCCTGGGCCGCCTCGAGGGTCTCGGTGACGGGCAGCTCCTCGAGCAGGCTCACCAGGTGCACCGCGGTGGCGGGGGAGCGCAGCAGCGCCGCGACCGACGACGCCTGTGCCGCGATGGGCCCGCCGCCGGCCAGGGTGGAGAGCTCGGCGCCGATCCCGAGGAACTTCCCGATCCGCCCTGTCGGCGGGGCGTCGAGGACCACCGCGTCGTAGGCGGGTCGCTCCCCGCGCTCGTCGGCGGCCGCGGGGCCTCCGGCACCGGCCTGCCCACCCTCGCCGCGCCGCACGGCCTCGTAGACCATGCCGACGAGCAGGATGTCGCGCAGGCCCGGCGCCACGGAGGTGATGAAGTCGACCGCCCCCACCTTCTCCAGCGCGGCCCCGGCCCGGCCCAGGTGGTAGAAGGTGTCGAGGTAGAGCATCAGCGCGCTGCGCGGCTCCACCGCGAGCGCCACCACGGTGCCGCCGCCGACGCCCTCCGCCACCTCGGTCTCCCGCGGCGGCAGGGGGTCGAGGCCGAGCAGCCGCGCGACGCCCTGGCGCCCCTCGACCTCGCAGAGGAGCACCCGGCGCCCCTCGTCGGCGAGGGCGACGGCGAGGGCGGTCGCGACCGTGGTCTTCCCCGTGCCGCCCTTGCCGGTGACGACGTGGAGGCGGGGCCGGAGGCCATCGAGGGGAGGCGCTGGCACCGCTCGACCCTATGCGCCCGCCGCTAGGGTCGCCTCATGACGACCTGGGAGTACATGACCGCCCCGCTGATCATCCACAGCACCAAGGCGATCCTCGACAACTTCGGTGAGGACGGCTGGGAGCTGGTCACGGTGATCCCCGGACCCGACGGCCAGGGCCTCGTGGCCTACTTCAAGCGGCCGAAGGCGTGAGCGCCACGGAGCGGGCGGGCACCGTCGCCGCAGCCCTGGAGGCGAAGGGCCTGACCCTGCCGGTGCCCCCGGCGCCCGTGGCGGCCTACGTGCCGGCGGTGCGCAGCGGAGGGATGGTCTACACGTCCGGTCAGCTGCCCTTCGTCGACGGCGCCCTCGCGGCCACCGGGCTGGTGGGGCAGGGCGAGGGGGACGTCGACCCGGCCCAGGCCCGCGACATGGCCGCGACGGCGGCCCTCAACGGGCTGGCCGTCCTCGCCGCTGCGCTCGACGAGAGCGAGGAGCAGACGCCGGAGTCGCTCGCCCGTGCCCTGGAGCGGGTGAGGGTGGTCAAGGTCGTCGGCTTCGTCGCGTCCGCGCCGGGCTTCACCGCCCAGCCCGGCGTCGTCGACGGCGCCTCGACCCTGCTGGCCGACGTGCTGGGGGACCGCGGCGTGCACGCCCGCAGCGCGGTGGGGGTCGCGGCCCTCCCGCTGGGCACCCCGGTGGAGGTCGAGCTCGTCGCCGAGGTCGTGGACGAGCCCCGCTGAGGCCCCGGGGCAGCCCGGGCGCGGGCCCGGCCGCACCCGTCGGGGGCACCCTGCCGGGCGCCTCGGGGGCATCGGGGGCAAGATCGTGACGTGGACGAGCGCATAGTTCGACGGGCCCCGCTGTTCGAGAACGTGAGCGACGAGCAGACGGCGCTCCTGCTGTCGATGGTCACCGAGGTGCGGCTGGGGCGCGGGGAGGTGCTGTTCCGGACCGGCGAGGACGACCACCGGCTCTTCGTCATCGACGAGGGGAAGGTCAAGCTGGGGCGTACCGCCAGCGACGGCCGCGAGAACCTCCTGTCGGTCCTGGGGCCGGGAGAGATGTTCGGCGAGCTCTCCTGGTTCGACCCCGGGCCGCGCACCCTGACGGCCACCGCCGTGTCCCCGACCGCGCTGGCGACCCTGGAGCACGAGGACCTGCGCGTGTGGATGGGCCAGACGCCCGCGGTGGCAGCGCCGCTGCTGCAGGCGCTGGCGCGGAGGCTGCGGCGCACGAACACGGTGGTCGCCGACCTCGTCTTCTCCGACGTCTCCGGCCGCGTGGCCAAGACGCTGCTGGACCTCGCCTCGCGCTTCGGGCACCCCAGCGAGCGCGGCCTGCGCGTCACCCACGACCTCACGCAGGAGGAGCTGGCGCAGCTGGTCGGCGCTTCTCGGGAGACGGTGAACAAGGCGTTGGCCGACTTCGCGACCCGGGGGTGGATCCGTCTGGAGGCGCGCGCCGTGGTGCTCCTGGACGTCGAGAGGGTGCGCCGCCGGGCCAAGTGAGCGGCCACGTCAGCACGTCCCGGTGGTGACGTTCAGGCTCGTGAGCAGCAGCTGCTCGTGGGCTCCGCGTGGGCGGGCTCCGCGTGCGAGGCCAGGTCCGCCTCCGCGGCGGCCAGCCGTCGTGAGACCTCGGCCGACCGCGACGCCAGAGCCCGGCGAGCGGCGACGACGGCCCGAAGGTCGTCCACCACGTCGTAGGACGCTGCCGGGTGCGTCCCCCGCACGAGCGCGGCGATACCGCAGCCCGACGATCCGCTCACTCCCTGGTGAGCGTGTGCTCCGTCCGGGTGAAGAGCGACGTCGAGGCCGGCGGGCTGGTCCGAGGCGTCACCTCCGCCCGTCGCGACCAGCGCGTCGGCGGGGGAGAGCAGGTCGGTGGCGAGGTCGAGCCGCGCCTGCACCAGCCGTTGCCACCGCCGGACGCGGGCCAGCTCCTCGGCCAGGGCGTCGCGCTGGTCGCTGAGCGCTCGGGTCCGGAGGGTGCGGGGATCGACGAGGAGGGTCACGTCCGGTGTCTCGTCGGCCCTCGGCGGGCTCTTGAGGTGCTGCGTCGAGGCCTCACCCTCGCGGGCGCGGCCCGTAGGGTGATCGGTCGTGACGCCACCTCCCCGGGCGCCCGCCGGGCGCACCTCCCCGCGCTCGCGCGCCGGTGATCCCGCGGCCCCCGCCGGGGGTCGGCCGCCGACCGCGCTGGTGCGCCGGGCCCGCCAGGTGCGCCGCGTCCTCGCGCAGCGCTACCCCGACGCCCGCTGCGAGCTGGACTTCACCACGCCGTTCCAGCTGCTCGTCGCCACGGTGCTCTCGGCGCAGACCACCGACGTGAGGGTCAACGGCGTCACCCCGGCGCTGTTCACGCTCGCGCCGGGCCCCGCGGAGATGGCGGCCGTGGACCGCGGCGCCCTCGAGGAGGTGCTGCGCCCGGTCGGCTTCTACCGGGCCAAGGCCGCCTCCGTGCAGGGCCTCGCGGCGCGGCTCCTGGCGGAGCACGGCGGAGAGGTGCCCTCCGACGTGGCGTCGCTCGTGGCGCTGCCGGGGGTGGGGCGCAAGACCGCGAACGTGGTGCGCGGGGACGCCTTCGGCCTGCCGGGCATCACCGTGGACACCCACGTGGGCCGCCTGGCCCGCCGCCTCGGCTGGACCACGGCGCAGGACCCGGTGGAGGTCGAGGCCGACCTCGCGGCCCTGTTCGAGCGCCGGGACTGGACGGCGATGAGCCACCAGGTGATCTTCCACGGCCGACGCACCTGCTTCGCGCGCCGGCCGGCGTGCGGCGCGTGCCCCGTGGCGCGCTGGTGCCCGTCCGCGGGCACCGGAGAGACCGATCCGGCGAGGGCGGCAGCCATGGTGAAGGGGTGAGCGCCCCTCCCCCGCGGTGGCGACCGCAGCAGGTGGCCCTGCCCGCGCCGGTGTCCGCCCTCGTGGCGGCGCTGCCGCACCTGCGCCCCGACGACCTCCTGCCCCGCGGCGTGCCCCCCCGGGCGCTGGCACCGGGCCCTGGCGCTCGAGAGGCGGCCGTCCTCGTCGCCCTCAGCCCGGGGAGCCGTGCGGGCGCCGGGCACCGGGACGGCCCGGGCGTGGAGGTGGTCCTCATCGAGCGGGCCTCCGGCGGCGTGCACGGCGGCCAGATCGCCTTCCCGGGCGGTGCCGCGGAGCCGGGTGACGCCTCGCCGGAGGCCACCGCGCTGCGCGAGGCGCACGAGGAGGTCGGCCTGGACGCGCAGGGCGTCCACGTGCTGGGGCGGCTGCCGGCGCTCCCGGTGCCGGTCTCGCGCTTCCTCGTGACCCCCGTGCTCGCGTGGGAGAGCGACCCCTCCCCGCTCCTGGTCGGGGACGCGGCAGAGGTGTCGGCGGTCGCGCGGGTGCCCCTCGACGTCCTCGCCGACCCCGTCCACCGGCGCACCGTGCGCGCGCCGGCACCCGGCCCCGGCTTCGTCGTCGACGGGGTGCTGGTCTGGGGGTTCACGGCACTGCTGATCGACGCCGTGCTGCGCCACGCGGGCCTGGCCGTGCCGTGGGCCGGCGCCGCCGTGGTCGACGCGCCCACCCCGCGCTACCGCCGGCGGGGCGGCCCCCTGCGGGGCGCGGCAGACGGACCTGTTGCCGGCGGCCTGGCGGTGGGGCGGGCGTGAACCTGCTCGACGTGGTCCTGCTGCTGGTGTTGATCGTCTACGCCGTGTCGGGGCTGCGCCAAGGTCTGCTGGTCTCCGCGCTGTCCCTCGGCGGCTTCCTCCTCGGCGCGGTGGTGGGCATGAAGTTCCTGCCCGACCTCGTGTCCGGGTGGGCGCCGGGGTGGCGCCGGACGCTGGTGCTGGTCGTGGGCGTCCTGGCGGTCGGCTGGCTGGGCCAGGTGCTGGGGTCGCTGCTCGGGAGCCAGCTGCGCGGGGTGGTCCGCTGGCGGCCCGCGCGAGCGCTCGACGCGGCGCTCGGCGCGATCGCCTCCGTCGTGGTCGTGAGCCTGGTGGTGTGGTTCGTCGCCGGCGCCGTCCGCGGCGGCCCGCTGCCGGCGCTGTCACGGGAGGTCGCGTCCTCCACGGTCGTCCGCGTGGTCGACGAGGTGGTGCCGCCCCGCGCCTCCGAGCTCTTCACGACCTTCCGCCAGGTGGTGGAGGCCCAGGACTTCCCGCGCGTCTTCATCGGCACCGATCCCGAGCCGATCGCGTCGGTGGCGCCGCCGGACCCCGCCGTCGTCGAGGCGGCCGCCGCGGCGGCCGCCGGCAGCATCGTCAAGGTCAGCGGGGACGCGCCCGCGTGCGGGCGCGGCCGCGAGGGCACCGGCTTCGTCGTCTCGCCGGAGCGGGTGGTCACCAACGCCCACGTCGTCGCCGCCGTCGACGAACCGTCCGTGCAGGTGACCGGTCGGGGCGACCGGCTGGCGGCGGACGTGGTGCTGTTCGACCCCGACCGCGACCTCGCGGTGCTCGCGGTCCCCGGCCTGAGCGCGCCGCCGCTGGCCATGGGTGACCAGCTCGGCGCCGAGGCCGACGCCGTCGTCGCGGGCTTCCCGCTCGACGGGCCCTACTCGGCGGTCCCCGCGCGGGTGCGGGAGGTGCTGCGCGCCCAGGGCAAGGACATCTACTCGGTGTCCACCGTGGTCCGCCAGGTCTACTCCCTGGCCTCGCGCGTCGAGCCGGGCAACTCCGGCGGCCCCCTGCTCGACGCGGACGGGGACGTGGTGGGGGTGGTGTTCGCCCGGTCGCTGGACGACGCCGGGACCGGCTACGCCATGACGCTGGGCGAGGTCGCCCCGGTGATCGGCGCTGCGGCCGGGTCCCGCGGGCGGGTCCCGACCGGGGCCTGCATCACCGGCTGATCCGGGCGCGCCCGGATCAGCCGGGTACCTGCCGGGACCGCCCGGCCGGCACTCCTCGGCTCAGCGGTTGCCCTTGGCCGCCTCGAGGGTCTGCTTGGACGTGGCGATGGTGCGCTCGGGCGGCCCGACCTTCTTGATCCGCGTGAACCCGATCAGCCCGAGGACCGCCGCGACCAGCAGCAGCGCCACGGCGACGATGCCGTAACCGGCCCAGGCGGGGAGCCCCCAGAGGATGAGCAGCAGGGCGATGGTGACCAGCACGAAGAGGAAGCCGAAGATCCCGAACACGGCTGCGCCGGCGAACAGGCCGGCGCCCAGCGCTCCCTGCTTGACGTCCGCCGTGATCTCCGCCTTGGCGAGGGCGACCTCGCTGCGCAGGAGCGCCGACAGGTCGTGGCTGGCGTCGGCGACGAGCTGTCCGACGGTCCGTTCCGTGCCCATGGTCCGTCCCGTGACGACGGTCTTCTCCTCGGGGTGGGGCTCGATGACGCTCACGTTGTTCTCCTCGCGGTGGTGGGTGCTGCCCGGAGCCTAGGGGTGGTGGGGCGCTGGTCGTCAGTCGGTGCGGCCCCGCGGGGACGCCGCGAAGCGGTCCAGCACCCCCGACGTCGCGAGCACCCGGCTGACGACGACGACGCCGACGATGATGACGACGCCCCGGACCAGGAAGGGCAGCCCCAGCCGCACGGTGATCGCGCCGAGCACCAGGCACGTGCCCAGCTGGGCACCGAAGTACAGGGCGTTGCCGGCCGCCGTCAGGGTGCGCACGCCCCCATCATGGTCGGTGGGGGCGCCGCGCGCGTCTCCTCAGTCCTCCGGCGGGGCGGCGCTCATCCCGGCGCTGATCTTGTCCATGACCGAGGAGTCGGCCAGCGTGGAGACGTCGCCCACCTCCCGGTCCTCCGCGATGTCTCGCAGCAGGCGCCGCATGATCTTGCCCGAGCGCGTCTTGGGCAGCTCCTCGACCACGAGCACCGAGCGCGGCTTGGCGATGGGGCTGATGTGCTCCGCGACGTGGCTGCGCAGCTGCCGGGGCAGGGCGTCGAGGTCCTGGGTGCCCTGGAGGGCCTCGGCGCGCAGGATGACGAAGGCGACGATGCCCTGACCGGTCGTCTCGTCGGCGGCGCCCACCACGGCCGCCTCGGCCACGACGGGGTGGGAGACCAGCGCGGACTCCACCTCGGTGGTGGAGATGCGGTGGCCGGAGACGTTCATGACGTCGTCGACCCGGCCGAGGAGCCAGATGTCGCCGTCGGCGTCACGCTTGGCGCCGTCACCGGCGAAGTAGCGCCCGGGGAAGCGCGACCAGTAGGTCTTGCGGTAGCGCTCGTCGTCGCCCCAGATGCCCCGGAGCATGCCGGGCCACGGCTCGGTGAGCACCAGGTATCCCGTGGTGTCGCCGGTGAGGGGGTTGCCCTCGTCGTCCACGACCTCCACCGCGATGCCGGGCTGCGGTACCTGGGCGCTGCCGGGCTTCAGCGTGGTGAGCCCGGGGAGCGCCGAGACCATCATGCCGCCGGTCTCGGTCTGCCACCAGGTGTCGACGATGGGGCACCGTCCGCCGCCGATGACGCGGTGGTACCAGCGCCACGCCTCGGGGTTGATCGACTCCCCGACGCTCCCGAGCAGGCGCAGGCTGGACAGGTCGTGGCCCTGCGGGATCTGCTCGCCCCACTTCATGAACATCCGGATGGTGGTGGGAGCG
Source organism: Quadrisphaera sp. (assembly GCA_029257185.1). Classification (GTDB taxonomy): domain Bacteria; phylum Actinomycetota; class Actinomycetes; order Actinomycetales; family Quadrisphaeraceae; genus CADCUY01. Next base: position 9,400 of record JARICT010000053.1, read on the forward strand.
GTGTAGAGGATCGTGACGCCCAGGGTCTCGACGACCTGCCAGAAGCGGCTCTCGTCGGGGGTGTTGGGGGTGCCCTCGTAGAGCACCGACGTCATGGCGTTGAGCAGCGGCCCGTAGACGATGTAGCTGTGGCCGGTGACCCAGCCGACGTCGGCCGCGCACCAGAACACGTCGGTCTCGGGGCGCGCGTCGAAGACGTGGCGGGCGGTGGCGGCCACGTGGGTGAGGTAGCCGCCGGTGGTGTGCAGGATCCCCTTCGGGGTCCCCGTCGTGCCCGAGGTGTAGAGGATGAACAGCGGCTGCTCGGACTCGAAGGGCTGGGCCTCGTGGCTCGCCGGCGCCGCCGCGAGGGCCTCGTCCCACCAGACGTCGCGCCCCTCCACCATCTCCACGTCGCCGCCGGTGCGCCGGATGACGAGCACGTGCTCGACGCTCGTCGAGCCGCCCGCGAGCGCCGCGTCGACCGCCGGCTTCAGGGCCGCGGGAGCCCCACGACGGTTGGCACCGTCGGCGGTGATGACCAGGCGCGCTTTCGCGTCGTCGATGCGGGTGCGCAGCGCCTCGGAGGAGAACCCGGAGAAGACCAGGGAGTGCGGGGCGCCGATGCGGGCGCACGCCAGCATCGCCACGACCGACTCGAGCAGGTTGGGGACGTAGAGGACCACCCGGTCCCCGGCGCCGATGCCGAGCGCCTCGATGGCGTTCGCAGCCCGCTGGACCTGGACGTGGAGATCGCCGTACGTCATCGCGGCGGTGTCACCGGGCTCGCCGACGAAGTGGAACGCCACCCGGTCGCCGAGCCCCGCGGCCACGTGACGGTCGACGGCGTTGACGCAGGCGTTGAGGCGGCCGTCGGCGAACCAGCGGTAGAACGGGGCGTCGGCGTCGTCCAGGACCTGCGTGAACTCGGTGTCCCAGTCCACGTTCTCGCGCGCCATGTCCCCCCAGAAGCCCAGCCGGTCGGAGGCGGCGCGCTCGTAGAGGTCCGCCGTGGCGACCGGGTCCTTCGCCATCGGCTCGGGCGGCGGGAACGCATCACCGTCCTGGGGGGAGCTGGGGGCCGCGGTGGGGGATGCGGACAAGGGAGACCTCCGGACTGCTGTGTCGGGCCACCGCCCTCGGAGGACGGGAGTTGTCGGACCGAACCCTAGCCAGGTCCCCGCGTGCCGTCTCCTCGCTCGATCCACAGGCTGACCCACCGCGGACCGCTCCGTCCACAGCCTCGGTGCCGAGCCACCCGCGGCGAGGCCGCCGCCGTGGACCCTGGCGGGCATGACCCCTGCTGCGACCCTGCTGGTCACCGCCGCCGAGGACCTCGTCGATGAGGTCTCGTCCCTGGCCAGCGCCAGCGGGGTCGCCGTCGCGGTGGCGCCCAGCGCGGCTGCCGCCCGGGCTCAGTGGTGCGGGGCGCCGCTGGTCCTGCTCGGGGAGGACGCGGTCGAGGACCCCGTGCCCTCCCGGCGGGCCGGCGTGCTGGTCCTCACCTCCGAGGGGCCGGGCGGCGAGGAGCTGTGGCGGGCCGCCGTGGCCGCCGGCGCCGAGCAGGTGCTGTGCCTCCCGGACGACCGCACCGAGCTGCTGCGCCGCCTCGGCGGTGTCGCCGAGGCGGCGGGCGGCGGCGGCGGCCCGTGCGTCGCGGTCATGGGGACGCGCGGCGGGGTGGGCGGCTCGACCCTCGCCGCCGCGCTGGCGTGGCGCTGCGCCCGGTCGCTGGGCCGCGGCGCGGCGAGCCTGCTCGTGGACACCGACCTGCTCGGCGGCGGCGCGGACCTCCTCCTCGGCGCCGAGGAGGCTCCCGGGCTGCGGTGGGGCGACCTCGCCCGCGCCAGGGGGAGCGTGCGGGGGCAGGTGCTGGCGCAGTCCCTGCCGCGGCGCGGCGCTCTCGCCGTGCTCTCCGGCGGCGGGCCCACCCCGGAGGAACCGCTGCGGGGCGACGTGGTGGAGGCGGTGCTGCGCGCTGCCCGGCCCCACCACGCGGCAGTGGTCGTGGACGCGGCGCGGCGCGACGACGAGGTGACCGGTGCGGCCCTGGCCGCGAGCGACCTCCTGCTCCTCCTGGTGGCGCCGGACGTCGGGTCCGTCCTCGCGGGCCGGCGCGTCCTCGAGGCGGTCGCCCCCAGGGTGGCCGACGTCCGCCTGGTGCTCCGCACCGGCAGCAGGGGCAGCGCTGGCGGCACGGGCGGGCTGCCGGTGGCCGCGGTGGTGGACGCGCTCGGCGCGCCCCTGGCCGCGACCCTGGCCCACGACCGCGGTCTCGCCGCGACGCTGGCGCGCGGCGAGCCGCCCGGCAGCGCGCGGCGCGGCGCCCTGGCGAGAGCGTGCGAGGCCCTGGAGCACCTCGTGACCCCGCCCGTCGCGGGCCCGTGATGACGGAGGCGCTGCACCGCGAGGTGCTCGACGACGTCAGGGCGCGCCTGGTCACCCAGGGTCCCCGGGAGAGCGGTCGCGGCCCCGGCGGCCCGGGGGCTCTCGGCGGACGTGAGGTCGCGCGGCGCGCGGGTCGGGGACGGCTGGCCGCCGCGGTGGCCGCCCGCGAGGGCCCCGCGGGAGTGCTGGGCGCCGAGGGGGTGCTCGGTGTCACCGCGGCGCTCGCGGCGCAGATCACCGGCGCCGGGCCGCTCCAGGAGCTCGTGGACGAGCCCGGCGTCACCGACGTCCTCGTCAACGGGGCCCACGAGGTGTGGGTGGACCGCGGCCACGGCCTGGTCCGCCTGCCGCCGCGCACCGCCAGGCTGGGCTCCGAGGACGACCTGCGGGCCCTCGCCGTGAGGCTCGCCGCCGCGGCGGGACGGCGCCTGGACGACGCCTCCCCGTTCGTGGACGCCCAGCTGCCCGACGGCGTGCGCCTGCACGCGGCCCTGCCCCCGCTCTCCCCGGCGGGCACGCTGCTCTCGCTGCGGGTTCCGCGCCGCACCGCCTTCACCCTCGACGAGCTCGTCGCGGCGCGGTCCGTGCCGCCCGCCTGGGGGCCGGTGCTGCGGGCGCTGGTGACGCGGCGCGCGTCGTTCCTCGTCACCGGCGGGACCGGCAGCGGCAAGACCACGGTGCTCTCCACCCTGCTCGGCCTCGCCGACCCTGCCGAGCGGCTGCTGCTCGTCGAGGACGGCGGCGAGCTGGTGCCCGACCACCCGCACGTCGTGCGCCTGGTGACCCGCCACGGCAACGTCGAGGGAGCGGGGCGCGTGGACCTCGTCGACCTGGTGCGCCAGGCCCTGCGGATGCGCCCCGACCGCATCGTGGTGGGCGAGGTCCGCGGGGCTGAGGTCCGTGAGCTGCTCGCCGCGCTCAACACCGGGCACGAGGGTGGGGCGGGCACCGTCCACGCGAACACCGCCGCGGACGTCCCCGCGCGCCTCGAGGCGCTCGGTGCCCTCGCCGGCCTCGGGCGCGAGGCGCTGGCGGCGCAGGCGGTGAGCGCCGTCCAGGTCGTGGTCCACCTGCGCCGGCGGGCCGGGCACCGCGAGATGGCCGAGATCGCCGTCCTCGAGCGCGACGAGCGCCGCGCCCTCACGGTCACCACCGCGCTCGGCCCCCGCGGGCGAGGGCCGGGTTTCGCGCGCCTCCAGGCGCTGACGGGCGCGGTGTGAGCCCGCTCGCGCTGGCGCTGCTGACGGGCACCAGCCTGGGTGCCGCGGTGCTGCTCGTGGGCCGACACCGAGCACCCCGGGCACGGCTGCCCGCGAGCCCTGCCGTCCGTGGCGTGCGGGTGGCCGGCTCGAGGCCGGACCCCGTGACGACGGGCAGCGCCGTGGGCGGGCCGGTGGCCCGCTGGGTCCTTCCCCTCGTCGCCCGGGCACGGCGGCTGGCAGGGCCGGACGTGCCGGCGGCCCTGGCGGGAGTCTCCTCCCTGGCGGCGGAGCTGGCGGCGCTGCTGCGGGCCGGCCTGGGACCGGCCGCAGCCTGGCACCACGCCGCCGCCGCTGCGACGGGGCCGACCACGACGGGGCCGGCCGGCGCGACCAGCCCGACCGGGGGAGCCGGGGAGCCGGGGAGCCGCGGAAGCGCCAGGGGCGCCGCGGCCGCGGAGGTCAGCGCCGCCGCGCGCGCCGCCGCGGCGAGCGCGCGCTCGGGCGGTGACACCGGCCGGGTGCTGCGCGAGGCGGCGTCGCGCAGCGAGGTCCCCGCTCCGCTGCTGCGCCTGGCGGCGGCGTGGGAGGTCGCCGCCCGCACCGGCGCGCCCACGGCGGACGTGCTCGACGCCCTGTCCGGCGCCCTGGCCTCCGAGAGGGAGGAGCTGCTGGGGGTCCGGGCGGCCCTCGCCGGCCCGCGCGCCAGCGCCCTCGTCCTCGCGCTGCTGCCCCTGGCCGGCGTCGGGCTCGGGCTCCTCATGGGGGTGAACCCGGTGGGGGTGCTCGTCGGCACCACCGTGGGACGCGTGTGCGCGCTGGTGGGGATCGGGCTCGCCAGCGGCGGCTGGTGGTGGACGTCGCGGATGGTCGCGGCCGCCTCGCGGGTGCGCTGACGTGGCGATCGCCCTCGCCGCTGCAGCCCTGGCTGCGCTCGCGGCGCTCCTGGTGCCGGGCTCGGGCCGCGCGGCCGCCCGCCCCGCGACGCGCCGTCCTCGGCGGGCCGCGCGCCAGGGGCAGCAGGAGAGCGACCCGGCCCTGGCCACCGACCTCGTGGCCGCCGCCATGCTCTCCGGGGTGCCGGCGACCCGGGCCCTCGACGTCGTCGGCGCCGCGCTGGGCGGCCCGGGCGGAGCGCTGCTGCGCGAGGTCGCGGCGCTCACCTCCATGGGCGCCGACGAGGCGCGGGCGTGGGCGCACGCCGAGCCCGCGTGGGAGCCGCTGCGGCGTGCCCTGTCGTTGGCCGCGTCGTCGGGTGCGCCCTCGGCCGCGCTCCTGCGCCAGGCGGGGGCCAGGGTCCGCGCCGACCGCACGGCCCGCCGGCGCGCGGCGGCCCAGCGCCTGGAGGTCCTCGTGCTCCTGCCCATGGGGCTGTGCGCCCTGCCGGCCTTCGCGGCGCTGGGCGTGGTGCCCCTGGTGGTGGCTCTCGCCGGCCCCCTGGTGGGGAGGTGACCGCGTGGCCGACGCGCCTGTCCACAGCGGCGCGCAGGAGCGAGGGCTCCGTCCACAGGGAGCGGGTGCGTGGCGGGGGACGCGGTCCGGGGGCCTCCACCCTGGTCGAGCCCGGCGAGGGACGCCAGGGCAGGACGGAGCCGCCATGTCGAACACCACGTCGAACACCACGCCCGAGCCCGCACCAGCGCTCGGGGCCGCACCCACGCGCGGACCCCGGCCGGCCACCCGCGTCCCCGCGGTCGTCCGCGGGGACGCGGGCATGGCCACCGCGGAGTACGCGATCGCGACCCTGGCCGCCTGCGGGTTCGCCGCTCTCCTCGTGACGATCCTCGCCAGCGACGCGGTGCGAGGGCTGCTGCTCGGGATCGTCCAGCGTGCGCTCAGCATGGTCTGAGGGCGGTGGCCGTGGCGACGGTCGCCGCTGCCGCTGCCGCTGCCGCTGCCGCTGCCGCCACGGCCACGGAGGTGCGGGGCAGGGGCGCGACGCCGGTGCGGTCAGCGCCGAGCTCGCCGTGGCGCTCCTGGGTGTGGTCGTGGTCCTCTCCGGCGTGCTGTCGGTGGGGCAGCTGGCCATCGCGCAGATCAGCGTCCAGGGCGGTGCGATCGCCGGCGCCAGAGCCGCTGCCCGGGGCGACCCGCCCGCCGAGATCGCTGCGGCCGCCCTCGCCCGTGCGGGGCCCGGCGCCTCGACGCAGGTCGCGCCGGGCGGACCCGGCGCCCCGGCCAGCATGAGGGTCACCGTCACCCGGCACGTCGCGCTCCGGCTGCCAGGACTCCCCCCGGTCGCGGTCTCCGGCCACGCGGCCGCCGCGCTCGAGACGGCCGGCGAGACTGCCGGCGAGGCGGCCGCGTGACGCCGGTCGGTCGCGGTCGCGGTGACGGTCCTGACGACGGCGGCTGCAGCGGCCACCACCACCGCCGCCTCCACCACCACCGCCTCGGGCACCGCGGCGGTCACCGCACCGGTGACGAGGGCGCCGGGACCGTCCTGGTGCTGGCGCTCGTCGCCGCGGCGATGGTCGTCCTGGGCGGTGCGGGCGGTGTGGGGGTGGCGGCCCTGACCGGGGTCAGGGCGTCCGGGGCCGCCGACCTGGCGGCGCTGGCGGGCGCCGACGTCCTCCTCGGCCGCGCCGGTGGAGCCGCCTGCGTGGCGGCCGAGCGCGTGGCCACCGCGAACGGCGCTCGGCTGAGCTCCTGCCGCACGCTGGACTCGAGAGTCGGGGGTGCCGCCGTGGCCACGTCGGTCGAGGTCGAGGTGACGCTCAGCGCGCCCGGGGCCGTCGGGCTGCTCGGCCCGGCCCGCGCCCGCGCCCGCGCCGGTCTGGCCGAGGGCGCCGGTGGAGCGGCGCAGGGCCTCGTGGGCGCCGAGCCGTGAGGGGTCTGGCGGTGGGCCCGGTCAGCGGGACGAGCGGCGCCGCGGACCGGGCCGGGGACGTGCGCCGCCGCGGACGCCCAGCAGCAGCCGCACGCCGACCTCGGCCACGAGGACCACGACGGCGCCGACGAGGAACAGGCCCAGCGCGGATGACCGCACGTCCAGCCCGGCGCGGTCCCACACGAGCTGCACCGTCGTCGAGGACCCGGCCGCCGCGACGAACAGGGCGACCGCCGCGGTACCCGCGAGCAGCACCACGCCGACCACGACGGCGGCCAGCGACCTCACGACGCGGCCCCCAGGTCGACCCCGTCGTGCCCGGGCGGCGAGGCCGGCCGCGAGCCCCGCACCGGGCCGTGGACGTCCGCGCCGGCGTCCGCCTCGGCCAGCACCGCCCTCAGGACCGCCAGGGCTCCCGCCTTGTCCAGGGGCTCGTTGCCGTTGCCGCACTTCGGCGACTGCACGCACGACGGGCACCCGGTCGCGCAGCCGCAGTCGGCCAGCAGGTCGGCCACGGCGCCCAGCCACGTCCGCGCCGCGGCGAAGCCCCGGTCCGCGAAACCGGCGCCGCCGGGAGCCGCGTCGTGCACGAACACGGTCGCGAGCCCGGTGTCGGGGTGCCGGTCGGTCGACAGGCCACCGACGTCCCACCGGTCGCACGTCGCGACGAGGGGCAGCAGGCCGATCGCTGCGTGCTCGGCGGCGTGCAGCGCCCCCAGCACGTCCGCCGGGTCCACGCCCGCGGCGCGGGCGAAGCCGTCCGGCAGCGTCCACCAGACCGAGCGGGTGCGCAGCGTCCTCTCCGGGAGGTCGAGGCGCTCCTCTGCGATGACGGCGCCCGTGCTCTCGCGCCGCCGCAGGTAGGAGGTCACCTGGCTGCTCACCTCCACCGTCCCGGACACCAGCCGCACCGGCCCCCAGCACCGGGCGTCGATCTCCTCGAGGACCCGGACGTCGGAGACCGACCGGACGGAGGTCGACTCGTCGGCGTCGGTGGTCCTCAGCAGCGCGGTGGCGTCGCTCTCGTCCAGGGCGACGACGCGGTACCGGCGCCCCTGGTGCACGTAGACCGCCCCCTCGTGGACGGTGCGGTGGGCGGCGGCCGCGTCGACCGTCCCCATGACCCGCCCGGTCTCCTCGTCCACGAGGGAGATCGGTGCCCCGCCGCTCCCGCGCAGGTCGCTCAGGGCGCTGGCCCGCTCCCGTGACGTCCAGAACCAGCCGTTCGGCCGGGCCCGCAGCAGGCCCGCCGCGACGAGGTGCTCGAGGACCGCGGGGGCGGTGGGGCCGAAGCGGGCGAGGTCCTCGGGCCGCAATGCCACCTCGGCGGCGGCCGCGCACAGCTGGCCCCCGAGGACGTGGGGGTTGCCCGGGTCGATCACCGTGGCCTCCAGCGGTGCGTCGAAGATCGCCTCCGGGTGGTGGACGAGGTAGGTGTCCAACGGGTCGTCGTCGGCGACGAGCACCGCGAGGGCGTCGCCGCCGCCCCGGCCCGCCCGGCCCACCCGCTGCCACAGCGAGGCCCGGGTCCCCGGCCACCCGGCGACGACCACGGCGTCGAGCCCCGCCACGTCGATGCCCAGCTCCAGGGCGGACGTGGAGGCCACGCCCAGCAGCCGTCCCGCGCGCAGGTCGGCCTCGAGGGCGCGCCGCTCCTCGGGCAGGTAGCCCGCGCGGTAGGCCGCGACGTGCCCCGCCGCGGCGGGGTCGGCCTCGGCGAGGGACCCGCGCGCCAGGGAGGCCACGACCTCCGCGCCCCGGCGCGAGCGGACGAACACCAGCGTCGCGACGCCGGCGGCCACGAGGTCCGCGAGGAGGTCGGCCGACTCGGCGACCACCGAGCGTCGCCCAGCAGCGGCCCCTGCACCCCCGACGGCCCCGGCAGCCCTCTCGCCAGCCGCCGCTGCTGCAGCGCCCGGCAGCAGCGGCGGCTCCCACAGCCAGAACCGCGTGCCTCCCCGCGGTGAGGCGTCGTCGGTGACCTCCACCACGTCGAGCCCGGTGAGCGCGGCGGCGCTCGCGGCGGGCTGGGCGACGGTCGCCGAGGCGAGCACCACCGTGGGCGCCGCGCCGTGGTGCTCGGCCACGCGGAGCAGCCGGCGCAGCACGGCCGCGACGTGGCTGCCGAAGAGCCCGCGGTAGTGGTGGCACTCGTCGACCACCACGTAGCGCAGCCGCCGGAAGATCCGCGAGAAGCGCGCGTGCCCGGGAAGCAGCGAGCGGTGCAGCATGTCCGGGTTGGTCAGCAGCACGTCGGCGTGGTCGCGCACCCACCGCCGTGCGTCCGCGGGGGTGTCACCGTCGTAGGTGGCCGCGCGGACCCCGGGCACGCCGAGGGCGTCGATGGCCGCCAGCTGGTCCGCCGCCAGCGCCTTCGTCGGCGCGAGGTACAGGGTGGTTCCTCCCGCGCCGAGCCGGGCGCTCACCCCGGGAGGCGAGCCCGAGCCCGGACCACCCCCGGGCCCGCGGCCCACCGCCGGCTCGAGCGCCGCGGTCAGCGCCGGCAGGAGGTAGGCGAGCGACTTGCCCGACGCGGTCCCGGTGGAGACCACGACGTGGCGCCCGGCGCGCGCGTGCTCGGCGGCGACGACCTGGTGCACCCACGGCTCCGCGACGCCCGAGGCCACCAGCGCCTCCCTCAGCGGCGGAGCCACCCACCCCGGCCACGGCGCCGTCGTGGCGCGGCGGGCCGGCACGAGGCGCTCGTGCAGCACCCGCTCCTCGCGGCCGGGTGCGGTCCGCAGGCGCTGCGCCACGGCGTCCAGGTCGGCCATGGTCGACGATGATCCCCCACGACGGCCCTTCACGGCAGGTCCGGGGATGGTTGACTGTCGGGACGACGCAGCACCGCCCCGCACGATCTACGGAGGAGCACCAGTGGACCTGTCCGTCACGAGCCATGAGCACGGCGGCCGCACGGTCGTGGAGGTCGGTGGGGAGATCGACGTCTACACCGCCCCGGTCCTGCGTGAGCGCCTCAACGACCTCGTCGGCGAGGGCAAGCACGACCTCGTCGTGAACATGGAGAAGGTCGACTTCCTCGACTCCACGGGTCTGGGCGTCCTCGTCGGCGGGCTCAAGCGGGTCCGCAGCCACGACGGGTCGCTGCACCTGGTGTGCACCCAGGAGAAGATCCTCAAGGTCTTCCGCATCACCGGGCTGACGAAGGTCTTCCCGATCCACGCCACCGTCGACGAGGCGGTCGTGGCCTCCGGCGGTTCGCTGGACTGAGCCACCCGACGGTCACGGAGCGTCCGGCCACGGCCGGCGTCCGTGGCAGACTCCGGCGCGCCCCACCGGCCGGTGGCGGGCGCCACACCGATCTCACCGAGGAGGGCGAGTGCTGCTCGCGTCGACCGTCCTGCAGGCCGCACCACCCCCACCCGCAGGGGGTGAGGGCGCCGCCCCGCCGCCTGACGGAGCGGTGCCGCCGGGCGCCGGGCAACCCGTCCTCGACCTCGCCGGCACCGACCTGTGGATCGTCGTGGGCGTCGGGGTCGTCGCGATCGTCTGCCTCGTGGTGGGGGTCGTGTTCCGGTCGCAGGTGCTGAAGGCCGGTGCCGGCACCGAGGAGATGCAGCGCATCGCCGGAGCCGTCCAGGAGGGCGCGAGCGCGTACCTGCGCCGCCAGTTCAAGACCCTGGCGATCTTCGTGGTGCTCGCCGCGATCGTCCTGTTCTTCCTGCCCGGAGACCTCGAGGTCCGCACCGGGCGCCTCATCTTCTTCGTCGTCGGCGCGGTCTTCTCCGCCTCCATCGGCTACCTGGGCATGAGCCTCGCGGTGCGCGCCAACGTCCGGGTCGCCGCTGCCGCCCGCGAGGCCGGGGGCCGCGCTGCCGGCGCCCGCCTGGCGATCCGCACCGGCGGGACCGTCGGCATGGTCACCGTGGGCCTCGGCCTGCTCGCCGCCGCGGTCGTCGTGATCGTCTACCGGGAGAGCGCGCCGCGGGTGCTCGAGGGCTTCGGCTTCGGGGCCGCGCTGCTCGCCATGTTCATGCGCGTCGGCGGTGGCATCTTCACCAAGGCCGCCGACGTCGGCGCCGACCTCGTGGGCAAGGTCGAGCAGGGCATCCCCGAGGACGACCCCCGCAACGCCGCCACCATCGCGGACAACGTGGGCGACAACGTCGGGGACTGCGCCGGCATGGCCGCCGACCTCTTCGAGTCCTACGCCGTCACCCTCGTCGCGGCCCTCATCCTCGGCAGCGCCGCCTTCGGGGTGGAGGGCGTCGTGCTGCCGCTCATCGTGCCGGCCATCGGCGCGCTGACCGCGATCCTCGGGGTCGTCGTCATCCGGGTCCGCGAGAACGAGCCCGGCCTGGCCGCGATCTACCGCGGCTTCGTCATCTCCGCGGTGGTGGCCGGGATCGCCTCCATCGTCGCGATCTTCGTGTACCTCCCCGAGGCGTGGGCCGGCCTGGCCGCGCCGTCGGAGGACATCGCCCTCATGGCCTCCGGCCAGACGCCCATCGCCATCGACGACCCGCGCATCGCGGTCGCCGGGGCCGTCGTCGTCGGCATCGTCCTCGGCGTGGCCGTCCTCGCGCTCACCGGCTACTACACCGACACGGCCAAGAAGCCCACCCGGGAGGTCGCCGCGACCTCGCGCACCGGGGCGGCCACGGTGGTCCTCTCGGGCATCGGCCTCGGGCTGGAGTCCGCGGTCGGCGTGGTCGTCACCCTCGCGCTCGGCGTCCTGGTCACCTTCTTCCTGGCCAACGGCGTCGCCAGCCTCGCGCTGTTCCTCGTGGCCATGGCGGGGACCGGGCTGCTCACCACCGTCGGCGTCGTGGTCGCCATGGACACCTTCGGCCCGGTGAGCGACAACGCCCAGGGCATCGCGGAGATGTCCGGGGACGTCGACGAGGCGGGAGCCGAGACGCTCACCGACCTCGACGCGGTCGGCAACACCACCAAGGCCATCACCAAGGGCATCGCCATCGGCACGGCCGTCCTCGCGGCGGTGGCCCTGTTCGGCTCCTACCTGGGCGAGGCCCAGCGAGGCGTGGAGGAGGCCGTGGCGTCCCTGGACCCGCTGGCACCGCCCCCGGAGTTCTCCGCGGCCACGATCAACTCCTTCGTCCAGTTCGAGATCACCCAGCCGTACGTGCTGGTGGGCCTGCTCCTCGGTGCGGCCACCGTCTTCCTCTTCTCCTCGCTCACCATCAACGCCGTCACGCGCGCTGCCGGCGCGATCGTGGTCGAGGTGCGCCGCCAGTTCCGCGAGCGCCCGGGCATCATGGACCGCACCGAGACGCCCGAGTACGGCCGCGTGGTCGACATCTGCACGCGTGACTCGCTGCGGGAGCTGGCGGCCCCCGGCCTGCTGGCGATCCTCTCGCCGGTGGTGGTCGGGTTCGGGATCGGCACCACGGCCCTGGCCGGGTTCCTCGCCGGCGTCATCGGGACCGGCGCGGTGATGGGCGTCTTCCTCGCCAACTCCGGGGGAGCCTGGGACAACGCGAAGAAGATCGTCGAGGACGGGGCCCACGGGGGCAAGGGCTCCGGCGCCCACGAGGCGACGATCATCGGCGACACCGTCGGCGACCCCTTCAAGGACACCGCCGGCCCGGCCATCAACCCGCTGATCAAGGTCATCAACCTCGTCGCGATCCTCATCGTGCCGGCCATCGCGACGCTCACCATCGGCAGCGGAGCCAACGTGACCCTGCGCTACACCGTGGCGGCTCTCGCGCTGCTGGTGATCGTCGTGGCCCTCGTGCTGGCCAAGCTGCGCACGACGTCGTACGGGGACGACTCCGACGACCTGACGCTCGACGACGACGGTGACGACCCCGCGGCGCGCGACCTCGACGCCGGCCGCGACGACCTCGGCGACGGGGTGGTCGTCGAGCACGACGTCGACGGCACGGCGCGCACGGCCGGGGCGGGCACCACGAGCAGCGGGCGCCCCGACCGCGTCGAGTGAGCGCCCCGCCGCCGGGCGCAGGCCTGGACCCGGAGCGGCGCGGCGCCCTGATCGCCGCGCTGCGCGGGGACCTCGAGGCGTCGGGGTGGACCGTCGCGGCGGTCGACGACGCGATCGGCGCTCCGGCCTCCGCGGCGCTCGGCCGTGACCAGCTGGTCCCGGCGCGGCGGGCGCTGGCCGGGCGCGACGACGCCCTGGGAGTGCTGACGTCGCTGTTCGTCCTCGCCGAGCCCCACGCGGAGCGGGTCGTGCGCCGCCGGCTCGACGCGGCGCTGCCCCGTCTGCGCAGCGAGGGCGCCGCGGCGCTGGGGCTCGTGCGCGCGGCCGGGGCGGGGAGGGACGACGCCGTGGTCCCGGCCGCGGACCTGCGCCCGTGGGACGCCGGAGACGGCGAGCACCGCTGGATCGCCTCCGACCTCGGGGAGGGCGCGCTCGGCGCGGCGGTCCCCACCGACCACGTGCTCGGCGTCGGCGGAGCCTCGTCCACGCTCGCCCACCTCACCCCCCGCACCCCCGTGGGCCGCGCGCTGGACGTCGGGACGGGCAGCGGGGTCCAGGCGCTGCTGGCAGCCGAGCACGCCGACGCGGTGGTGGCCACCGACACGTCATCGCGGGCGCTCGCGTTCGCTGCCCTCAACGCCGACATCGCCGGGCTCGACGCGCAGGGTGGCCGGGGCCTGGACCTGCGGCGCGGTGACCTCCTGGCGCCGGTGGCGGGGGAGACCTTCGACCTGCTGGTGTCCAACCCGCCGTTCGTCATCACCCCCCGCCGCCACGACGTCCCCGGCTGGACGTACCGCGACGGCGGTCGTACCGGCGACGACGTGGTGCGGGAGATGGTCCTGGGAGCCGCCCGCGTGCTCGCTCCCGGCGGCACCGCGGTGATGCTCGGCGACTGGGAGCACCGCGCGGACGAGAGCTGGGGCGACCGGGTGGACCGCTGGGTCGAGGAGGCGGCCGAGGCGCGCGCCGCCGCCGGGCTCGGCCCGCTGGACGCCTGGGTGGTCCAGCGCGAGGTGCTGGACCCCGCGCACTACGCCACCACGTGGGTGCGCGACGGCGGGTCCGCCCCCGGCCCCGCCACGGACGCGCTCGTGGGCGCGTGGCTGGACGACCTGGAGGGCCGCGGCGTCGAGGCCGTGGGCTTCGGGCACGTCGTCCTCCACGCCCCCGCCGGTGACCGTCGTCCGTGGCGCCGGACGGAGGAGCAGACCGCGAGCCTCGAGGGCGGCCTGGGTGGTGCCTCGGGCGGCGGCCTGGGCGACCACGTCGCCGCGGTCATCGCCGCGCAGGAGGCCCTGTCCACCCTCGACGACGCCGCCCTGGCGGGCCTGGCCCTCACCACGGCGCCGGACGTCACCGAGGAGCGCCACCACGTCCCCGGGGAGGCCGGGCCCCGCGTCATCGTCCTGCGCCAGGGCGGCGGCTACCGCCGCGCGGTGGCCGCGTCGAGCGCCCTCGCCGCGCTCGTCGGCGCGTGCGACGGGACCCTCACCGTGGCCCAGGTGGTGGCGGCGCTCGGAGAGCTGCTCGACGCGCCGACGGGCGCGCTCGCGGCGGAGCTCCTGCCGCAGGTCCGCGCGCTGATCGCCGACGGTCTCCTGCTGGTTCCCTGAGCGCGCGCCCAGCCGGCGCGGCTACCGTCGAGCCATGGGAAGGTTCGTCGCGGGAGCGGTCATGGTGCTCGCCTGCGCGGGCGCGGTGCTGGCCCTGCACCAGGTGTTCGTGACCACCGCCACGGGTCAGCTCGTCGACGACGCGACGCTCAGCGGGGGGCGGATCGGCCAGGACTACGTGAGCGGCGCCGCGTACTCGGTGCTGTGGCTCGTCTCGGCGGCCGGCGTGGTGGTCTCCGTCGCCCTCGTGGTGGTCATCGGCGTGGTACGCCGGCGCTATCGACGTGCCGCCCTGGCCGCCGTGCTCGTCCTCGGGCCCACGCTGACCACCCAGCTGCTCAAGCGCCTCGTGCTGGACCGCCCCGAGCTGACGGACGTCGGCGGGACCGTGGCGAACACCCTGCCGAGCGGGCACACCACCTTCGCCGGCGCCGTGTCCGCCGGCATCCTCGTCGCCCTGCCCCCGAGAGCGCGCCCGCTCGGGGCCCTGGTCGCCGCGGCGTACACGGCCGCGACGGGCATCGCGACGATCGCGGTCAGCTGGCACCGGGCGTCCGACGTGGTGGCGGCGGTCGTGGTCGTCGGGGCGTGGCTGGGAGCGGCCGCCGCGGTGCTCGCGCTGCGCCGCCGCGACCCCCACGCCGAGACGGACACGCGGGCGGTCAGCGGCTGGCGCGCGGTGGTGCCCGTGCTCCTGGTCGTCGCGGTCCTCGGCACCGGGGCGTACACCGCCTCCATGGCGGCGCTGGCCGCGAGCGACCTGCCGGTGACCGGGCGGGCCGGTCTGGTGCTGGCCTACGGCGGCGCGTCGTCGGGAGTCGCCGGGGTGTCCGCCGCGGTGTTCGTCGCCGCCCTGCTGCTGCTGCGCCCTCCGCGCCGCGTGGCACGGCGCGCCGCGCACCCCCGCCCGCGCCGCGGGGCCCTGTCCAGCGCCGCGTGACCTGAGCGCCCCGCCCGCCGCGCCGCGCGAGGGGTGGGGAGCGCACGTCCCGGCGTCCGCCGCCGGGAGGACGCGTTACCGTCGACCCCGATCCCCCCACGATCTGCTCAGCTCCCGCTTGTCAGCAAGGAAGGTCCCGCCGTGGCCCGCTCCACCTCCCCCTCCGCTCCCGGCCGCCGGCTGGTGATCGTCGAGTCTCCCGCGAAGGCGCGCACCATCGCCGGGTACCTGGGTGACGGCTACGAGGTGGAGGCCTCCGTCGGCCACATCCGTGACCTGCCCCAGCCCTCCGAGCTGCCGGCGGACATGAAGAAGGGCCCGTACGGCAAGTTCGCCGTCGACGTCGAGAACGGTTTCGACCCCTACTACGTGGTGGACGCGGACAAGAAGAAGAAGGTCGCCGAGCTCAAGCGCGCCCTGAAGGACGCCGACGAGCTGTTCCTCGCCACGGACGAGGACCGCGAGGGCGAGGCCATCGCGTGGCACCTCCTGCAGACCCTGAGCCCCAAGGTCCCGGTGCGCCGGATGGTCTTCCACGAGATCACCCCCGAGGCCATCGCGAGGGCGCTGGAGGACACCCGCGACATCGACACCGACCTCGTGGACGCCCAGGAGACCCGCCGCATCCTCGACCGCCTCTACGGCTACGAGGTCTCGCCGGTGCTGTGGCGCAAGGTGCGGGCCGGGCTGTCCGCCGGGCGCGTGCAGTCGGTGGCCACCCGCATGGTGGTCGAGCGCGAGCGCGAGCGCATGGCCTTCCGCGCGGCGTCGTACTTCGACGTCGCCGCCACCCTGGAGCCGCTGGACCCCGCCGAGGGCCAGGGCGAGAGCTTCTCCACCCGCCTGGTCACGCTCGAGGGCGCCAGGGTCGCCACCGGGCGTGACTTCGACGACCGCGGCCAGCTCCTCCAGCGCGCCGCGGCCGCCACGGTGCTCGACGAGGCCGGGGCCACCGCCGTGGCCGACGCGCTCACGGCTGTGCCCGCGGGCGCCATCACGGTGCGCCGGGTGGAGAACAAGCCGTACACGCGCAAGCCCGCCGCGCCCTTCACCACCTCCACGCTGCAGCAGGAGGCCTCGCGCAAGCTGCGGATGACCGCTCGGCAGGCGATGCGCACGGCGCAGAACCTGTACGAGAACGGCTACATCACGTACATGCGCACCGACTCCACGACGCTCAGCGAGACGGCGCTGCGTGCCGCCCGCACCCAGGCCGGCGAGCTCTACGGGGCCGAGTACGTGCCCGCGAAGCCGCGGACCTACGCCTCGCGCTCGAAGAACGCGCAAGAGGCCCACGAGGCCATCCGCCCGTCGGGCGACGCGTTCCGCACGCCCGCGCAGGTGTCCGGCTCCCTGCGCGGCGAGGACTTCCGCCTCTACGAGCTGATCTGGCAGCGCACCGTCGCCTCCCAGATGGCCGACGCCTCGGGCTCCACCGCCTCCGTCCGCCTCGGGGGAGCCCTCGGTGACGGGCGCGACGTGGAGCTCGCCGCGTCGGGCACCGTCATCACCTTCCGGGGCTTCATGGCCGCCTACACCGAGGGCCGCGACGAGGAGCGTCACGCCGAGGCGGGAGGGGGCAAGGACGACAAGCGCCTGCCCGAGCTGCGCGAGGGCCAGGGCGCCGGCGTGCTCGAGGCCTCCGGCAACGGTCACTCCACCTCCCCGCCGCCGCGCTACACCGAGGCGTCGCTGGTGAAGGCCCTCGAGGAGCGCGGCATCGGCCGGCCGTCGACGTACGCGTCGACCATCGCCACCATCACCGACCGCGGCTACGTGGGCCGGCGAGGCTCGGCGATGGTCCCGACGTGGATCGCCTTCGCCGTCACGCGGTTGCTCGAGGGGCACTTCGGCTACCTCGTGGACTACGACTTCACGGCGTCGATGGAGGACGACCTCGACCGCATCGCCGGCGGCACCGAGCAGCGCTCGCAGTGGCTGAGCCGCTTCTACTTCGGCGGCCCGTTCGGCGGCGACGGCTCCGCCGGGGCGTCGGTCGTGGCCGGCGGCGACCCCGACGGGCCCGACGCCGCGTCGCGGGCCGTCTCGAGCGGCGGGCTCAAGCCGCTGGTGGACGACCTGGGCGACATCGACGCCCGCGAGATCAACACGCTGGAGGTCGGCGAGGGCATCGTCCTGCGCGTGGGGCGCTACGGGCCGTACGTGGAGCGTGCCGTCGAGGGCGAGCAGGCCCCGCAGCGCGCCTCCGTCCCCGACGACCTCGCGCCCGACGAGCTGACGGTGGCCAAGGCCGAGGAGCTGTTCGCGAGCGTCGGCGAGGGCGAGAGGACCCTGGGTCAGGACCCGGAGACGGGCCGCGACGTGATCGCCCGCAGCGGGCGCTACGGCCCCTACGTCACCGAGGTGCTGGAGGACGGGGCCCCGAAGTCCGCCAAGCCCCGCACCGGGTCCCTGCTGAGCACGATGGACCTCGCGACGATCGACCTCGACCAGGCCCTGCTGCTCCTCTCGCTGCCGCGCACCGTGGGGAAGGACCCGGAGAGCGGCGAGGACATCACCGCGCAGAACGGGCGCTACGGCCCCTACCTCAAGCGCGGCACCGACTCGCGCTCGCTGGAGACCGAGCAGGCGATCTTCGACGTCACGCTCGAGGAGGCCCTCGCGATCTACGCCCAGCCCAAGCAGCGGCGCGGGCAGCGGGCCGCGACCCCGCCGCTGCGCGAGCTGGGCACCGACCCGGTCAGCGGCGGGCCCGTCGTCGTGAAGGACGGCCGCTTCGGCCCCTACGTCACCGACGGGACCGTCAACGCCACGCTCCGCAAGGACGACGCGGTGGAGTCGATCACCCTGGAGAAGGCCGGCGAGCTCCTCCAGGACAAGCGCGACCGTGACGCCGCGTCGGGGGGCAAGCGCACCGCGAAGAAGCCGGCCGCGAAGAAGCCGGCGGCCAAGAAGCCCGCCGCGAAGAAGCCCGCCGCCAGGAAGCCTGCGGCGAAGAAGCCCGCCGACGCGTCGTGACGACCGGGCGGGTGATCGGGTGACGGGGGCCAGTCCGCGACCCCGCCGGGCACGAACCTCCTCCGAGCGGTCGCCGGGGTGACCCCGCTGGCCGGGACGGGCGGGTCCCCGCCCGCTGGGCGCCCGTCCACGGGCGCGGGGGCGGCGCGGCGGGAGGACCCGCTGGCGGAGACGATGGCGGAGGTGGCGCGTGGGGACCAGCAGGCGTTCGCCGTGCTCTACGACGCCCTCGTCCCGCGGGTGCTCGGGATGGCCCGTCGCGTGCTGCGCAACCACGCCATGGCCGAGGAGGTCGCCCAGGAGGTCATGCTCGAGGTGTGGCGCCAGGCCGCGCGCTACGACCCGGCGCGCGGCGGCGTCTCGACGTGGGCCATGACCATCGCCCACCGCCGCGCCGTGGACCGGGTCCGCTCCGTGCGCGCCGCGGAGGACCGCGAGGACCGCGTGGCGGCCGGCTCCGGCGCCCGCGAGTACGACGAGGTGGCCGAGTCCGCCGAGCAGCACGAGGAGGAGGCCAGGGTGCGCGGCGCGCTGGACTCCCTCACGGCCCTGCAGCGTGAGGCCGTCGAGCTCGCCTACTGGGGCGGCCAGACGTCCACGGAGATCTCCGCGCGCCTGGGGGTGCCCGTGCCGACCGTCAAGACGAGGCTGCGGGACGGCCTCATCCGGCTGCGCTCCGCGCTGGGGGTGAGCTCGTGAACGAGGAGGAGGCCGACCTGGAGGTCGACGACGAGACGCTCGACCTCTACGCGCTCGGCGCCCTGGACGCTGACGAGCACGCCCGCGTGGCCGCGGTGCTGAGGTCCGACCCCGCGCTGGCCCAGCGGGTGGCGCAGACGCAGGAGGCGCTGGCCGTGCTCGGTGCCTCGACCCCGGTGACCCCGCCGCCGTCGATGCGCGCCGCGGTCCTCGCCGCGCTGGACGACGTGCCGCAGGAGCCGCGCGAGGCGGTGCGGGCGCCCGACGCCGGCCCCGGCGACACCGGCCGAGGCGACACCGGCCCGGCCGACGAGCGGGAAGCGGCGCCCGGCCCGGCCGACGAGCTGGGCGCGCGCCGCGAGCGCCGGGCCGCGGACGCCGAGGGCCCGACCCGCCGATCGGCGATGAGGTACGCCGTGGCGGCAGCGGCCGTCGTCGTCGCGGGGACGGGCGGGTACGCGGCGTGGAGCGCGGCGAGGTCCCAGCGGGAGTCCGTCTCGGCCGTGGCGGAGCGGATCGACGCCGCACCGGACGTCCAGGTGGTGCCCGCGAGCGACGCCAGCGGGGCGTGGGCGAGCAGCGAGCTGCGCTGGTCGCCGTCGGTGGGGGAGGCGGTCATCACGGCTCCGCAGGCACTGCCGTCCCCGTCGGGCGGGGTCTACCAGGTGTGGCGCGTGGCCCGGCCGGGAGCGGCGCCGTCGCCGGTCGTGGACTTCGACGGCTCGGAGACCGCGGGGGGCGCCGAGGGCGTCGTCGTGCCCGGCGGCGCCGGAGGAGCGGCGGCCGTCGCGGTCAGCCGTGAGCCCGGTCCGGGGGCCACGACACCGACGACCCCCCTCGTCGCGACCTATCCGCTGAGCACCTGAGCGCCTGCGCCCGTCTGCTCCGGCCCGTGGCCCGCCCGTGCCCGCCACCAACCCTCGGTCGGGGCTCACGGATAGCCTCACGCCCGTGCTGGACGCCACCGAGGGCCGCGAGCCCCCCGAGCTCGCGGGGCTGTTCGTCGTGCTCGAGGGCGGCGACGGCTCGGGGAAGTCCACCCAGGTGTCGGAGCTGGCCCGCTGGCTGCGCGCTGACGGCCACGACGTGGTGACCACCCGCGAGCCGGGGGGCACGGCCGCCGGCGCCAGCATCCGCGAGGTGCTGCTGCACGGCGGCGACCTGGCCCCCCGCGCCGAGGCGCTGCTCTACGCCGCGGACCGCGCCCACCACGTCGCCAGCGTGGTGACGCCGGCGCTCGCGGCCGGCCGCGTGGTGGTGTGCGACCGCTACGTCGACTCCACGCTGGCCTACCAGGGCGGTGGCCGCGGGCTCGAGGCCGGCGAGCTCGCCGCCATCTCCGGGTGGGCCGCGCAGGGCCTCGTCCCCGACCTCACCGTGGTCCTCGACGTGGACCCGGCGCTGGCGCTGGCCCGCACCGATCGGCTGCGAGAGGCCCCGGACCGCCTCGAGCGCGAGCCCCTGGCCTTCCACGCGGCCGTCCGGGAGCGGTTCCTCGCCCTGGCCGCCGCCGCGCCGGCGCGCTACGCCGTGGTCGACGCCGCCGCGGGCATCGACGACGTGGCCCAGCAGGTGCGCGTCGCCGTGGAGCCGCGGCTGGCCGCGACCACGGGGGCCGCGTGAGCGCGCCGGCGGCCACCGGCGCCACCCAGCAGCAGCGGCCCGGGCCGGTCTTCGACCAGCTGGTCGGCCAGGGGGACGTCGCGCAGGTGCTCGCCGGCGCTGCCGCCGCCGCGCGTGCCGGGGGCGGGGCGATGACGCACGCGTGGCTCTTCACCGGACCGCCCGGCTCGGGTCGCTCCGTCGCGGCGCGGGCCTTCGCGGCCGCGCTGCAGTGCACCGACGACGCGGTGGCCGGGTGCGGGCGCTGCCACGGGTGCCTCACGGTGGCGGCGGGGAGCCACTCCGACGTGCAGCTGGTGGCCACGCAGACGCTGTCCATCACCACCGACACCGCGCGGGACCTCGTGGCGTCGGCCTCGCGCCGCCCGCAGGTGGGGGCGTGGCGGGTCATCGTCGTGGAGGACGCGGACCGCATGGTCGAGCGCAGCGCCAACGTGCTGCTCAAGGCCATCGAGGAGCCCCCGGCGGGGACGGTGTGGCTGCTGTGCGCCCCCTCCGCGGCGGACCTGCCCACCACGGTGGTCTCCCGGTGCCGCGCGGTGACGCTGCGCGTGCCCTCTCCCGGCGACGTCGCCGACCTCCTCGTGCGCCGCGACGGCGTGGACCCGGCGATGGCCGCCTACGCCGCGCGCGCCGCGCAGAGCCACGTGGGCCTGGCCGCGCGCCTGGCCCGCGACGAGGGCGCGCGGGGCCGCCGCCGCGAGGTGCTCGCGATGGGCCTGGCGCTGCACGGGGTGGCCGACGCCGTGGTGCGCGCCGGGCAGCTCGTGGACGTCGCCGCGGAGGAGGCGAGCGCCTCCACGGCCGAGCGCGACGCCGCCGAGCGCGCCGACCTCCTGCGCTCCCTCGGGGCCGCCGCCGCGGGCGCTCTGCCGCCGGCCCTGCGCTCGCAGGTCACCGCGCTGGAGCGCGAGCAGAAGAAGCGCGCCACCCGATCCAAGCGCGACGTGCTGGACCGCTCGCTGGTCGACCTCGCCTCGCTGTACCGCGACGTGCTGGTGACTCAGCTGGACGCGGGGGTGGACCTGGTGAACGCCGAGCTGGCCGCGGAGATCGCCGGGATGGCGCGCGGCACCACCGCGGAGACGAGCCTGCGCCGCCTCGACGCGATCGGGCGCGCCCGGCGGCGCATCGGTGCCAACGTCAACCCGCTGCTGGCCCTGGAGGCGATGGCCCTGGAGCTGCTGCCGTGAGCGCGGCCAGGTCGGCGTCGGCCGTGACCGGGCACGCCGGGCCCGCTGCCCTCCGGCGGCGAGGCCGCGCGGCCGCCGCGCTCGCAGCCCTGCTGGTGGCCGTGCTGGCGCTCGCGGGGTGCTCCGGCCAGGCGGCCCCGTCGCCCGAGGGGGGCTCGCCCACGTCGCTCTCCCCGCTGAGCAGCGCCGGTACCGGCCCGCCGCAGGACCCGGCGCTCGCCGGCTTCGCGGACCAGCAGCTCGAGTGGGGTCCCTGCCCCGCGCCGGCCGCGAGCGGGGACGACGGGGTGGACTGCGCGTCGCTGGAGGTCCCGGTGGACTGGTCCGAGCCCGGCGGCGAGCGCCTCGACATCGCGCTGGCGCGCCGCAGGGCTCCGGCGTCGTCCCGCGAGGGGGTGCTCGTCGTCGACCCCGGCGGGCCGGGGGCGTCCGGGGTGGCGTGGGTGCGCGGCGGCCCAGTGGTGACGCCCGAGGTGGCTCGTGCGCGCGACGTCGTCGGGTTCGACCCGCGCGGCGCCGGCGCCTCGTCGCCGATCGAGTGCCTGGACGGGCCCGAGCTGGACGCCCACCTCGCCGGGGAGGACCCGGGCGAGCCGGACGCCCTGGCCCGCGGCTGCGCCGAGCGCGGCGGCGAGCTGCTGGCCCACGTGGACGTGGCGAGCGTGGCCAGGGACCTGGACGTGCTGCGCGACGCGCTGGGCCAGGAGCACCTCGACTACCTGGGCAAGTCCTGGGGGACGGCGCTGGGGGCGACGTACGCGGGGCTCTTCCCGCAGCGCGTCGGGCGGATGGTGCTCGACGGGGCGCTGGACCCGTCGCTGAGCGCGGAGCAGGTCGCCCTCGACCAGGCTGCTGGGCTCGAGGGCGCGCTGCGCGCCTGGGTGGAGGACTGCCCGCAGCGCCGGACGTGCCCGCTGGGCGTCGCCGGGGGAGACGAGCCCGCCAGCGGGCCGGAGCTGGCGTCGGGGCTGGCGCAGGTGTCCGACCTCCTGGACCGCGTGGCGCAGGACCCGCTGGAGACCGGGTCCTCGCGCCGGCTCACCGAGGCGCTGGCGATCACCGCGGTGATCGCCCCGCTGTACGCGCGGGCCACCTGGCCGGACCTCGACCGCGGGCTGGGTGACGCGCTGGCCGGTGACGGGGCGCGGCTGCTGGCCGCGGCGGAGGCCTACGTGGGGCGTGAGCCGGACGGCACCTACACGTCCAACCTCATCCAGGCGTTCACGGCCGTGACCTGCCTGGACACCGACACCGAGCGCGAGGCCCCCGTCGCCGGGTCGGGGGACCCCGCCGAAGCGGCTCCCGAGGACCCTGCGACCACCGAGGACCCGGCGACCCCCGACGCCGACGAGCCGGCCCTCGCGGCGATCACCGAGGCCGCGCCCACCCTCGGACCCCACCTGATCGCCGACTCCGCCACGTGCGAGCGCTGGCCCGTCCCGGGCGTGCGCACGCCCGCCCCGATCACCGCCGAGGGGGCTGCTCCGATCCTCGTGGTGGGCACAACGGGCGATCCGGCCACCCCGTACCCCTGGGCCCAGTCACTCGCGTCACAGCTGTCACGAGCTGCGCTGTTGACGCTCCGGGGGGAGGGTCACACCGCTTACGGTCGGGGTTCGGCGTGCATCGACGCCGCGGTCGAGCGCTACCTGCTCGCCGGCGAGCTTCCCGGGAAGGGCGCGACATGCACGAGGTGAGGACGTGGGCGGTCTCCGCGGTGGTCTCCGCGGGGCTGCTGGGGCTCGCCTCGTGGAGGTTCCTGCCGCTGGCCGCCGCCACGTGGGTCCTGGTGGGCCTCGGGTGGCTGGCGTTGACCGCCGCGGTGCACCTGCTGCTCCACAACCGCTGGATGGTCGCCCTGGACGACCGTCTGCAGGCCCGGCTCCGGCGCTCCGCCGCCGCCGCTGCCCCGGGGCCGGCGCACGCCACGCGGCGCTCGCCGCGCGCCAGCGCCCGCGCGCTCGCGGGGCGTTCCCAGCCGCAGGCCGCCCGCTCCGAGCCGCCGTCACCGGCGCCGGTGCTGCCGGAGCGGACCTCGCTGCCGTCGCTGCGCCCCGTCGCCTCCCGGAGCAGCGGGGCGACGCGTTACCATCGTCAAGGCACGTCCTCGGGTCGCGCTCGCACCGGTCGTGCGGCGCACCGCTGAGGACCACGCCGCCTTAGCTCAGTCGGCCAGAGCGACGCTCTCGTAAAGCGTAGGTCGTGGGTTCGATTCCCACAGGCGGCTCCACCGGTGCAGGTCAGGGACGAGCCACGACTGCTGTCGAGTCCCTGTGCGCCCTCACCACCGTCGGCGCACTCGTTGCGACATCACGACTGAGCCTCGATCGGCGAGGTCGGCGGACCCCGGGGTCGAGGCGATCAGCACCTGGACGGTGATGTCGGACTCGACCTCCTTGGGGGACCAGGAGGCGACCTCGCCGTCGCTGGGCGACCGGTCGTCGTCCTCCCCGAAGCTGGTGGTGTCGTCGGTGAAGACCCCGGCGTACCAGCTCCCCACGATCTGGGCTCGGGGGTTGCCCCGGGTGTGCTCGGGGGAGTCGTAGACGTCCTGCGGGACCCACTCCAGGGGGAATCGCCGATCGCTCACCCCTCGTACCCAGCAGCTCGCGCCCCTGTCGGAGGACGGGGGCGCTGTCAGACGGATCGGTCATGTCCTCGTCGATGGTGCAGCGGCCGTCGGGCCCTGATCACCCGCCGACGCGCGTCTTTCCGCGACCGCGCTGCGCGAGCCGACGCTCGATCCGCGGTCACGGCGTGGAGGTGGAGCCACGAAAGAGGTGCACGTCGACGGCGAGGCCGTGGGGTTCCAGGGTCCCCCAGTGCCGGTCCCCGGTGAGCACCGGCAGCTCGGTGTCCAGGGCGTGGGCCAGGACCGCGAGGTCGGCCAGGGACAGGCTGGCTGCCTTCTCGCCACTGGCCTTCTGCTCTGCGCGTCGCGCAGCGTCGATGGCGCGCAGGCCGGGAAAGTGGTGAGCGGCAGCCACAGGCAGAGCCACCATGGTGGCTCCCAGGGCCAGCAGGCCGTCCTGCACCTGCTCGGGCGCGATGCCGGTGGCGGTGTGGAGCTTGGAGAAGGTCTCACCCAGGGTCACCGAGGTGATCACCGCGCGTGGCAGGACGATGGAGAAGCGTTGCGCGGCGGCTTCACCGTCGAGCAGCGCGATGACGAAGGAGGCGTCCAGCACGACCATCCCCTCGGGCAGCGACCGCGGAGATGGGGCGGGCGCGCTCACTGATCAGCGTCCGGGCCGTCGTCGGCGAGCGGCACGTCCATGCTGGTGTCCGCTGCCCGCTCGACGAGCAGCTCGTCGGCCAGGGAGGCGGTGATCCCGCGCGCGTCCTTGCCGGCGCGGACGGCGTCCTGCAGGCGGGCGAGCACCGTGCCGGCCCCTTCCAGGACGATGCGCCCAGGAGGTTCGAGGTGGGCGATGAGGTCCTGGCCGCCTCCGATGCCGGCAGCGTCGAGCAGGGACTGCGGCAGGGTGGGACGGCGCTTTGCGTCAACCTTGACGCGGAACGTCGGTTCGGTCGTCATGCATCCCACTCTATGGTGAACGTGGGACGGTGGCCGGTCATGATGCGGCAGACGGACAGAAGTCCCCTGAACCCGAGCAGCTCGCCACAGGCGATCCGATGACCCCCACGCCTGTCGCAGCTCGCCGCCCCATGCTCTCGGCCAGCGCGCGCAGCTCTGGTGCCAGCAGCCGGCCGCTGTCCTCGCTAGTCTGCTCGGACATCGACGTACATGTCCGACATGCAGTCCGCGAGCGACTCGGCGCGGACGCCCTCATCGGTGAACGGCGTTGCGTCGGAGCCGCTGCGACGAGCTGAGCGTCGTCCACCGCCACCCGAAGGGACCCACCGCGATGACCAGCACCCCCTCCAGCAACCTGCGGTCCAGCATCGAAGGGTGGTCCATCGCGGCCGCCCACGAGGCCTTCCGGTCGGGCGCGCTGACCGCCCGCGACCTCGTCGCGGGATACCTCGAACGCATCGAGGCGGTGGACCGCGCCGGGGCGCGGCTGAACTCGGTGGTCTCGGTGTCAGGCACCGCGCTCGACCAGGCGGAGCGTCTCGACGCGCAGCTCGCCGAGACGGGCAACCTCGTCGGCCCGCTGCACGGCATCCCCGTGCTGGTGAAGGACCAGGCCGAGACGGCCGACCTGCCCACCACCTTCGGCAGCGGCGCCTCGGGCGACTACCGGCCGAGCGCCGACGCGAGCGCCATCGCCACGCTTCGGGACGCCGGGGCGATCATCCTGGGCAAGACCACGATGCCGGACTTCGCGACGTCCTGGTTCTCCACCTCCTCGCGCAGCGGGGTGACGAAGAACCCCTACGACCTCGAGCGGGACCCCGGCGGTTCCAGCAGCGGCTCCGCGGCGGCGGTCGCGGCCGACCTGGCCCTGGTGGGCATCGGGGAGGACACCGGCGGCTCGGTGCGCCTCCCGGCGTCGTTCTGCGGGCTGGTCGGCGTGCGTGTGACCACGGGCCTGATCAGCCGGTCGGGGATGTCCCCCCTGGTGACGACGCAGGACACCGCTGGCCCCCTCACCCGCACGGTCGCCGACGCGGCTGCGCTGCTCGACGTCATGGTGGGCTTCGACGCTGCCGACCCGTACACCGCGGCCGCGGTCCTGGAGCCCGGGACACCGTCGTTCGTCGCCAGTGCCGCGGGGTCGACGCTGGCGGACAAGCGCATCGGGGTGCTGCGTCAGGTTTTCCCGGACGGCAGCGACCCGGACGGGGTGATGGTCGGCGAGGTGATGGACGCCGCCCTGAGCACCTTGACCGACCGCGGCGCGGAGCTGGTGGACGTCACCGTCGAGGACCTCGACGAACAGGTCGGCTTCACCTCGCTCTACACCACCCGATCCCAGGCCGACATGGACGCCTTCGTCGCGGCCCGCCCCGAGCTGGGCATCGCGTCCATGCGCTGGCTCGTCGACGAGAAGCGCTACCACGAGAAGCTCGACCTGCTCGAGGCGATCGTCGCCGGGCCCACCACGCCGACGGACGACGAGGCCTACGTCGAGCGCGTGCTCGCCCAGACAGCTTTCCAGCGACAGGTGATCGCCGTGATGGCCGAGCACCGCCTGGACGCGATCACCTTCCCCGACTCCAAGCTGCCGGCTCCGACCCACGCCGACATCTTCGCGGACCGGTGGACGTGCCTGACGTACCCGACGAACACGGTGATCGCCTCGCAGCTGGTCTTCCCCGCGGTCTCCGTGCCCGCCGGGCTGACGTCCACGGGCCTGCCCGTGGGGCTCGAGCTCATGGGGGTGCCGTACGCCGACCGGGCCCTGGTGGGCCTGGCCAGCGCCGTCGAGGGTGCGCTCGACGCGAGGCAGGCGCCGACGGCGATGACGGGGGATGGCGAGCGATGAGACCGGTCATCATCAACGCCGACATGGGTGAGGCGTTCGGCCTGCACACCTTCGGCCACGACGCAGCGCTGCTGCCGCTGGTCGACACCGTCAACGTCGCGTGCGGGTTCCACTCCGGCGACCCGAGCACGATGCGGGCCACCGTCGCGGCCGCTGCCGAGGCCGGGGTCAGCGTCGGAGCGCACCCCGGGCTGCCCGACCTCGTGGGCTTCGGCCGCCGAGAGATGGTGGTGAGCCCCGACCAGCTGCGGGACATCGTGGCGTACCAGGTGGGCGCTCTCGAGGCCTTCCTGCGCTCGGAGGGCGCGGCGCTGCACCACCTCAAGCCCCACGGGTCGATGTACGGGATGGTCGCCCGTGACGCTGAGCTCATGGGCGCGGTGTGCGACGTGGCCGCCGAGGCCGGTGTGGGGGTGTTCGGGATGCCGGGCACCGCCCACGAGACGGTCGCCCGGGAGCGGGGCGTCGCCTTCACCGCGGAGTTCTACGTCGACCTCGCGTACCGCGGTGACGGGAGCCTGGCCATCGTGGCCCGCCCAGGAGCCACCGATCCGCAGCTGGCGGCCGCCCGCGCCCGCGGCGCCCTGGTCGACGGCACCACCCGCGCGATCACCGGCGAGGAGCTGGACGTGCGGGTGGAGAGCATCTGCGTGCACTCCGACACCCCCAACGCCCCCGACGTGGCGGCGGCCGTCCGGGCCGTGGTCGACGACGCGGCCGCCACCTGAGAGCATCGCCCCGACCGCCGACGAAGGAGTCCTCGTGTCCGAGCACACCGTGCAGTCCCCGCTCCCCGGGGTGTTCTACCGCAGCCCGTCCCCGGGCGAGCCCGTGTTCACCGACGTCGGCCAGGAGGTCACCGCCGACCAGACCATCGGCCTGGTCGAGGTGATGAAGCAGTTCGCCCCGGTGCTCGCCGGCGCCGACGGCACCATCAGCGCCTTCCTCGTCGAGGACTCGGCCACGGTCGGTCCCGGGGACGCTCTCGCCAGCATCGACGTGGCCTGAGGCGGGCGCCGTGCGCACGCTGCTCGTGGCCAACCGCGGGGAGATCGCGGTCCGCATCATCCGCACCGCCCGCGAGATGGGCCTGCGCACCGTCGCCGTCGCGAGCGAGGCCGACGTCGGCTCCGCCCACGTCGCTGCTGCCGACGGGCACGTGGTGATCGGTCCCGCTCAGGCGGCGAAGAGCTACCTGGACGTCGACGCGGTGGTGGCCGCGGTGCGCTCCAGCGGGGCCGACGCGGTGCACCCCGGCTACGGGTTCCTCTCGGAGCGGGCGTCCTTCGCCCAGCGCCTGGAGGAGGAGGGCATCACCTTCGTCGGTCCCAGCGCCCACGCGATCTCCACGATGGGCGACAAGGCGCTGGCCCGGGCGACGGCCGCCGCTGCCGGTGTGCCCACCGTCCCCGGCTCCGACGGCGCGGTCTCCGGTGTCGAGGCCGCGGTGGCCGACGCCGAGCGCATCGGCTACCCCGTCGCCCTCAAGGCCGCCGCGGGAGGCGGCGGGCGCGGCATCCGTGTGGTCGCTGATCAGGGTGGGCTGCGCTCGGCGCTGCCGGTGGTCCAGGCCGAGGCCGGGTCCGCGTTCGGCGACCCCACGGTGTACCTCGAGGCGTTCATCCCCGCCGCCAAGCACGTCGAGGTCCAGGTCCTCGGTGACGGAGAGAAGACCATCCACCTCGGTGACCGGGACTGCTCGATGCAGCGTCGGCGCCAGAAAGTGGTCGAGGAGGCCCCGGCTGACCTGCCCGGCGCGGTGCGCGAGCGGCTGCACGCCGCGGCGGTAGCCCTGGCCGAGCAGGTCTCCTACCGCGGCGCCGGCACGGTGGAGTTCCTCTACGACCACCGTGACGACTCCGTGTACTTCATCGAGATGAACACCCGCCTGCAGGTCGAGCACCCCGTCACGGAGATGGTCACCGGGGTGGACCTCGTGCGCGAGCAGCTGCGCGTGGCCGCCGGCCAGCCCCTGACGCTGACCCAGGACGACGTCGTCGTCCGCGGGCACGCCATCGAGCTGCGGCTGACAGCCGAGGACCCCGAGCAGAACTTCTTCCCCAGCCCCGGCACGATCACCGCGCTGTCGATGCCGGGCGGTCCCTTCGTGCGCGTGGACTCCGGGGTGCGCGCCGGCGACGAGGTCTCGCCGTTCTACGACCCGCTGATCGCCAAGGTGGTCGTGTGGGACGCCACCCGCGAGCTCGCCATCGCCAAGTCTCGTCGAGCTCTGGAGGAGGTGGAGGTGGAGGGGATCACCACCACGGCGCCGTTCCTCGGCCGGCTCCTCGCCTCGGACCTCTTCGCCGGCGGCGAGCACCACACCACCTCCCTCGAGCAGTGGATGGAGCAGGCATGAGCACCGAGTCCCGATACACCTGGGGAGGTGACGAGCAGCTCGTGGTGCGCCTGTCGGAGGCCATGAGCCTGGAGGTCAACTTCACCGCGTCCGCCATGAGCGCCGAGCTCGACGCCCGCGCCATCGAGGGGGTGAGCGACGTGTGCCCCGCCAACGCCTCCCTGCTCATCCGCTTCGACCCCGACGTCTGCGACCCCCACCAGCTCGAAGCCACCGTGCGGGACGTCGAGCGCCAGGTGGAGAACGCGACGTCGCGCACGCTCTCCACCCGCATCGTCGAGATACCGGTCTGGTACGACGACCCCTACACCAACGAGGTGGCCGCCCGCTTCCGCGACAGCCACCAGCGCCCGCAGGGCAACGACCTGGACTTCGCCGCCGAGATCAACGGCCTCCCCGACGCGGCCGCCTTCATCGAGGCGCACCAGGAGTCCCCGTGGTTGACGTCCATGGTCGGCTTCGTCGCCGGCCTGCCGTTCTGCTACCAGATGGTGCCCCACGAGAGGCAGCTGCAGGTGCCCAAGTACGTCAAGCCCCGCACCGACACCCCGAAGCAGACGGTGGGTCACGGGGGCTGTTTCGCCTGCATCTACTCCGTGCGCGGGGCTGGTGGCTACCAGATGTTCGGCATCACCCCGGCGCCCATCTTCGAGCCCGCCCAGACGTCGCCCGACTTCGAGGAGTTCATGGTGTTCTTCCGCCCCGGTGACATCGTGAAGTTCCGCGGCATCGACGAGGACGAGTACCGCGAGAGCGAGAGCCGGGCCGTCGCGGGGGACTACCGGATGCGTCAGCGTCCCGTCGAGTTCGACCTGGACGCCTACCTCGCGGACCCTGACGCCACCAAGGCTTCCCTGATGGGGGTGCTCAGCGATGATTGAGGTCCTCGAGGCAGGGCTGGCGACCTCGGTGCAGGACACCGGCCGGACCGGGTACTACCGCTACGGCATCCCCCCGTCGGGTGCGGTCGACGCGTACTCCTCCCGAGCGGCCAACATCCTGGTCGGCAACGCCGAGGACGCAGCGGTCCTGGAGTGCACGTACCTCGGCCCCCGGCTGCGGTTCACCGAGCCGGCCGTGGTCGCGGTCACCGGCGCGGACATGCCCGCGCAGATCGCCGGCGAGGAGGTGCCCGGGTGGGCGGCGCTGCGCGTCACCGCCGGGGACGAGCTCTCCTTCACCTTCCTGCGCGCCGGGGCTCGCGCCTACGTGGCGGTGCGCGGCGGCATCGACGTGCCCGAGGTGCTCGGCAGCAGGTCGACCTACGGGATCGCCGGCTTCGGCGGTCACGAGGGGCGCACCCTCCGGGTCGGGGACTCCCTCGTCGTCGGCGACTCCCCGAGCGCTCCGCCGGCCGCGGAGGGCTTCGAGACGCCGAGGGACCTGCGCCCCGTCCTGGCGCGCGAGAACGACGTGCGCGTGGTGATGGGTCTCTACGACGACCGCCTCACCGACCGCGGGCGCGCTGACTTCCTCGCCGCCGCGTGGACGTTGACGCCGGTGGCCGACCGCGTGGGGTTCCGCTACTGCGGTGCGCAGCTGGAGTGGGTCGAGCGCGAGCAGCCGTTCGGCGCCGGCGCGGACCCCTCGAACATCGTGGACGCCGGTTACCCGATCGGGTCCATCCAGGTCCCGGCCGGCAGCGAGCCGATCGTGCTGCACCGCGACGCGGTGTCCGGGGGCGGCTACGCCATGGTGGCCACCGTGATCAGCGCGGACATGGACGTCGTGGGACAGAGCGCGCCGGGGACGACCACCCGCTTCGTCGAGGTCGACCTCGACGAAGCGTTGGCGGCTCGGGCCCATCGCGCCGAACGGCTGGAGCTGTTGCGGTGGGCAGCCCGCCCCTGACGAGGGGATCGATCCGCTAGGTGTCGAGCGATGGACCGGGCCTGCGCCAGAACGTGCTCAAGCGTTCGCATGGATCGGCCGATGGCAGTGGTGGTGAACCTCGGTGAGGGACTGGCGCGCTGCCGCTGCCTTGACCTAAGCTGTAGCCCAGGAGGCCGGTTCTTCACGGAATGGGCGTCCCGTAGGCCTTGGACCCCGCACTGGCGCAGCCAGCGACGGGGTCCTCGTGCGTCTAGGCCGGCTACGGCCCCCAGCACCGCCGGTGCACGATGCGGGGGCGGATGTGGCTCCACATGCGGTCGCTCGCCGTCTTCGCCCGCGAGTCCGTCTCGGTGTGGGTCTCGCGTCTCCGATGCAGGTAGGCCGCGAGGTCAGCCGCCTGAAGCAGCCGGCTCGCCGCCGACGGGGCGAAGTGCAGCGTGTCGACGACTGCGTCGAGGTTGCTGGAGAGGTAGCCAGGTGTTCCCTCGTGCTGGTACGTCCACAGGTCTTGTCGGTGGTCGTCCTCGTCGCTGACCTCATCAGCGATCAACAGCGCGGCCTGCTGCTGGCGCTTCGCGCGCAGGTCTACCTGCTCCATGAGGTGCTGGAGGACCACGCGGTGTGGGTTGTCCGGGCGGACATACCGCTCCTGCAGGCGCACGGTGTCGACGCCGCAGCAGATGACCTCGACATCGTGAGCGCCGATGGCTCGCAAGGCCTTGTCGAAGACCCCGATGCGGGCACGGACCATGCTGCTCAGCGCAGCCCAGTCATCCTTGCCCTGCATGATCGCGTGACCGTGGAGCTCTGCGCGCTCGCTGGTGCCGTACGCCTTCGCAGCGGCGAGCACGACGTGGTCGAGTGCCAGGGCCAGGGGACGGGCCTGATCTTCCGGCACCACGACCGCGGCCATGTAGTAGCGCTCCCTGGTGCAACTCTCGTCCAGGTAGGCCAGCAACATGTGCACGACCCTCTCCCCCACGCCCGAGGGGCCGCCTCTCGCGGTAGATCCCCCACCTGATCCGTCACGCGACGTCGGCCTCCAAGCCCCGCTGCAGCGTCGTGGAAGCGCTCGTCACCCTGGCGTCACGCTCCACAGCGGTCATCGCGACGTGCCGGACCCCTGGGGCGAGGACCCCCCGACGAGGGTTGACAGGACCTTGGCTCGCTGGTTGAGTTCGAGCCAGGCGTGGAAACGTTTCCACAGCGCGCACAGGGAGGTGCTGCCATGGTCGTCACCATCCGTGATGTCGCGCGCCGCGCCGGCGTAGGTCAGGCCACGGCCTCGCGAGTGCTGACGGGCTCCGGGCCGGCGTCTGCCGGCGCCCGCGAGCGCGTCCTGGCCGCCGCGCACGAGCTGGGCTACAGCGTCAACCGGGTCGCCCGGTCCTTGCGGACCTCGCGCACCGACACCATCGGCCTGCTCATCTCCGACGTCCGCAACCCCTTCTTCGGCGAGCTCGCCCACGCGATCGACCACGCCGCCGCCCAGCACGGCATCGCGGTGATCACCACGAGCACCGACGAGCGCGCCGACCGGCAGGCCAGCGCCCTCGAGGCCCTGGTGAGGCAGCAGGTCGACGGGCTCCTCGTGGTCCCCCAGGGCGGCGCCCCCCTCGCCGGGGTCCCCTCCGGGCTGCCGCTCGTGCTGATCGACCGCCGGGTCGAGGCCGCCGGCGCTCCGGTCGTGCAGTCCGACAACGCCGGCGGCGCCCGGACGATGGTGGACCACCTGGTCGACGTCGGCCATCGCGACATCGCCGTGATCTCGGGGCCGCAGTCCACCTCGACCGGGCGGGAGCGCCAGCAGGCGATCGTGGGCCGGCTGCGCGAGCGCGGGTGCCCGCCGAGGCCGGAGTGGGTGCTCGAGGGGGACTTCCAGCTGGCCAGCGGGCGCGCCGCGGCGTCACGGCTGATGAGCCGGGCGCACCGTCCCACCGCGGTCTTCGCCGGTGACAACCTCATGACCGTCGGCGCGCTGATCGAGGCCAGGGAGCGCGGCGTGAAGATCGGTCGGGACATGGCTCTGGTCTCCTTCGACGACACGGACTGGTTTCCCGTCGTCGACCCGCCCGTCACGGCCGTCGTCCAGGACGTGCCGTCCCTGGGTGCTTCGGCGTTGAGCGCGCTGCAGGCGCTCGTCGCCGGCGAGACCACGCCCGACGTGGTGGTGCCGACGTCCCTGGTGGTCCGCGGTTCGTGCGCGCTGCCCCGTCCCACGAGCGCTGCGAGGAGTGCCTCATGACAGAACGACCGCTGCTGGAGCTGAGGAACGTCACCAAGACCTTCGGCCAGGTGACGGCGCTGGACGGGGTGAACCTCCCCGTCAGGGCCGGGCACGTGCAGGTGGTGCTGGGGGAGAACGGCGCCGGCAAGTCCACCCTGATCAAGATGATCGCCGGGGTGCACGAGCCCACGTCCGGCGAGGTCTACGTCGACGGTGAACAGGTGCGCATCAGCAGCACGGCCGCCGCCGAGGCCCTGGGCATCTCCACCATCCACCAGGAGCTCAACCTGGTCCCCTCGATGTCCGTGGCCGAGAACGTCACCCTGGGGCGCACGCCGCGGCGCTTCGGCCTCGTCGACCGGGCGCGGATGCGCCGCACCGCGAAGGAGGCGCTGGAGCGCATCGGCCTGGACGTCGACCTGGACCGCAAGGTCGGCACCCTGGGCATCGCTCGCCAACAGCTCGTCGAGATCGCCAAGGCCCTGAGCATCGACGCCCGCATCGTGGTGCTGGACGAACCGACGGCGGCTCTGACGCGCACGGAGATCGAGGACCTGTTCACCGTGATGCGGGAGCTGCGCGAGCGCGGCGTCGGCATGGTGTTCATCAGCCACCACCTCGACGAGATCGCCGAGATCGGGGACTCGGTCACCGTCCTGCGCGACGGGGCCTTCGTGGACGAGGTGCCCGCGAGCACCCCGGAGCCCGAGCTCGTGCGCCTGATGGTGGGGCGCAGCATCGACCAGCTCTTCCCCCGCCGCACCACCGCGCGCGGCGAACCCCTGCTCCAGGTGGAAGGTCTGACGCGCACGGGCCACTACGAGCAGATCGACCTGACCGTGCACGCCGGCGAGGTCGTCGGGCTCGCCGGCCTGGTCGGGGCGGGGCGCACCGAGGTGCTGAGGGCCATCGCCGGCGCGGACCCCTACGACGCGGGCACCGTGCGGGTCGACGGTGACGTCATCACCCCTCACAGCGTGAAGGACGCGGTCGCGGCCGGCGTCGGGCTGGTGCCGGAGGACCGCAAGACCCAGGGGCTGGTCCTGGGGGCCGCGGTCGAGGACAACCTGGGCTACGCGACGCTGCGGAGCTCCTCGCGCGGCGTCCTGGCGGACCGCAAGGGCCAGCACCAGCGCGCGGAGGAGATCTCCGAGCAGCTGCAGATCCGCCTCCACGACGTCCGCCAGCCCGTGGGCTCCCTGTCCGGGGGCAACCAGCAGAAGGTCGTCTTCGGGCGGTGGGTGCTCGCGAGGTCGAGCGTGCTGCTCCTGGACGAGCCGACCCGGGGCGTCGACGTCGGCGCGAAGGTCGAGATCTACGAGCTCATCAACCGCATCACCGACGCGGGCGGCGCCGTGCTGCTGGCCTCCAGCGAGCTGCCGGAGGTCCTCGGGGTCAGCGACCGCGTCGTGGTCATGTCCGGGGGGCGCATCGCCGGTGAGATGCCCGCGTCCGAAGCAACCCAAGACGCCGTGATGACCCTCGCGGCCAAGGAGGTAGAGCCCGATCATGTCCACTGAGACGTCCACGCGGAGCACGTCGCCCGCACAGGGGCCGACCGCTCGCCAGCGAGCCGGGGCCCTGCTCTCCAACAACGGCGCCCTGGTGGGGCTGGTCGTCGTCTGCGTCGCGATGTTCATCGCGACGCCCAACTTCCTCACCAGCCGCAACCTGCTCAACGTGGGGGTGCAGGCCTCCGTGGTCGCCATCCTCGGTTTCGGGCTGACCTACGTCATCATCGCCGCCGGCATCGACCTCTCGGTGGGCAGCGTGGCGGCGCTGTCGGCCGTCGCGTCCGGGTGGATCGTCGCCAGCGGCATCCCGGGCGTGCTCGGGCTCGTCCTCGGACCGCTGATCGGCATGCTGGCCGGCGCCGTGAGCGGGCTGGCGGTCGCCTACGGGAAGCTGCCGAGCTTCATCGCCACCCTGGCCATGCTCTCCATCGCCAGGGGGCTCACGCTGGTCATCTCCGAGGGGCGGCCGATCTCCATGCCGCCGGCGATCAGCTGGCTCGGCTCGGACCTCGGACCAGTCCCGGTGCCCGTCCTGGTCATGCTCGTCATGTTCGCCATCACCGCGTTCGTGCTGAACCGGACCGTCTTCGGCCGGTCGCTGTACGCGCTCGGCGGCAACGCCGAGGCGGCTCGCCTGTCGGGGCTGCCCGTGCGCAAGCTCACCGCCGCCGTCTTCGCCCTCAGCGGCCTGTTCGCCGGCATCGCCGGCATGGTCCTCGCCGGCCGGCTCTCCTCGGCACAGCCGCAGGCGGCCGTGGGTTACGAGCTCGACGCCATCGCGGCCGTCGTGATCGGCGGCGCCAGCCTCGCCGGTGGCCAGGGCCGCGCCACGGGCACGCTGATCGGCGCCCTGGTGCTGGCCGTCATCCGCAACGGGCTGAACCTGCTCAACGTCTCCTCGTTCTGGCAGCAGGTGGTGATCGGGCTGGTCATCGCCGTGGCCGTCGGGATCGACGTCCTGAGACGGCGCACCGGCTGACACGACGCACCGCCTGACCGACCCACCAGACCCACCGTCCTTCGACCACCTGCAGAGGATCATCACCATGACCACATCGTTCGCCCGCCGTTCCCTGACCGTCGCCGTGGCGGCGACGCTCGCGCTGAGCACCGCCGGCTGCAACCGCGGCAGCGACTCGGGCGCCGGGGGCGAGGGCGGCCAGCCGACCATGACGCTGGCCGTGTCCACGCTCAACAACCCCTTCTTCGTCCAGCTCAAGGACGGCGCGGAAGCCGCGGCCGAGGAGGCCGGCGCCCAGCTCGAGGTCTTCGACGCGCAGAACGACGCCTCCACCCAGCAGAACCAGCTGGCCAACGCGTCGACCCAGGGCGTCGACGCGGTGCTGATCAACCCGGTCGACTCCGAGGCGGCCGGCGCTGCCGTCGCGCCGGTGATCGACGCCGACATCCCCGTCATCGCCGTGGACCGCACCGTCGAGGGCGCCGAGGTGACCACGCTGGTCAGCAGCGACAACGTCGCCGGAGGCGTCCAGGCGGCCGACGCGCTGGCCGCGGCGATCGGTGAGAAGGGCACCGTCGTCGTCCTGCAGGGCGTCGCGGGCACCTCCGCCAGCCGGGAGCGCGGCGAGGGCTTCACCCAGGGGATCGAGGAGTACCCGGACATCGAGGTCGTCGCCGCCCAGCCGGCCAACTTCGACCGCACCGAAGCGCTGAACGTGACGACCAACCTCCTGCAGAGCCACCCCGACGCCGTCGGGATCTTCGCCGAGAACGACGAGATGGCTCTCGGGGCGGTCCAGGCGCTGGGTGACCGCGCAGGTGCGGACGTCTCCGTCGTCGGCTTCGACGGCACCGACGGCGGCCTGGAGGCCGTCGAGGCGGGCACGCTCAGCGCCACCGTCGCCCAGCAGCCCTCCGAGCTGGGCCGGGTCGCAGTGGAGAAGGCCCTGGAGGCCATCGACGGCGCGGAGCTCGACGCAGAGACGTCCGTCGCCGTGACCACCGTCGACGAGAGCAACGTCGCCGACTTCGCCCCGTGAGCCCGCTCACGACGCTGGTCGACGCGGTGTCGGCATGAAGCGCGGAGGCATCGTCAACGCCGCGCTGGCCGGGCGGTGCGCCGCCCTCGGCCACACCGACCAGGTCGCGATCGCGGACTGCGGGCTGCCGCTGCCCGCCGGCGTCACGGTGGTCGACCTCTCCCTGGTGCGCGGCATCCCGAGCTTCGTCGACGTGCTCTCGGCACTTGTGGGAGAGCTCGTCATCGAGGAGCACACCGTGGCCGAGGAGGCCGCCGGGACCGTCGTCGAGGCGTGGGTCGCGGACCAGGCGGACGGCCTCGGCCGCGCCCGGACGGCGTCGCACGAGGAGCTGAAGCGTCAGCTCGCCGCCTGCAGGCTCATCGTGCGCACCGGCGAGGCCACACCGTTCGCGAACGTGATCCTTCGCTGCGGGGTGTCCTTCTGATGGTTCCCGCATCCATCGACGGCAAGGTCTTCGTCGGGGTGAGCAACAGCGGTGCGGGTGACGTCGACGCCTCGACCCGGTTCACCTACCACCAGGACGGCCGCTCCGTCTGGGCGGAATACTCCGGCGGCCTGGTCGAGCGCGGGCACCTGGTCGGTTCGCGCGACGGCGACGAGCTGGCGTTCCGCTACGTCCACCTCGACACCGAGGGGCGGACCGCCAACGGTCGGTGCACCTCACGGATCACCGTTCTTGTCGACGGCCGGATCCGCCTGGAGGAGGACTGGGCCTGGGAGTCGCGCGAGGGCTCCGGGCGCAGCGTGGTGGAGGAGCTGGACGTCACCTGAGCGCTGTCGGTCCGCCCCGTCAAGCCCGTGGCTGCGGCCAGGCCGGCTCGTCGTCGAGGTAGCCGCTGATCAGCTCTGGCCAGGCCAACGGCCGGCCGTCGAGGCGGCCGGGAGGCGGGGTCGCGCTGACCCGCCCGTGGCGCGAGGCGATGCTGACCGCGCGCTCGGCCGTCGCGCGCGGCGCCGCACCCGGCGCGGGGCGCGGGGCGTCCAGCAGCCAGTGGGCGGTGCGGGCCAGCGACAGGGTCCGCACGTGAGTTCCCCCTTGCGTCCGCTGCCGGCGCAGCCCGTCCAGCGCAGCGGCGGCCGCGAGGTAGCCGGTGCCGTGGTCGAGGACCTGGCAGGGCAGGGCCCCAGGCACCTCGCCGTCAGCCTCGGCCGCGGCGACCCCGCTGGCGGCCTGGACGATGCTGTCGAACCCGCGCCGCTCGGCCCACGGCCCGCGGTGCCCCCACGCCGACAGGCGCACCACCACCACCCCGGGGTGACGCACCGCCAGCTCCTCGTCGGTGAGCCCAAAGCGCTCCAGGGACCCGGGGCGGTAGCCGCACACGAGCACGTCGGCGCCGGACAGCAGCTCGTGCAGGCGCCCCAGCCCGGCGGGGGTGGCCGCGTCGAGGCGGGCGCTGGCCTTGGCCAGCAGGGTGTCGGCCACCTCGCCCTCGCGCAGGTCGAGGCGGGTGGGCGGGTCCAGGCGCAGCACGCTGGCCCCCAGGGCTCCGAGGTAGCGGGTGCACACCGGGCCGGCGATCACCCTGGTCAGGTCCAGCACCCGCACCCCGTCCGCCGGCGACGACCCCGCTGGCCGACGACGGGCGGGCGCGCCGGGCAGCGCGCGGTGGCCCACGAGGTCCTCGCCGGCCACGGCGCGGCCCTGCTCACCCTCGGCCCACCGCTGCCGGCGGCGCACCGCCGCGGCGACGCCCCCGTGGGCGAAGACCCGCTCCTCCACCAGCGACGCCGGCAACGCGGCCAGGGCGTGCGCGACGGCGTCGCGCACCGCCCCCTCCTCGTCGCCGGGGCGCTCGCGCACCTCCAGGGCGGCCAGCAGCGCCGCGCGGTGCCAGGGGTAGTTCGCGTGCGTGCGCACCCACCCGTCAGCGGCCGGCCAGAACCTGGACAGCAGGGCGAAGGACGCCGGGGCCGGGCGCCCGTCCACGGCGAACCTCCGCTCGCTGGTCACCGCACGGGCCACGTGCTCCCGCTCCACGCTGACGCCCACCGGCCGCGAGCCCGCCGCCGACGCGTGCAAGGCCGCCGCGCTGAGCAGGGCGGCGCCGACGGACGCCACCGCCACGTCCTCGGTGGGCAGCACCGAGGGCAACCAGCCAGACGCTCCGTCGACGCGCAGCCGCGGTCGCGGCACCTCGCCGCCGGTGACCGCCCGCCAGGCCACGTCCACCACGTCGTCGCCGGTCACCTCACCAGCGAAGCACAGCCGTCCGCAGATA
>JARICT010000016.1 GCA_029257185.1 Quadrisphaera sp.
AACCACGCCGCGGCCTCGTGCGCCTGGCGTTCTTCGAGGAGCTGACGCACCGAGAGATCTCCGAGAGGACGGGCATGCCGCTGGGTACCGTGAAGTCGCACCTGCGGCGGGCCCTGCTGCACCTGGCCGCGCTCCTCGGCCCGGCGACGCCCGGCGACGGGGACAGACGCGTCGCCGAGGAGAGAGCATGACCGGGAAGCCGACCGTCGGCGCCGCCACCGGCGGTCACCTCACCGACGAGGCGCTGGTCGAGCTGGTGACCACCACCGACGCGGACCGTGCACCCGGCGGGTCCGCGCACCTGGCCTCCTGCTCCTCCTGCCGCGAGCGTCTCGCCGCGCTGCGGCGCGTGGTCGTGGCGCTCGAGGCCGACCAGCCCGGTGACGAGGTCGCCGTGCCGGACGGCGCCTGGACCGCCATCGCGGACGAGCTCGGGGTCGAGCACAGGGGCGAGCACAGGGGCGAGCACGCACCGGAGCCCCCGCGTCGGCCCGCCCAGGCGTCGCCCTCGCCCGCAGCACCGGCAGCACCGGCAGCACCGCGTCGACGCCGCGCGGTCGGACCGGCCCCCTGGATGCTGGCCGCAGCGGCCGCCGGCGGCCTGCTGCTCGGGTGGGTGGGCGCCCAGGGCGTCCCGGGCCCCACTCCCGCGCCGCCCGCCGGGAACCCACCGGCCACCTCCACCGGGCCGTCCCCCACCGTCCTCGCCAGCGCGCGGCTGGACCCCCTGCCGGACGGCGGGGCCCCGGACGGCGAGGCGCCGGTCTCCGGCAACGGCCGGGCGGAGATGGACCAGCTCGCCGGTTCACGCGAGCTCGTCGTCGAGGTCGAGGGCCTGGACGTCCCGGGCGGCGCCACGGCGCCCGGTGGCAACGGTGGCTACCACGAGGTGTGGCTGGTCGACGTGCCGGAGGGACGGTTGGTCTCCCTCGGGGTGCTGGGTGCCGGCGGCGGTTCCTTCACCGTCCCCGACGACGTCGACACCAGCGCGTTCTCCACGGTGGACGTCTCGTGGGAACCGCTCGACGGCGAGCCCGGTCACTCCGGTGCCAGCGTGCTGCGGGGCACGCTGGCACCGGAGACCTGACCGTCGGACGGGCCCTCAGACGGGCAGCAGCCGCCCCGCGAGGCCCTTCACGGTCGCCGCCGGGCGGTAGGCCTGCGCGAGCGAGGACGAGATGACGATCTGCGCACCCGTGAAGAGGGGCACCAGGTACTGGCTGACGCGCTGGCGCTTCTGCCACTTCGCCAGCTCCTCCGGCGTGGAGCCGGTGGCGAGCGAGGCGTCCTGGACGTCGACGGACTCCCCGCGGCGGTGGGCCGCCTCGGCCGCCTCCCCGACCTTCTTCCCGGTGTACGCGGCGTAGACGCTGGCAGCCAGCGCGCCCGTGGCGGCGACGGCCTTCGCGGTCGTGAGGGTGCCGTAGCCCTTCTGGTTCGCGAGGCGTCCCTTCGAGGTCAGGCCGAGGCGGACGTCCGCGCCGAGCGTGGCCGCGACGGCCACCCACTGCACGGGGGCGAAGCGCGTCCACGCCGAAGAGGCGACGCGGACGCGGTCGATGCCCTGGGTGAGGTCCGCACCGGACTTGTTGACACCGGCGATGCCCATCACGGAGCCGCCGAACCACAGGGCCGTCGCGAGGTCGTGGACGGAGTGGGCGAGCGCGTGGGTGTCGCTGCCGGGTGCGGCGGCGCTGAGCGTGGTCATGAGCGGTCTCCTCGGGTCGGTGGTGCCGTGAGGGCACCACTCAACCCTGTAAGGCCGTCTCGTGCGCGGGGGCGACCGTGCCGGCCTCCCGGGGCGGGGCGGCGACGGTGACGCCGTCGAGGAAGCAGTACCCCCAGTCGTGGTCGTCCGGGTCGGCGGCCACGACGAGCGGGTGACGCTCCACGCCGTCGATCTCCACCCCGGTCTGGGAGATCTGCACCCCGCTGGCGTGGAGCCGCGCGTGACGCCGCGGCGAGGAGTCGCAGCAGCCGACGTACCCGCACGACAGGCACACGCGCAGGTGGACCCACGTCGTCCCCTCCCTCAGGCACCCCACGCAGCCCGGCGCCCTCGGCAGCACCGGGTGCGAGGCCGGGCCGTGGACGCAGCCGTCCACGTCCTCCCACGGGAAGCGGACGACCCCGCTGGTGTCCACCAGCGTGGAGGACGCCAGCACGTCGGACAGCGGGAGGTCGAGGTTCTCCAGCACCGAGCGCGTCAGCGCCCGCGCGGAGGCGGTGTCGCGGTCGACCACGTGGTCGGCGCCCGCCTCCGCGAGCTCCGCGACGTCGGTGTCGCCCAGGGGTCGGATGAAGATCGGGGCCCTCGTCACCGCCCGTACCGCGGACACGAGCTGGGCGCCGGTCTCGGCGTCGTCCTCGGCGATCACGACGCCGCGGGCCGCGGGCACACCGGCCTCACGGAGCACCTGCTCCTTGACGGAGTCGCCGCGCAGCACGGTGTGGCCGCGCGCCTCGGCCGCGGCCGCGCTGTCGGGGTTCAGCGTGGTCACGAGCACCGCCACGTCGCGCGCGCGCAGCGTCGCGGCGATGTCCAGCGCAGCGGGCCCCATGCCGATGATCACCACGTGCTCGGTCATCGGCGCCTCGTCCTGGGCGATGCCCCTCTCGGCGGCCTCGGCCACCTCCGGCGGCGTCCCGCCGCGCCAGCGCTCGACCCACGCACCGGCGCCGGCGAGCAGCGGGGAGAAGACCATCAGCAGGACCGTGGCGG
Source organism: Quadrisphaera sp. (assembly GCA_029257185.1). Taxonomy (GTDB): domain Bacteria; phylum Actinomycetota; class Actinomycetes; order Actinomycetales; family Quadrisphaeraceae; genus CADCUY01. Next base: position 2,723 of record JARICT010000016.1, read on the forward strand.
CGACGACCACCTGCGTGCCGTCGTCACCGAGGCCCAGCGGCGAGAGGCCAGCACCCGTACCGACGTTGAGCAGGATGAAGGAGAACTCGCCCACCTGCGCCAGCAGCAGGCCCGTGGCCAGCGCGGTGCGCCAGGGAACACGGACGACGATCGCGGCGACCGTCGTCAGCGCCGTCTTGACGAGCAGCACCACCACGGAGGCGCCGAGCACCAGCGGCAGGTTCTCGACCACGAAGCCGAGGTCGAGCATCATCCCCACGGAGACGAAGAAGACCGCGCTGAAGATGATCTGCAGCGGCAGGATCTCGGCGAGGGCCTGCGTGCTGGAGCGGGACTCGCTGACCACCAGGCCGGCCAGGAACGCCCCGAGGGACACCGACACCCCGGCGAGCGAGGTGAGGTAGGCGGTGCCGAAGCAGATCGCCACGATGCTCAGCAGGAACACCGGCGGGGAGCAGAGCCGCGCCACCCGGTCCAGCACCAGGGGCATGACCCGGCGTGCGACGACGATGACCACCAGGACGACCAGCGCCGCCGTGCCGACCGCCGTGAGCAGGGCCGTGGCGCCCGCCTGCGTCTGCTCCTCCGGGCTGCCCATGGTGCCGGGCCCCTCACCGAGCAGGGGGACGACGAGGACCATGGCGACCACGGCGAGGTCCTGGGCGATGAGCAGCGCCAGCGCCAGGCGGCCGCGGGAGGTGCTCTGCTCCCCGCGCGCGCCGAGGATGGTGAGGACGATGGCCGTCGAGGACAGCGCCAGCAGGAACCCGGTGAAGACCCCGTCGCGGATCCCGCCGCCGGCGAGGCCGGTGAGGCCCACCCCCGCGGCCGAGGTGAGGAGCACCTGCAGGCCGCCCCCGACGACGATCCAGACCCACACCCGTGCCAGCCGTCCGAGGGAGAACTGGAGGCCGATGGTGAACAGCAGGAGGATGATCCCGATGTCGGCGGCCGCGTCGACGGCGTCGTTGGCGCCCAGCACGCCGAGGGCGAACGGGCCGATCACGACACCGGCCAGCAGGAATCCGACGATGGGCACGATCTTCAGCCGGGCGGTGATGTACCCGATGACGGCTGCGGCCAGCACGAGGGCGGCGAGCGGGCCGAGGTAGGCGGGGGGGCCGGACGCCTCGGAGAGGAGCACCGGGGTCGAGAGGGTGAGGGTCACGACGGTCATTGTCCGGGACGACGCTGGCTCACGGTGACGACCTGCACGCTCGGCCGGTCCGAGCCGCGCGGCACCGCCCTCAGACGCCCAGCAGCCTCACCCCGGCCCAGGCGACCCCGGCGACGAGCAGCCACGACGTGAGGCCGACCGCGAGCGCCGAGCCCCCGGCGCGACGGAGCAGCGAGAGCTGGATACCGGTGCCCAGGCCCACCAGGGCCGCGACGAGCAGGATCTCCTGGGCGGTCTCGGCGACGTCGAGCAGGCCGGTGGGCAGCAGGCCCGTGGACGTGACGAGGATCGCGGCGAGGAAGCCGGCGACGAACAGCGGCACGATCGGTGGGCGCTCGGCGCCGGGGGCTGCGGTGGCCCTGGCGCGGCGGTGGGCGATCGCCACCGCCGCCACGAGCGGCGCGAGGAGCACCACGCGGGTGAGCTTGACGACCACGGCGGAGGTGAGCGAGCCGTCGACGCGGTCCGCCGTGGCCACCGTCTGCCCGACGTCGTGGACCGAGGCGCCCACCCACGAGCCGAAGGCGCCGGGATCGTCCAGGCCCAGGACCCCGCGCAGGGCCGGGAGGACGAAGATCGCCAGGGTCCCGCACAGGGTGACCAGCGCGATGGCGACGGCCGTGTCGTCCTCGTCGCCGTCGGCCACCGGGCTCATGGCCGCGACGGCGGAGGCCCCGCAGACGGAGAACCCCGTGGCCACGAGGAGCGATCGCGGGCCGGACATGCCGAGCATGCGGCCGATCAGCCGGGTGCCGAAGAAGGTCACGGCCACGGTCACCACCACGACCACGAGGCCCTTGGCGCCGATGCCGACCAGCTGCGGCAGCGCGAGCTGCAGGCCCAGGAGCACCACGGCGATGCGCAGGAGCCGCGAGGACGCCACCGTGGCGCCGGGCCGCAGGGCGGGCACCACGAGGCCGAGGTTCACGGCGAGGGCTCCCAGGACGACGCCGACGGTGGAGGCGCCGATGCCGGGGATCAGCGAGGCGATGCCGTAGGCCAGCGCGGTGGCGCCGGCGATGGCCGCCAGGCCGAGCCACGGCGAGGGCTTGGGCTGCATCGACGTGGTCATCGGCTCAGGGTGCACGCCGACGCACGCGTCTGTCGTGCGGGTCGACCAACAGGAGGTTGGTCTTGCTGGTGCGCCGCCCGGGACTCGAACCCGGAACCCACTGATTAAGAGTCAGTTGCTCTGCCTATTGAGCTAGCAGCGCGTACGGGACAGGACTGTAGCAAGCCCGCAGCCGTGCCTCACAGCCCCACGTGCGTAGGCCTCCCGGCCAGCAGGGTCACGGCCACGCGCACCGCCCGCAGGCGGGCGGCGACGTCGGCGCTGCTCTCCTCCGGTGCCAACGGGTCGTGGTCGAGCACCGCGAGGTCCCCGCGGCTGCCGACGCCCACGGTGGGCTGGCCGTCCGTGCTCGCCGCGAGCGCCTGAGCGGCGGTGAGCGACTCGCCCGGGTTCCACGGCGGGCGCTCGTCTCCCGATCGGTGGACCGCAGCAGCCATGGCGAGCCACGGGTCGAGCGGTGCGACGGGCGCGTCGGACCCGAGCGCGAGCACGACCCCTGCGCGCTGCATCGACCCGTACGCGAAGCAGCGGTCGAGCCGGTCGGGCCAGCACTGCGCGGAGACGTCGCGGTCGTCGACCAGGTGGGCCGGCTGGACGCTCGCCCCGACCCCGAGCCTCGCCATGCGCTCGACGTCGCCGGGGCCGACCAGCTGGGCGTGCTCGATGCTGCCGCGCGCCCCGCTGGCCTCGAAGGCGTCGAGCGCGTGGCCCACCGCGGCGTCGCCGATGGCGTGCAGCGCGACGTCCAGGTCGTTCTCGTGCGCCCGGGCGAGGAGGGCGAGGAGCTCGCCGTCGCCGTAGAGCATCCGCCCCGACGGGTGCTCGAGCGCTACGGCGTCGGCGTAGGGCTCGCGGCAGCACGCGGTCCGGCTGTTGAGGGATCCGTCCGCGATGATCTTCAGCGGCCCCATGGTGACCAGCTCGGCGGCGCGGGAGCCTGGGGCGCCGAGCGGCTCGCCGGTGCGCAGCCGCCGTCCGACGGCGTCGTCGAGCAGGTCCGGGTAGACGCCGGCACGCACCCGCAGCGACGTGGCACCCGCCTCCACGCGCTGGGGCCACGCGAGGTGGGCGCCGCCGAAGTCCATGTCGCGGACCCCCACCACCCCGAGGCGTGCGGCGTCCCGGGTGACGGTCGACAGGGCGCCGGCCATGCTGGCGTGGACCTCGGGGATCTCGTCGAGGCGGGCGAGCACCGGGAACCACTCGTCGTCGGCGACGACGCCGTCGCGGACCGGCACCCCGAGGGAGGCCATGGCCGCGGAGCTGAGCCACCCGTGGTGGCAGTCGGCGCTGACCAGCACCACGCGTGCACCGCCGCAGACCGCGTCGAGGGCCGCAGCGCCGGGCTGCTCGGACCAGCCGGCGCTGCGGTGCCCGGCGCCGAGCACCCACCGGTCCGGCGGGCCGCCGCGGAGCAGGTCCTGGCGGACGACCGCCAGGGCCTCGGCGGCGCTGCGGGCAGCGCTGAGGTCCAGCCAGGTGGACGCCTGCGCCCACTGGGTGAGGTGGGCGTGCTGGTCCCACAGCCCGGGGACCACCCACCTGCCGTCACCGTCGATGACGCGCTCCTCGCGGCGGACGTCGAGCACCGGGGCCGCCTCGGTGACGACGCCGCGCTCGAGGCGCAGGTCCACCGGACCGCTCGCCGACGCCGGGGCCGGCGTACGTCCTGTCCGGCCCGTCCGGCCCGCCCCCGGATCGACGGGGACGGGGCGGACCTGGCGCAGGAGGGTGGAGGTGCTCATGCCGTGGTCAATCTCTCGTCAGCCGGTTGTCATCCCCGGGACTCGAAACGCAGGTGCATGCCGTGCTCCGGCCGCAGCGTCACCTGCGCCTGGAGCACCGGGGCGGCGCCTGGCACCGGCGCCACGCGCCGGTCCCGCAGCATCGCTGCGAGCATCAGCACCGACTCCGCGAGGGCGAAGTCCCGGCCGATGCACAGCCGCGCGCCCGCGCCGAACGGCAGGTACTCACCGCGCGCCGGTGACGGAGGGCTCTGAGCGAGGAACCGCTCCGGCGAGAAGGCGTCCGGCTCGGAGTACGTGTCCTCGCGACGGTGCAGGAGCCACGGGCTCACGATGACCAGGGTGCCGGCCGGGACCGCCACGCCGTCCACCACGTCGTCGGCGACCGCCTTGCGGGTGACCACCCACGCGGGCGGGTAGAGGCGCAGCGACTCGTCGACCACCGCGCGCGTCCACGGGAGACGGGCGAGGTCCGCCCACACCGGAGCACGGCCGCCCGGCTCCCCGCCCGGCGCTGCGTCGGGCCCTCCACCGATCCCTGCACCGGGCCCTCCGCCGAGCACCGCGTCCAGCTCGGCGTGCAGACGGTCCTGGGCTGCCGGGTGGGTCGCGAGCAGGTGGAGGGTCCAGGCGAGCGACGAGGCGACCGTCTCGTGCCCGGCGACGACCATCGTCGCGACCTCGCCGCGCACCGACGTCTCGGTGAGCATGCCGGAGTCGACCGCCCGCAGGAGCAGGGCGAGAAGGTCCTGGTCGTCCTCGCCGACGCCCTGGGCCCGGCGCCGCTCCACGACGTGCGCGACGGCCTCGTCGAGGACTTGCTCGGTACGGGCCAGACGCCGGTTGCCCGGCGTCGGGAGCCACCGCGGCCACGGGATGGGGGTGCGGGCGCGCGCGACGACGACCTGCAGCCCCTCGAGGACGGCCTGCACCACGCGCTCGCCGTCGTCGCCGACGTCCCCACCGAAGAGGGTGCGACCGACCACCTCGAGGGTGGCCTCCAGGACCGCCGCGTCGGCGTCCACCTCGACGTCCTCCCCCGCCGGCCACGGCGCCCGCACCCGCTCGGCAGCGGCCACGGCCTGCTCGGCGACGAGCTCGAGGTTGCCGTGGCGGAACGCGGGCTGGGCGGCCCGCCGCGCCGAGCGCCACGCGCTGCCGTCGGTGGTGAGCATGCCGCTGCCGGTGACCAGCGCCAAGGAGGAGTACTGGATGGTCGCCTTGGTCCAGCTGGCGGCGGACTCCACCAGCACCCGTCGTGCCCCGGCCGCGGTGGCCACGAGCAGCACCGGGGTCCTGGGCAGCGGGAACGCCACGAGCGGGCCGTACCGCGCCACGCACCCGGCGAGGAAGGCCAGCGGGTCCCGACGGATGCGCGGGAGGGCGCGCACCATGTCGAGCGGCAGCGGACCCGGAGCGTCGAGGACCGTGTAGCGGGCGTTGGGCCGCGGCGCGGCCGGCTGCGGGGAGATCGAGGCGCTCAGTCCTTCTTCCTCGCCAGGACGCTGAGGCCCACGAGCCCGACGATCCCGCCGACGACGGCGCCGATGCGCCCGAACCGCAACGCGCCGTCCTCGTCGAGCACGAGCCTGGCGCCCGCGTCCTTGGCGCTGTCGAGCCCGCTCTGCGCGAGGGCCTTGGGGGCGACCCGTCCGGCGAGCTCGTCGACGGTGGCCGCCAGGGAGTCCTGGCGTGCGCGGATCTCACGCTCGAGGGTGGCGCGGTCGGGAGGGTTCTCGCTCATGGTCGGAACATAGCGCTCCTGCACGCGCTCAGCAGCGCCGGCGTCCCGCAGGGCCCTCGAGTCACCCCTGCGTGGTGGCGAGGAAGTCCAGCAGCAGCGCGTCCAGGCGGTCCCCGCCGTTCACGGGAACCCAGTGGTCGACGCCCTCGATCTCCTCGTAGCGCCACCCCCCGGCCGCGAAGGGCTCCGAGGCGACCATCTGGGCGCGGGTGAGCGACGGGTCCTCGCTCGACCAGACGCCCATGGTGGGCGCCAGCACCAGGCGCGGTGGCGGCTGGCGGCGCGCCAGCGCGCCGCGCAGCATCCCCGGCACGTTGGCGCGGTACCAGCTGACGCCGGAGGTGATGGCCCCCGGGCGCGACAGGTCGGCGATCTGGCGCGCCAGACCCGGTGCCTGCTCGGGGCTCCGCCCTCTCCACGCGGCCCGCAGGAAGCGCCACCCCAGGGCCGGGATCATCCGCTCGGCCAGGCCGGGCACCATGAAGGCCGCCATGTACCAGGACTTCCGCAGCTGGGCCAGACCTCCTGCGGTGAAGGCCGAGGGGTGCCCGACGGAGATGGCGGTGAGGGCGCTCACGCGCTCCGGGGCCCTCAGCGCGACCTCCCAGGCCAGGATCGACCCCCAGTCGTGGCCGACCACGGCCGCGCGCGCGACCCCGGCGTCGTCCATGACCGCCAGCACGTCGTCGACGAGCAGGGGTATCGCATAGCTCGAGCGTCCCCGAGGACGGCTGCTGCGCCCGAAGCCCCGGAGGTCCGGGGCGAGCACGCGGTATCCGGCGTCCGCCAGCGTGGCGAGCTGCTGCTCCCAGATCGCCGAGGAGTCCGGCCAGCCGTGAAGCAGCACCACGGTGAGGGTGCTCGCCCGGTCGTGGGCGGCTCCGGAGGACCGCACGTGGAGGTCGACGTCGTCGGACCGCACGGTGTGCTCGCTCATCACCCCGGCGACGGTAGCGGGCCGCCCACCGTCCTGCGGGTCGCCCACTGCACTGCGGGGCGCCCACTACCCTCGCGGGATGAGTGAGCAGCTGCAGCCCGGCCAGACCGCCCCCGACTTCTCCCTCCCCACCGACGACGGCAGCACGTGGTCGCTCTCGGAGCACCGCGGCCACCGCGTCGTCGTCTACTTCTACCCCAAGGCCTCCACCCCGGGGTGCACCACCGAGGCGTGCGACTTCAACGACAACATCGCCTCCCTGCGCGGTGCCGGCTACGACGTGGTCGGCATCTCCCCCGACGAGCAGTCCTCGCTCCAGGGCTTCAAGGAGACCGAGGGGCTGAGCTTCCCCCTCCTCTCCGACGCCGACCACGCCGTCCTCGAGGCCTATGGCGCCTGGGACGGCAAGGTCGACCGCTCGACGTTCGTCGTCGACACCGACGGCACCCTGGTCACGGCCGAGTACGGGGTCAAGCCCCAGGGCCACGTCAAGGCGCTGCGCCAGAAGCTGGGCATCGACGCCGCCTGATCGGCCGACCGCGCGGCGCTCCCCCGACCGGGACGCCTCGCGGGCACCAGTGGTGAAACCGGCAGCCACGCAGGGTTTAGGTCCCTGTGCCCGCGAGGGCGTGCGGGTTCGAGTCCCGCCTGGTGCACCGCACGGCCCCTCAGTCGAGCTCCGTCGCGAGCGACCGGTCTCGGTGGTGGGCCAGGACGCGCTCGATCTGGTGACGGCTGACCCGGCCGGTGGAGAGCTCCGGCAGCTCGTCGATGCCGAACCACCCGACGTCGAGGGTCTCCAGCTCCTCCGGAGCAGCGACGTCCCCGGTGGCTCGGCAGAGGAAGAACATCTTGTAGACGGCCACCGGCAGCGGGGGCGTCATGCCCTGCGCGTCGCGGTCCCACACCGCGACCAGCCCCACCACCTCGGCGCCGTAGCCGGTCTCCTCCCGGATCTCCCTCACGACCGCGGCACGCGGGGTGTCTCCCGGGTCGGCCCAGCCGCCCGGGAGCGACCACCGGCCGTCGGTCTTCTCCCGCATGAGCAGCACCCGCTCGTCGGCGTCCACGAGGGCGCCGCGCACGTCGACCTTGGGCGTGCGGTAGCCCTCGTCCCGTCCGAGCTCGAGCCTCAGCTCGGCGGCGTCGCGCCCGCTGACGGCGGCGAGCAGGTCACCGGCGAGGTCGGCGAGCTGGTGGTAGCGGTCCACGTCGTAGGGGTCGGTGGCGAACGTCAGGCCGTTCTGCGCCAGAGCCGCCACGGTGATGGCGCTGCGGCGCACCGCCTGCGCGGCGTCCGGCCGCTCCGTCGGACCGGTCATCCTCGGGTGACCAGGTGCCTCAGCACGGCGGTCTTGAGGCGGGTGTAGGGCGGGTACGCGATCCTCAGGGTGTCCGGCCGCAACGGCTTCACCAGCACTGCCCGCTCGTGGCTGAAGCGGGCGATCGAGTGCTCCCCGTGGTAGGCGCCGTACCCGCTGGCGCCGACGCCGCCGAAAGGCAGCGACGGCACCGTCAGGTGCACGATGGCTGCGTTGACGCCGAGCGCCCCGGAGGAGGTCCCGGCCAACCACCGCGCCTGCGCGCCGTCGTCCGCGGCGAAGACGTAGAGCGCCAGGGGCTTGGGCCGCGCGGCGACGAACGCGATCGCGGCGGCCTCGTCGGCCACGGTGACGAGGGGGAGGACAGGCCCGAAGATCTCCTCGCTCATCACCGGGGACGCGGGGTCCACGTCGGCGAGGACGGTGGGCGCGACGTAGCGCTGTGCGACGTCGACGTCTCCGCCGCACACCAGTCGTCCGGAGCCCATCAGACCTGCCAGCCGCTCGGCGTGGCCGCTCGAGACGATCCGCCCGTAGTCCCTCGAGGTGCTCGGGTCGGCGCCGTACAGCCGGCGCACCGCCGCCACCAGCGCCGCCTCCAGGCGCGGCTGGGTGGCCGGGGTGGTCAGCACGTGGTCCACCGCGACGCAGGTCTGGCCGGCGTTGACGAACCGGGCCCAGGCGATGCGCCCGGCGGCGGCGTCCAGCTCGGCGTCGGTGAGGTCGTCGGCCACCCACGCCGGGCACTTGCCGCCCAGCTCCAGGGTGACCGGTGTCAGGTGGTCCGCCGCCGCGTGGGCGACGATCCGTCCGACGCGTCCACCGCCGGTGTAGAAGAGGTGGTCGAAGCGCTGCTCGAGGATCTCGCTGGCGACGGAGGCGTCCCCCTCGACCACCGCGACGGCGCTCGCGTCCAGGTACCGGGGCAACCAGTGCGCCAGCGCCGCCGAGGTCGCCGGCGCGATCTCGCTCGGCTTCAGCAGGACGGCGTTGCCGGCAGCGAGGGCTCCCACCACCGGTGACAGCGCCAGCTGGAAGGGGTAGTTCCAGGGGGCGATGACGCACACCACCCCCAGGGGCTCACGCACCACGCGACCGCGGGCCGGAGCGACGGCCGCCGTCATCCGCGCTCGACGCGGCGTGAGCCAGCGCTCCAGGTTCTTGCTCGTGCGCAGGGCCTCGTCGCCGACGAAGGCGATCTCGGTGACGTGGGACTCCAGCGCGGGCTTGCCCAGGTCGGACATCAACGCCGCCTCGAAGACGTCGCGGCGCTCGCGGATCATGGCGCGCACGGCGTCGAGCTGGGCGAGCCGCCAGGCGAGCGGGCGGGTGGTCCCGGCGTCGAAGGTGGCTCTCAGGGCGTCGACCGTGGCGCTCACGTCTGTCATCGGACCAGCGTAGGCAGGAGGGCCGCGACACCGCCCGGCGTGGACGTTCGCCGCCGGGCGTGCGGGTTCGCCGCCGGGCGGTCGACGGCTGCGAGGCCGGAGCCGACGGGGTGTCGGTGCCTCACGGCGTTCTCGACGTGAGCGAGTCTGACGTGCTCCGGAACATGAGCTGATGAGGTCTCGCCGTTGCTGATCGTCATGAGCATCGCCGGACGGGTGAGCTGTGGGAAGCGTGTCGACATGGCTTGTCGAGACCCTCTTCACCGAGTATTATTTAGCACACGTATTCGACTGAGAGGGGGTGGCGAGGACTTCGACCCCGATGCGGCGTGGATCGCCCTGGCCTGCGGGGCGCTGCCGCCGGGGCCTTCGGTGGCGCGCGTCGCGGCGTACCACTCGTTGGCCGCGCGGGTCCACGCGATGGAGACCGCCGCCCTGGGGGAGCTCACCCGGGCGATGAGCGGTGAGCCCGCCCCCGAGCCCCGACCCGACGGGTCCGCGGTGGTCCCCGCCCGGGCGCCGGTGGCAGCGACGGTGATCGACGCGGTCGCGCCCGCGCTGTGCCTGGGCCGCACCGCCGCCACCCGGCGGATCGCCGACGCCGAACAGCTCACCCGCGCCCTTCCCACCGTCCACCACCTCCTCGCCGGCGGGTTCATCGACGCCGGCACCACCGCGGTGGTCCTTCGCGCCACCGCGGGCTGCTCGCACGCGATCGCCTCCGCGGTGGACCGCTCCATCGCCCACGACCTCATCGGGGTCACCGCCGCACGCGCCCGAGACCTGGTCGAACGCGAGATCGCCGCGCAGGACTCCACCGCTGTCACCGAGCGCGTGGCCGCCGCGGTCGCCGGGCGCCGGGTGGAGTACCACCGCGGGCACGACGGCCTCGGCGAGCTGCACCTGATCGGCCCCGCCCCCGCCGTGCGCGCCCTGCACGACACCCTCACCACCAGAGCCCTGAACCCCCCACCGAGCACCAGCGGGGGCGGGGACCCCTACGCCGACCTCACCAACGCCCCCGAGCACCAGGACCGCGACCTGCGCGGGCTCGACGCCCAACGCTTCGACGCCGCCCTCCAGGCCCTGAACCGCGCCCCCGACGGCTCCACCGCCACCCCCGCCACGGTGGAGATCGCCGTGGGCATCTCCACCCTCCTCGGTGTGGGCACCCACCCCGGCGACCTCGCCGGGCACGGGGTGATCCCCGCGCCCATCGCCCGGGCCTGGGCCCAACGCGGACCTCTGCGACGCTTCCTCACCGACCCCCTCACCGGCACCGTCATCGGGGTCGACTCCCACACCTACCCCTCCGCCACCATCCCCCCACTGACCAAGACCCCCAGCAACAACGACGGGAACGGGGAGGCAGACAGCAACGATGACGGCGGCGGCGGAGGCGGGCGCGGCAGCCCGGGAAGCGGGCCTGTCGTCCCAGGAGACAGCTCTCACCGCGATGCACCACCAGCACCGGACCCCGACGTCCCAGCACCCGCCGCGCCGTGCCCCGACACCGGCGCCGGATACCGCATCCCCGCCGGCGTCCGCCGCCTGGTCACCCTGACCCAGCCCACCTGCGTGGCCCCCGGCTGCTCGGTGCCCGCCAACCGCTGCGACCTCGACCACCGCGTCTTCTGGCCGGCCGGACCCACCTGCACCTGCAACCTCGCCCCGCTGTGCCGCACCCACCACCGCATGAAGCACCAGCGCGGCTGGACCCTGCACACCCACCCACCCGACGACCAACCCGCCGACCACGACGCCGACGACCACGCTGGCGATCAGCGGCCTCACCACGCCCTGGACCCCACCCTGACCTGGACCAGCCCCACCGGCACCACCCACGAGACCGTCCCCCCACGCCGCTGGCCCGAGATCACCCCCGACCCCCGCGCCGCCCCCCGATCCTCACGACGACGCGCGGACCACCGAGCACGCCACCCCCCTTCCGAGAGCGACACCGGGCCGACCGGCGACCACCACTAGCCTGGCCTCATGCGACGACGCACACCTCTGGTCCTGGACGGCGGCGTCGCCGTCATCACCGGTGCAGCGGGGGGCATGGGCGCTCTGCACGCCCGCCGCGCGCTCCAGGAGGGCGCGTCGGTGGTCCTCCTCGACCGCGACGAGGGGGCCCTGGAGACCACTGCTCGCTCCCTGGGTGCGGGCTCTCGGGTCAGCACCGTCGCCGTCGACCTCACCGACCGCGCCGCGCTCGAGGACGCCGCCACGACCGTCCTGGACGCTCACGGCGCTCCGACCCTCGTCGTCAACAACGCGGGGATCGTCCACGCCGGCCTGTCCTGGGAGGTCTTCCCCGGCGACGTCGAGCGGACCCTGCTGATCAACCTGGCGGCACCGATCCACCTCAACCGGGCCCTGCTGCCCGCCATGATCGACGACACCTCGCGCCGCCGAGCCGTGCTGCACGTCTCGTCGGCGTCCGCGACGGTCCCCGTGCCGCGGATGAGCGCCTACGCCGCGACGAAGTGGGGCCTCCTGGGCTACGGCGAGTCCCTGCGCGTCGAGCTCGACCAGGCCGGGCACCAGCACGTGAGCGTGACGACGTTCTGCCCCAGCTACGTCTCGACCGGGATGTTCGCCGGAGCGCGCGGGCCCCTGATGACGCCGATCATGACGCCTGAGCGCGCCGTCGCCCTCGCGTGGCGCGGCCTGGTCGCCGGCACCCCCGTGGTGATCGCACCGGCGGCCGCCGGGCTCGCGCCCCTGCTGCGCGGGGTCCTGCCCACCCGGGCCTTCGACGCCCTCGCCGAACGGGTCGGCGTGTACTCGTCCATGGCCGCGTTCACCGGCCGCCCCGCCGCTCAGGACGCCGAGGACGCAGAGGACGCAGCACCCGACGACGCCCCGGCGAGGCCAGCCACCTGATCCCGCTCGTCAGCCCGCGCTGCGCGGCTGCCACGAGCCGTCGGCTCCGCGCTCGAACTCGGGGATGGACCCCAGGGACCGCACCAGGTGTGCGTCCTCCCCGAGGTCACCGGCCCACGCGTCCCCCTCCGTGAGCAGCGTCGCCACCGCCACCACCTCCGCGCCGGCCTGACGCAGCAGCGACAGCGAGGCCAGCACCGACCCACCGCTGGAGACGACGTCGTCGACGAGGACGACGCGACGCCCCGCCAGGCCCTCGGCCCGCTCCCGCTCGAGGAGGAGCTCCTGGTCGCCGTTCGTGGTGACCGAGCGCACCGGTGCTCGCAGCGCGTCGTGCAGGTGGATCTTGCGGGTCTTCTGCAGCACCACCCAGTCGTCGAGCCCGAGCGAGCGCGCCAGCGCATACGCCACCGGGACCCCGAGCGTGGCGATGCCGGCGACCACCTCAGGTCGGGTCTGCGCGACGACGTCCGCCAGGTCGGCCGCCGCGCGGTCCAGGAACGCGCTGCTCTGGTCGAAGACGACGAGCAGCGCGATGGCCGAGCCGTCGGCGACGGGGACGATGGGGAGGTCGACCACCTGCGCGCCGATGGAGACGCTGTGCAGCTGGCTGGAGCGGGTACCGATCACGACGCCAGCATGCCGGGTGGCTCGTGACGACGCTCAGGGCGCCGCACCCACCTCCACCCCGGGGGACGGTCAGCACAGGCTCGGCGGCCTCACGCCCCGTGCGCAGCATGAGCCGGACTCGAGACCACTCAGCCGTCGACCACCGTGAACGACGCCGTGAGCGCCACCGCGGAGCTGCCTCCGACCCCCACGTCGAACGGCGAGGGGTCGAGCACCCAGTCGCGGGCCACCGCGTTCCAGTAGCGGCGCTGCGCCGGCCCGACGTCGAGGCGCACCGTCGTCGAGGCGCCGGCGGCCAGGCTCACCCGCTCGAAGCCCTTCAGCTCGCGAGCCGGACGCGACGCCGTGCCGTGCCGCTGGTGGAGGTAGAGCTGCACCACCTCGTCGGCGTCGACCGAGCCGGTGTTGGTGACCTCGACCGCGACGGTGACCACGCCGTCGAGCCCCACCTGCACGGCGCTGACCTCCACGTCGCCGTAGGAGAACGTCGAGTAGCCCAGGCCGTGCCCGAAGGGGTAGAGGGGCGTGGACTCCTCGTCCCAGTACCGCGCTGCGGCGTTCTCCGGGTCCTGGCTCAGGGTGGCGGAGTGGAAGACGGGCACCTGCCCGACGCTGCGCGGCCACGTGAACGGCAGCCGCCCCGCCGGGGAGACGTCACCGAAGACCAGGTCGGCGACCGCGCTCCCGCCGGCGGTGCCGGGGTACCAGACCTGGAGGATGGACGGGGTGTGCTGCTCGGCCCAGCGCAGGTCCAGCGGCCGCCCGCTCATGACGACCACGACGGTGGGCGTCCCGGTGCCCACGACACGCTGCAGCAGCTCGAGCTGGCGACCGGGCAGGTCCAGCGTCGCGCGCGAGGCCTGCTCGCCGACCTGGTTCTGCCACTCCCCCACCACCACGACGGCCGCGTCTGCGCCGCGCGCGAGCTCGACGGCGCGCTCCAGCTCGGCCTCGTCGTCGAAGCCCTCCGGGTCCGCCGGCTGGTTGCCGGGGAACCTGTCGAAGATCGACGCGGTCGCGCGCTGCACGGGCCGCACGCCGGGCGCGAAGGAGACCGTGCCCGAGGCGCGCGCGGTCAGGCCGGCCAGGACGGTCACCGTCTCGTCGAGGTGGAAGTCGAAGCACCAAGGCCCGAGGGTGGTCCGGGGGTCGTCGGCGAGCGGGCCGAGGACGGCGATCGATCCCGCCGCGCGGTCGTCCAGCGGCAGCAGCGGTCGCTCGCCGGGTGCCGGCGGGTCGTTCTTCAGCAGCACCGCGCTGCGCTGCGCCGCGGTGCGGGCGACCTCGCGGTGCGCAGGGTCGGCGAGGACGGTGCGTGAGGCACCGGGGTCGACCACGACCTCCTCGTCGAGGCGCAGGGCCAGCTTGGCCTCCACCACGCGGGCAGCGCTGTCGTCGAGCAGCGACTCCTCCAGCGCGCCGCTGGCCACGAGGCCCGGCAGGTGGGCATAGCCGGGATCGGCGATGGCCATCTCCACGTCCACGCCCGCGCGCACGGCGCGGGCCGCGGCGTCGGGCAGGTCGGGGACGAAGCCGTGGCTCACCAGGGACCGCACGACGTTCGCGTCGGAGACGACGAAGCCGTCGAAGCCCAGCGCCCCGCGCAGCACGTCCGTCATGAGCCAGCCGTTCCCCCCGGCGGGGACGCCGTTGAGGTCCATGTAGGCGCACATGACGTTGGCCGCGCCGGCCTCGATCGCGGCGACGAAGGGGGGCAGGTACACGTTCCACAGCTGGTGCTCGGAGAGCTCGACCTCCTCGTAGTCGCGCCCTCCGACCGCCGCGCCGTACCCGGCGAAGTGCTTCGGGCCGGCGAGGACCCGCTCGGGCTCCATCGCGCCGCCGAGCCGCCACCCGCCCTGGAACCCGCGCACCTGTGCGGCGGCCATCGCGGCGCCGAGCACCGGGTCCTCCCCGGCGCCCTCCACGATGCGCCCCCAGCGCGGGTCGCGCGCGACGTCGACCATGGGGGCGAAGGCCCAGTGGATGCCGACCGCACGCGCCTCACGGGCGGCCAGGGCCTGCCCCTCCTCGACGACGACCGGGTCCCACGTGGCCGCCATGGCGATCGGCACCGGGAGGATCGTGCGCAGGCCGTGCACCACGTCGTAGCCGAACAGCGCCGGCAGGCCGTGGCGGTTCCCCGCGACGACGCGCCGCTGGAGGCGGTTGATCTCGTCGGGATCGGTGACGAAGAGCAGCGCGCCGACCTCGCCCCGGTCGATGGCCGCCTCGACCGCGGCGACCTGCTCGGGCTCGTCGGCGATGACGAAGAGCTGGGTCAGCTGGCCGGCCTTCTCCGCCGGGGTCATCCGGGCGACGATCGCTGCAGCCCGCTCCCGCAGACCGCTCCCCCCGGGGGGAGCGACGCTCGACGGGGTGGGGGTGGACAGATCGCGCTGAGCCATGGTGGTCCTCTCCGGCGCCGCGCTACCGGCGCTCGTCAGCGACGCTGAGCACCCGGATCGACTCCACCACCATGCGCCAGAACGCGTCGCGGTCGAGCTCCGTGGCCACCTGGTGGCGGCAGTCGTCCGGGGCAGGGGCGCGGAAGTCGGCGACCGTCATCCCCTTCGTGTGCTCGCCGTGGAGCTCCACGACGAGCGGGGCCTTGCGGGTCGCCACCACCGCCGGGTCGATGAGGTAGGCGACGGTGCAGGGGTCGTGCACCGGCGGGTCGTCGAAGCCCTGGTTCTCCCGGTAGGCCTGGCGGAAGAACGCCATGAGGCCGATGAAGAACTCGCCGAGGTCCGAGCCGATCTCGGCGACCTGCCGCTCGACCTCCTCGGTGGCCAGCGCCTGGTGGGTGAGGTCCAGGCCCACCATCGTCAGCGGCCACTCCTCGTCGAAGACGATGCTCGCCGCCTCGGGGTCCACCCAGATGTTGAACTCCGCGACCGCGGTCCAGTTCCCCTCGTGGTACCCACCGCCCATCACGACGACCTCCCGGACCCGCTCGACGATGCGCGGCTCCAGGCGGGCCGCGAGGGCGAGGTTGGTGAGGGGACCGGTGGCCACCAGGGTGATGGCCCCGGGCTCGGCGCCCATCACGGTGTCGACGATGAACTGCACGCCGTGCGGTGAGGCGACGGGGCGCGTCGGCTCCGGCAGCTCCACCCCGTCCAGCCCCGAGTCGCCGTGGATGCCCTCGGCGACCTCGACGGGACGCAGCAGGGGCCGGCTCGCACCGGGGTGGACGGGCACGTCGTCGCGCCCGCACATCACGAGCACGCTCTGGGCGTTGCGGGTGACCTTCTCCAGCGTCTGGTTGCCGCCGACGGTCGTGAGGCCGAGCAGCTCGATGCCCGGGTTCCCCAGGGCCAGCATGATGGCGACCGCGTCGTCGTGCCCGGGGTCGCAGTCCAGGATGATCGTGCGCTGCTCAGCCACGGGGGCTCCTCTCGTGGCCCGACGCGGCGACGCCGACGTCCGAGCCGTCATCGGTGGTGGTCGTGGTGGTCGCCGGGTCGTCCGCGTCGTCGCCGGCGAGGGCCGCGTCGTCGTCCGGCCGGGGGATCAGGGTGGAGACGGCCAGCGCGAGGAGCACCAGGACCGCGCCGGTGAGGATGCCGGCCCGGTACCCGGTGACCGGGTCGCCCGCCGCGGTCACGGCCGTCGTGACGCCGAACAGCAGCGCGAAGCTGAGGCCGGCGCCCAGGTTGAAGGCGCCGGAGTTCATCCCCGGCAGGTAGCCCTGGTTGTCCTTGGGGCTGAGCACGATCCCGAGCCCGTTCAGCATGATGTTGCAGATCCCGGCGTAGGTGATGCCGAGGAAGATCGACACGCTCAGCAGCACCAGCGGGGTGGGCGTCGACGCCAGCAGGCCTGCAGCACCCAGGCCGAGACCGCTGAGCACCAGGCCGGCCTGCAGCACCTTCTTGTAGCCCATCCGCGCGGCGAGCTGCCCGGACAGCGGCCCCATGAGCAGGCCCGCGATCGCGTAGGGCGTGAGGGTCCACCAGGCCACCTCGGCGGCGGAGATGCTGGCCCCCACCTCGCTGTCCTGCGCCAGGTTGGGGACGAGCCCGTTCATCACCGCGAACACGCCGGTCATCGTCAGCAGCGTCGTGGACAGCAGCGCCCAGGTGCGCCGCTGCTTCAGGTAGACGGTCGTCACCAGCGGGTGGCGCACGCGCTTCTCGATGGTCCAGAAGACCGCGAAGGCCACCGCGCCGAGCACCACCAGGCCGACCACGAGCAGCCAGTTGGCGTCCCCGAGAGCGCCGGCCTCGTCGAAGGCGAAGTACAGGGACCCGAGGACCACCACGAGGGCCACGACGCCCTTCCAGTCCATCGGGACGCGCTCGTCGCCGCGGGACTCCACGGTGCGCGTCGCGACCGCGAGGACGGCGACGAGGCACACCCCAGCCATCACCCAGAAGACCGACCGGAAGCCGAAGTTCTCCGCCAGCCAGCCGCCCAGGAGGGCGTCGACGCCGGCGATGCCGCCGTTGATGGCCGTGAGGACGGCCATCAGCTTGGCGTAGAGCTTGCGGTCCGGGACCTGGACGCGCAGCATGATCAGCGCCATCGGCACGATCGGCCCGGAGACCCCCTGGATGACGCGGCCGATGCCCAGCACCCCGACGTTGGGGGCCAGCGCCGAGACGACGGAGCCGACGCCGCTGACCACGAGCATCCCCATCATGAGCCGCTTCCGGCCGATGAGGTCGCCCCAGCGGGGCAGGAACAGGGAGAACAGCGCGGCGGAGGCGAAGAAGGCGGTCTGGGACAGCCCGATCTCCGCGGCGGTCGTCCCCAGCTCGTCCTCCATGGTCGCCAGCACCGGCGAGAGCATCGAGGCGTTGAGCTGGAAGGCGAAGATCGCCGCGAGCAGGGCCAGCACGACGGCGGTGACGCTGCCGGTGTCCGTGGTCCGCGGCTTCGATGGCACGGTCGACATGAGATCTCCTCGCCTGCGTGGCTCAGCCGGCGCTGCTGCCGGCCGAGCCCTGGTTCTTCGGGACTGCTGGGCCCTCTCCGGCGATCGGGGAGGGATGGTGCGTCGAGGCCTGCTCAGCCCTCGGAGGCGCCGGGCTGGGCCAGGACCCGTCGCGCGAGCGCGTGCCCGGCCTCGCAGGCGCGCACCAGCTCGGCGTCCGTGCTGGCCTGCTCCCCGTCACGGTTCAGCAGGGCGGTGAGGAAGCCGGCGTTGAAGGCGTCACCGGCGCCGGTGAGGTCCCGGATGTGCTCGGCGGGCGGGACGGGGACCTCGGCGACGACCTGGCCGTCCCGCAGGACGTGCGTGGCGCTCGCGCCGGCGCGGGCCAGCACCACGCAGCTCTTCAGCTGCTCCAGGTCGGGGCCGGGGTTGCCGTCGGCGTCCGCCAGACCGAGCACCAGGCTCTCGTCGCGGTTGGCCGAGACGACGTCGGGGTTCAGCTCGACCATCAGGGCCAGGAACTCGTCGCGGCCGTACAGGTCGATCATCCCGGTGGAGGAGACGTCGAAGGACAGGCGGCCGCCGGCGGCCTTCACCCGGCGGGTGGCCTCGATGACGCTGCTGGCGGTCGGCTCGTCCGCCAGCGAGTAGCCGGTCACGTGCAGGACGTCGAGATCCTCCAGCCACGCGCCGTCGACCTCCTCCAGCATCCCGGAGGCGCCCCGGGAGGGGAACATCGTGCGCTCGCCCTCCTGGTCGATCATCACGACGATCATCCCGGTGTCGCCACGCTCCTGCAGGCGTACGTCGATGCCGTGACCCGCCAGCTCCTGGGCGACGACGTAGCCGCCCAGGTCGTCACCGACGCAGCCGATGAAGCGCGTGGGGTGGCGGGGGCCGGCGAAGGCGGCCACGTTGGCGGCGGACCCGCCGCGGCGCATGGTGATCTGGGACTTGGTGTCGGTGGCGTGACGCAGCTCTTCCTCGAGCCAGACCACGACGTCCTGGACGACGTCACCGATGACGCCGAGCATCAGCGGGCCTCGGCCCGGTCCCCGAGCGCCACGGCGATCTGCGCCGCGACGCTGGCGTTGTTGCGGTAGAGGGCGACGTTGGCGTCGAGGCTGGCGTCACCGGTCTCCTGACGGATGAACTCGAGGAGGAAGGGGGTCACGGCCTGGCCCTTCACGCCCTGGTCCTCCAGCGCCGCCCAGGCCTTCTCGATGACGCCGTCCAGCAGCGTCGGGTCCAGCTGCTCGGCGACGGGGACCGGGTTGCCGACGAGCAGCGCGGTCGGCAGCCCCATCTGGCGCTGGGCCCCGTAGATGACGGCGACGTCCTCGGGGGTCTCCACGCGGTGGGCGACGGTGAAGCCGGACTCGGCGACGTAGAAGCCAGGGTAGGCCTGGGTGCGGTACCCGACGATCGGCACGCTGAGGCTCTCGAACCGCTCCAGGGTGGCGTGGATGTCGAGCACGGCCTTGGCCCCGGAGCTCACCAGGACGATCGGGTTGTTCGCCAGCGCCACCAGGTCGGCGGACTCGTCGAAGTTGTGCGAGGCGCCGTGGTGGACCCCGCCGAGGCCGCCGGTGGCGAAGACGGCGATGCCGGCGCGGTGCGCGAGGAACGAGGTCGCGGCGATCGTGGTGCCGGCGTTCTTGCGGTTCACGGCGCCGATGGCCAGCTCGCGGATGCCGGACTTGAGCACGTCGTCGTCGTTGCTCAGCTCCACGATCTCCTCGCGGGTCAGCCCCACGGTGGGGACGCCGCGGTGGACGCCGATGGTCGCGGGCACGGCGCCGGCGTCCCGGACGATCTGCTCGGCCTCCTCGGCGACCTCGATGTTGCGGGGGCGGGGCAGCCCGTGGGTGAAGATCGTCGACTCCAGGGCGACGACGGGGCGGTGGTCGGCGACGGCCTTCGACACCTCGTCGGCGACGGCGATGAACGAGCTGGTCATGAGGGTCCTCCTGTGGACTTCCGGTCGACTGCTGCGGGTCGTGCAGGGGTAGCGCTGCCTCGCGCTCCGCGACGAGGCCTCGCTGCCGGCTGATCGGCCCTCTCTGGACGAATGACGTCTCCCGGCGCTCGCGCACGAGACGTGCGGCCGACCCCGGGAGCCCGGACGACGATCTCGGGACGCTAGCAGAGGGGCCGGCTCGCGCCCGAGCCGCGTCCCGGTGGTCCGGGAGGCCTCACCGGGCGAGGTCGGCGGCGAAGCGCTCCAGCCACTCCCTGGCCCGCAGGGCGGCGACCAGCTCCTCCGCCGGCTCGGGCACGCCCAGGGCCCGCCGGACCCGCTCCGCCTCGGCGGCCTCGACGGGCTCCTCGTCGCCCACCCCGCCCTCGTCGAGCCGGGAGTCGGGGTCCTCCACCATCCTGGCGACCTCGCGCGCCGCCTCCGCGGCGATGCTCGGGTCTGCGGTCCCGTGGGCCCTCAGCACCTGGATGAGCGTCAGGCGCGCCCGTGCCTCACCGTCCTGGCCGGCCTCGCCGTCCGGGGCGTCGTCGTGCTGCGACTCGGACGCGGCGGCCAGCGCCACCGAGGCGAGCCCGCGCACCACGGCGGCGCGCCCGTCCGCGCCCGCCACTCAGACCACCTCCAGGGCCGTGCGGACCGCGGGAGCCAGGGCTCGGAAGGCCTTCCCCCGGTGGCTGATGGCCTGCTTCTCCTGCGCGCTGAGCTCCGCGCACGTGCGCTCGTCGCCGTCCGGGCGCAGGACCGGGTCGTACCCGAAGCCACCCGTCCCGCGCGGCGCCCGCTCCAGGGTCCCGCGCAGCTGCCCGTGCTCGACGACGTCCGCGGAGCCCGGCACCGCGAGCACGGCCGCGCACACGAACCCCGCGCCGCGGTGCTCGCCCGGCACGTCCGCCACCTGGGCCAGCAGCAGCGCGACGTTCGCGGCGTCGTCGCCGTGGCGCCCGGACCACCTCGCGGAGAAGATCCCCGGCGCACCGCCGAGGACGTCGACGCACAGACCGGAGTCGTCCGCGATGGCCGGGAGCCCCGTCGCGTCGGCGACGGCGTGGGCTTTCAGGGCCGCGTTGCCCGCGAAGGTCACCTCGGACTCCACGACGTCCGGGATCGACGCGCCGTCGAGGATCGAGGTGACCGCGGGGTCGTCCATGGCGACGACCTCCACGGCGTCGCCCAGAGCGCCGACCAGGATCGCGCGCAGCTCACCGACCTTGTGCGCGTTCCGGCTGGCGAGGACCACCGTGGGCCTCATGATTCGAGAGCCGAGCGCTGGGCGTCGCGCAGCGTCGCGCAGCCGGCGACCGCGAGGTCGAGCAGGGCGTCCAGCTCGGAGCGGTCGAACGGCGCGCCCTCGGCGGTGCCCTGGACCTCGACGAACGAGCCGTTCCCGGCGACGACGACGTTCATGTCGGTCCCGGCCGTGGAGTCCTCGACGTAGTCGAGGTCGAGCACGGGCCGGCCGCCGACGATGCCGACGGAGACCGCGGAGACCGAGTCCTCCAGCGGGTCGCGGCGGACGAACCCGCGCTCGCGCCCGAGCGCGAAGGCGTCCGCGAGCGCCACGTACGCGCCGGTGACGGCGGCGGTGCGCGTGCCGCCGTCCGCCTGGAGGACGTCGCAGTCGAGGACCACGGTGTTCTCGCCGAGGGCGGAGAGGTCGACGACGGAGCGCAGGGAACGGCCGAGCAGCCGGCTGATCTCGTGGGTGCGCCCGCCGACCTTGCCGCGCACGGACTCGCGGTCGGAGCGCGTGGAGGTGGCTCGCGGCAGCATCGCGTACTCGGCGGTGACCCACCCCTTGCCGCTGCCCTTGCGCCACCGGGGCACGCCCTCCGTCAGCGACGCGACGCACAGCACGGTGGTCGCGCCGAAGCGGACGAGGACGCTCCCCTCGCCGGCCTCGAGGTAGCGGCGCGTGAGGGAGACCTCGCGGAGCTGGTCGGGAGAGCGTCCGTCGTGGCGCGCGGCGGTGGGGTCGTCAGGTCTCTGGCTGGCGTCGGGCATGGAGGTGAGCGTAGGAGGCGCCACCGACGACGCCGAGCGCATCCGCTCGCAGACCCTTGACACTGACTGAACGTACAGTCAGCATTGGGCCATGATCGAACCGCCGACCGCGCCCAGCGCCCGGGACCGCATCCGTGACGCCGCGCTCGTCCTCTTCGCCACCCGCGGCGTCGCCGCCACCCCGGTGCGCGCCGTCGCCGAGCACGCCGGGGTCTCCACCGCTCTCGTCATGCACCACTTCGGCTCGAAGGACAACCTGCGGGTGGCGTGCGACGAGCACGTGGCGGCCACGGTCAGGGAGCAGAAGAACGCCAGCGTGTCCACCGGCGCCGACCCCCTCGCCGCCCTCCGCGCCGCCGAGCAGGGACCACCGCTGCTGCGCTACCTGGCCCGCACGCTGATCGACGGCTCCCCGCACGTGGCCACGCTCGTCGACGAGATGGCGGCCGACGCCCAGGCCTACACCGAGGCGGCGGTGGACGCCGGCATCTGCACGCCCAGCGACCTCCCCCGCGAGCGCGCCGTCGTGCTCACCCTCTGGTCGCTGGGGGCGCTCGTGCTCCACGAGCACCTCGACCGCCTGCTCGGCGTCGACATCACCGGCGACCCCGCGCAGATGGGCGCCTACGCCGTGCCCGCCACCGAGCTCCTCAGCCGCGGCGTCATCACCGAGGACTACTACCGGCGGGTGCGCGAGGGCTTCGCGGCCCTCCCGAGCCGCCAGCGCGACGAGCCACCCGTCGGCCAGCCGCCTCACCCGCAGGAGGAGTCATGACCCAGGCCGCCATCACCGCCGCATCGCTGGTCAAGGACTACGGGTCCACGCGCGCCCTCGACGGCCTGGACCTCGAGGTGAGCCGCGGCGAGGTCTTCGGGTTCCTCGGGCCCAACGGCGCCGGCAAGTCGACGACGATCCGGGTGCTGCTCGACGTGCTGCGGCCGACGTCCGGCCGCGTCGAGGTGCTCGGCGCCGAGCCCAGGGCCGGCGGCGCGGCGCTGAGGGCCCGCGTCGGCTACCTGCCCGGCGAGCTCGCGCTGCCGTCGGGCGCGCGGACCGGCGAGCTCCTCGAGCGGCTCGCCCGGCTGCGAGGTGGCGCCGGCACCTCGTCCATCGCTCCCCTGGCCGAGCGCCTCGGCCTGGACCTCACCCGCCCCGCGCGCACGCTGTCCAAGGGGAACCGCCAGAAGGTCGGCCTGGTGCAGGCCTTCGCCCACGCCCCCGAGCTGCTGGTGCTCGACGAGCCGACCTCCGGCCTGGACCCCCTGCTGCAACGCGAGTTCCTCGCGATGGTGCGCGAGGCACGCGAGCGGGGCGCGACCGTCTTCATGTCCTCCCACGTCCTGTCCGAGGTGCAGGACGTGGCCGACCGCGTGGCGGTCGTGCGCGCCGGCGTGATCGTCGACGTCGACGACGTCACCACCCTGCGGCAGCGCGCCGGGCAGCGGGTGGAGCTCACGTTCGCCGAGCCGGTCAGCGCCGCCGACTTCGCCCACCTCGGCGGCGTGGAGGACCTGGAGGTCGAGCCGCTCGGCCGCGGCACCCGGATGACGTGCCTGCTCCGCGGTGAGCCCGGGGCGCTGCTCGAAGCCGCGGCCCGGCACCGGGTCACCCGGTGGTCCGCCCAGGACCGCGAGCTCGAGGAGCTGTTCATGGACTTCTACCGCGACGACGCCCGGGAGGTGGCCGGCCGTGACCGCTGACGCCGTGACCCAGCAGCACCAGCGCCCCGCCACCGCCCCGCCCGGGGCCGTGGCCCTGCCCGTCCTGCGCCAGCGACGCCGGCCGCTGGTGGCCTGGGCCCTCGCCGTGGCCGCGCTGGCGGCGATGTACATCGCCTTCTGGCCCTCCATCGGCGCCGACGGCGACGTCATGGCCGCCTACGTCGACGCCCTGCCCGCCCGGCTGGTCGACGCCATGGGCCTCGGGGCGATCGCGACGCCGGCGGGCTACCTGGCGTCCACGGTCTACGGCATCATCTGCCCGGCGCTGCTGCTCGTCCTCGCCGTCGGCTCCGCCGCCCAGCTGCTCGCCGCCGTGGAGGAGGACGGGACGCTGGAGCTCGAGCTGACGTCGCCGGTCAGCCGGCGCCAGGTCTACCTCGAACGGCTGCTCGCGCTGTGGGCGAGCCTCGTCGTCGTGGTCGCGGCGCTGACCGTGGCCGTGCTCGTCACCTCTCCGCTCGCGGACCTGGAGATCGGCGCCGGCCGGCTGCTCGCCGTCAGCACCGGCCTGCTCGCCCTCGCCCTCGCCGTCGGCACGCTCACGCTGGCGACGGGCGCCGCGACGGGCCGCCGCACGGCCGCGCTCGCGGTGGGCGCCGGCCTGGCCGTCGCCTCCTACGTCGCGCACGCGCTGGGCACCGCGGTGGGAGGAGCAGCGTGGCTCACCGACGTCTCGCCGTGGTCGTGGTACCTCGGGGACGATCCGCTGGCGACCGGGTTCGACGTCGGCGGGCTGCTCCTGCTCGCCGCGCTCACGGTGGTGGCGGCCGTGGCCGGCCTCGTCGCGTTCGAGCGGCGCGACCTCATGGTCTGAGCGGTCGCAGCAGCGCCCCGAGCAGCTCGTGCGGACCAACCACAGCGGTCAGGAGCGCGGCGGGAGGGCGAACGCGGCCTCCAGGCGCGCGCCGGCGTAGGAGCGGGCGTCGTGGGCATCGCCCATCGCGGCCCCCAGGGCGACGAACGGGTGCACCTGCCCGGGCCACACGCGCAGCTCGACCTCGACACCGGCCCGGGCCAGCCGCTCGGCGTAGGCCACGCCCTCGTCGTGCAGCGGGTCGGCCTCGGCCAGGATCACCGTCGCCGGCGGGACGCCGGTGACGTCGGTGCACGCGCCCGGGGACAGGCGCGGGTCACCCCGGTCCGCGCCGGCGGCGTACTGGTCCGCGAAGTACGCCATGTTGCGACGGGTGAGGAAGAAGCCCTCCGCGAAGCGCTCGTAGCTGGCGCTCTCCCCGACCGCGAGCGTGACCACGGGGTAGACCAGCACCTGGTGCACCGGCGCCGGGCGGTGCCCGCGCAGGTTCAGGGCCAGGGCCGCGGCGAGGTTGCCACCGGCGCTGTCCCCGGACAGGGCCACCCGGCTGCCGTCCACCCCGTGGCCACCGGCGAGGAGGTGCTGCGCGACGGCGAGGCAGTCGTCGAAGGCTGCCGGGAAGGGGTGCTCCGGAGCCCTGCGGTAGTCCACGGAGACCACGACGGCCCCCGACGCGGCGGCCAGGTCGCGGCAGGTGCTGTCGGACAGCTCGAGGTCCCCCTGCACCCAGCCGCCGCCGTGGGCGTAGAGCACGGCGGGCAGCCCCGGGTCCGTCGACGGCCGGTACAGGCGGACGGGGACGTCGCCGCCCGGCCCGGGCACCACCGTGTCGGTGACGGACGGCAGGTCCGCCCCGGTGCCGGTCAGCGGCAGCGCGGCCAGCATGCCCTGACGGTTCTGCTCGGGGCTCTGCGTGTCCAGCGGCGGGTCGCCGCTCGTGAGGGCCAGGAACTGGACGGCGTCCGGGTGCAGCTCCACCCCGGCACGCCGGGCGGCGGCCAGCACCGGAGCCGGGTCGGGGGCCGGAGCGGGATCGGGGACCGGAGCGGGATCGGGGACCGGAGTCTCGGGTCGATCACTCATGGTCGGAGCATAGGCACCGGCGCGCCTCCGGGAGCGACGTCAGAGGCTGACGACCCCGCCGGGGACCGCCAGCGAGACGGGCAGCGCGCCGCCCACGGCGTCACGGGCCTCGGCGAGGATCGCGGCCGCGTCGGCCCACGGCGGCACGTGGGTGAGCACGAGGTGGCCGACCCCCGCACGAGCAGCGACCTCCCCGGCGGCGCGCCCGCTGAGGTGGACCCCCGACAGGTCCGGGCCGCCGGCAGCGACGGACAGGGCCGTGGCCTCGCAGAGGAGCACGTCGGCGCCGGCGGCCAGCTCGTCGAGGCCCGGGCCGGCGTCGGTGTCGCCGGTGTAGGCGAGCGTGACGTCAGCCCCGCCGACCTCGGACGGCCCGGCCACCGAGATGCCGAACGCGGGCACCGGGTGGTGGACCGGGACCGGGGTGAGGGTCAGCGGCCCGACCCGCACCGGCTCCCGCTCGGCCCAGGGGTGGAAGGTCAGCGGACCCGGCAGGTCCTCCGGAGCGCCGGCGTCGGCGTCGTGGGCGCGGCTGATGCGCTCGTGGGTCCCGGGCGGTCCCCACACCGGCAGGCCCCGCTCGGCCATCACCTCGCGCAGCGGGCCGTGGTGGGCGGCGACGTGCAGCGCCGTGACGTCGAGGCAGTGGTCGGCGTGCAGGTGGGTGAGCGCCACCGCGTCCAGGGTGTCGACGCCGGCGAGGCGCTGCAGCGGGCCGAACGCCCCGCTCCCCAGGTCGAGCACCACCCGCCACGTGCGGACCGTCCCGTCGGGCGCCACGTCGTCGACCTCCACGAGGTGGCACGACGCCGGCGAGGCCGGCCCCGGCACCGACCCGGAGACCCCGACCGGCACGAGCCTCACCGGTCGGACCCCGCCGGCCCGCCGGCGAGGGGCGCGGCGATCCGCGGGAGGGTGCCGGTCTGGCCGCTCACGGCCAGCGCCTCGGCGCGGACCGCGGTCCCGGTGACCCCGAGGAAGCGCTGCGCGAGCGGTGAGAACGTCTCGGGGTCGCCGGTGGTGAGGAAGTGGTGCTCCGGCGGCGGCGCGCCGTCGCCGCGAGCGATGCCGCGCGAGAGCAGCCGCCGGTAGACGACCTGGGCGGTCTCCTCCGCGGAGGACACCAGCGCGACACCCTCCCCCATGACGTAGGAGATGACGCCGGTCAGCAGCGGGTAGTGGGTACAGCCGAGGACGAGGGTGTCCACCCCCGCCTCCTTCAGCGGCGCGAGGTACTGCCGGGCCACGGCCAGCAGCTCGTCGCCGCCGGTCACCCCGGCCTCGACGAACTCCACGAACCGCGGCGCCGCACGGGTCACGACCTCGACGTCGGGGGCGGCGGTGAAGGCGTCGGCGTAGGCGCCCGAGGTGGCCGTCGCCGCCGTGCAGACGACCCCCACCCGGCCGTTGCGGGTGGTGCGGACGGCGCGGCGCACCGCGGGCGCGATGACCTCGACGACCGGCACGTCGTAGCGCTCGCGGGCGTCGCCCAGCACCGCGGCGGACGCGGAGTTGCAGGCGATGACGAGCATCTTCACCCCGCGCTCGACCAGCGCGTCGAGGCACTCCAGCGCGTAGCGCCGCACCTGGGCGATGGGCCGCGGGCCGTAGGGCGCCCTGGCGGTGTCCCCCAGGTAGAGCACCGGCTCGTGCGGGAGCTGGTCGAGGATCGCCCGCGCCACCGTGAGGCCGCCCAGACCCGAGTCGAAGACCCCGATGGGCGCGTCGGCGCTGGAGGGTGGCCGCCCGCTCACCGGTAGCCGCCGCTCGCCACGGCGCCGACGAGCGTCTCCTGCAGCCACGTCAGGAAGTCGTAGACCGACGCCAGCCACATCGTGGTGGCCTCCTCGTCCGACGGTGGGCCCGGGCGCGACGCGAGCGCCGCCACGCGGGCGGCGTCCTCGTCGGTGCGCAGCCCCATGCGCTCGGCCACGACCAGGCGGACGTCGTTCAGGGCCGTCATCCACGCGGTGGCCTGCGCGTCGTCGAGGACCAGGACCCCGGCGCGCGACGGGCCCGACCCACCCCTGCCCGCGCCCGAGCGGCGCGCCAGGGCACCGACGAGCGCGAGGGCGGGCGCTGCGGGGTTCCGCCGGTCCTGCTCGCCGCGGCCCTCCTGGCGGTCGGCCGCCTCCGCCGTGGCCTCCGCGGCCTCCGCCTCGTCGACGGCGGAGAGCGTCGCCATGGCGACCGCGAGCGCGTCCCGCTTGCGCGAGCGCAGCCCCGCCTCGGTGTAGCGGCGGAACTCCGCGGACACCTCGTCGTCCTCGCGGCTGGCGTCCGGCAGCAGGCGGGCCAGCGCCGGGTCCTGCGGCGTGACCGCCTCCTCGGTGATGCCGAGCATCGCCTCGAGCGGGTCCTGCTCGCCCGGGTCCTCCTCGTCGGCGCCGCGGTCCTCGGGGGCGAGCATCGCCGCGACGTCGCCCATGAGCGAGCGCAGGACCTCACGCTCGCCGGCGTCGAGGCGCGCGCTGATGCCGCGCCGGGAGCGCGCGAAACGGGTGGCCACTCAGTCGTCCTTGCGGAAGGTCGCCCACAGGCCGTATCCGTGCATCGCCTCGGTGTCCCGCTCCATCTCCTCGCGGGTACCGGTGGAGACCACCGCGCGCCCCTCCTCGTGGACCGCGCGCATGAGCTTCTCGGACTTCGCGCGGGTATAGCCGAAATGGGTGCGGAAGACGTGCGCGACATAGCTCATGAGGTTCACCGGGTCGTTCCACACCAGCGTCACCCACGGGACGTCGGGCGTGGTGAGGGAGGACGCCTCCTCCTCCGGGGCGCGGACGGGGGCCTCCGCGGGGGCGGCCGCCGCCCTCACGGGGAGGTGCCTCGCCGGCGCCGCCGCGCCGCGCACCGCTGCATGCGCTCTCACGGGGGCCGATCGTACGGGGCGCCGGCGACGGTGACCTCTACGGTGACCCCCGTGGAGACCACGGCCCTGCTGACCGACCGCTACGAGCTGACGATGCTGGCCGCGGCGCTGCGCAGCGGCGCCGGCGCCACGCCCAGCGTCTTCGAGGTCTTCGCCCGCCGCCTGCCGGACGGGCGCCGCTACGGCATCGTGGCCGGCACCGAGCGGGTCCTCCGGGCGATCGAGGCGTTCACCTTCGACGAGGCCACGATCGACCACCTCCGGGACACGACCGACCTGGCCGACGACGCCCTCGAGCACCTGGCCGCCTACCGCTTCGCGGGCGACGTCGACGGCTACCGCGAGGGCGACCTGTACTTCCCCGGATCGCCCGTGCTCACGGTGCGCGGCTCCTTCGCCGACGCCGTCCTGCTGGAGACCGTGGTCCTCTCGATCATCAACCACGACAGCGCCGTCGCCTCCGCGGCGGCGCGCATGGCCTCCGCCGCCGGCCACCGAACCCTCGTCGAGATGGGGAGCAGGCGCACCCACGAGCAGGCGGCGGTCGCCGCCGCGCGGGCCGCCTATCTCGGGGGCTTCTCGGCGACGTCGAACCTCGAGGCCGGTCGCCGGTGGGGCGTGCCGACGGCCGGCACCTCCGCGCACTCCTTCACGCTGGCCCACGCCACCGAGGAGGAGGCGTTCGCCGCGCAGGTGGCGGCGCTGGGCCCCGGCACCACCCTGCTGGTCGACACGTACGACATCTCCGCCGGGATCGAGCGGGCCGTCCGCATCGCCGGGCCTGGTCTCGGCGCGGTGCGCATCGACTCCGGCGACCTCTCGGTGTGGGCCCACCAGGCACGCGCCCGGCTCGACGCGCTGGGCAACCCCGGCACCCGCATCGTCATCTCCGGCGACCTGGACGAGCACGCCCTGGCGTCGCTGGCCACCGCCCCGGTGGACTCCTACGGCGTGGGCACGTCGGTGGTGACCGGCTCGGGGTTCCCGACGGCGGACTTCGTCTTCAAGCTGGTGGAGTCGGCCGGGCGCCCCGTCGCCAAGCGCTCACGCTCGAAGGCGACCTCCGGCGGCGCCAAGGTCGCGGTGCGGCGCCACCGCGCCACGGGGACCGCCACGGAGGAGGTCGTCTCGGCCGCCGGAGCGCCGGCCCGCCAGGACGGGGACCGCTCGCTCCAGGTGCCCTACCTGCGCGGGGGGCGGCGCGTGGGCGAGGCCGTGAGCCTGCACGCGGTCCGCGACCACGTCCGCGAGGTGATGGTCACCCTCCCGTGGGAGGGCCTGGCGCTGTCCAAGGGCGATCCCGCGATCCCGACGACGCAGGTCCCGGCGCCCTGACGCGGGGTCCGGGCGCCAGGGCGCCGAGCCAGCGCAGGAGGTCCTCGACGGGCATCGGCCGCGCCACGTGGTACCCCTGGCCCCGGTCGCACCCCAGCGCCTCCAGCCGTTCCAGCACCTCCTGGTCCTCGATCCCCTCCGCCACCAGGTGCATCCCCAGGTCGTGAGCCAGCGCCGCCGTGTGCCGCACGATCGACATCGCCCTCGGATCGCTCAGCACGTCCGCCGTGAACGCCCGGTCCAGCTTCAGCTCGTCCGCCGGCAACGACCGCAGGTACGCCAACGACGCGTACCCCGTCCCGTAGTCGTCGATCGACACCCCCACCCCCGCGTCACGCAGCACCTGCAGCACCGCGCTCCCCCGCTCCGCGTCCTGCATCAGCGCGTCCTCGGTCAGCTCCACCGTCAACGCCGTCGCCGGGAGACCATGACGCTCCACCGCCGCCAGCACCGCCGACGGCAGGTCCACGTCGATCACGTCCGCCGCGGAGAGGTTCACCGACACCGGTACCGCACGGCCCGCCCCCCACCACCGCGCTGCAGCGGCCAACGAGAGGTCCAGCACCCGCTCGGCCAACCGCCGCTGCAGCCCCGCACGCTCCACGTGGTCCAGGAAGGACCCCGGCGCCAGCAACCCCCGTGACGGGTGATGCCACCGCACCAACGCCTCCACCCCCACCACACCGCCACCCACCAGGGCCACCTGCGGCTGGAGGTGCACCACCAGCTCACCCCGGACGAACGCCTCCCTCAGCTCCTCGGTGGTGCGCAGCCGCTCGCTGGTCGCCGACCCCTGCACCCCGCTGAACACCAGGAACGGCAGAGCGCTCCGCTTGGCCTCGTACATGGCCACGTCCGCGCACCGCAGCAGCTCGGTGATCGTGCCCGCCGGGTCCGGGGCGGAGGCCACGCCGATGCTCGCGCCCACGTGCAGGCTCACCCCGTCGACGAGGAAGGGCCCCGCCAGCGCCTCGGTGGCCACCTGGGCCAGCTCGAGGCCGTGGTCGGCGCTGCACCCGGGGACCAGCAGGGCGAACTCGTCGCCCCCCAGGCGCGCGAGCGTCCGGTCGGCTCCCGCCACGACGGACAGGCGTCGTGCGACCTGCTGCAGGAGCTCGTCGCCCGCGTGGTGCCCGAGCGAGTCGTTGACCTCCTTGAACGCGTCCAGGTCCAGCAGCAGCAGCGCCGCCGTCCCGTGCCCGGGGGCGCGGTGGTCCCCGGACGGGGACAGCAGCGCGGCGCCGCGCTCCAGCAGGACCCGTCGGTTGGCCAGCCCGGTGAGGTCGTCGGTCCTCGCCTGCTCGCGCACCAGCGGGAGGTCACGGATCTCGTGGAAGGTGACCACCGTGCGCGCCATCGCCCCCACCACGCAGGCCCCCGCGCAGAGCCCGGCGGCCACCGGCAGCCGGTCGCCCCACCCCGCCACGAGGAGGGCGACGCTGGTGGTGTGGGCCAGCGCGGGCAGCGCCAGGACCCGCCAGGAGATCCGGGTCTCGTCGCGGTGCGGGGACGAGCCCGCCCGCGGCTCCTGGGACAGCCGCGCCCCGACCGCGAGCGCGACCACCGCCAGCAGCCACGTGAGGTCGAGCAGCCCGCCCTCGACGTACTCGTCGTCCGCCGCCCGCACGAGGTAGACGAGGTCGGCCACCGTCGAGAGGCCGAGGCCGGCGGCGAGAGCCAGCAGAGGGCCGTCGCGGCGCAGCCCGACGATGGCGATCGCGGCGAGGACGCCCGCCAGCAGCGCCACGTCCAGCAGCGGGTAGGCCAGGTTGACCAGGACCACGGCGGCGTTGTCGCCGTCCGCCGCGGCGAGCGTCGGCCACGCCAGGGCCACGGCCAGGCCGGTGGCACCCAGCCCGGCCACGAGCCCGTCGAGCCACATGCTGGCCCGCAGGCGCCGCACGCGGGACCGCGCCATGACGACGACGCTGGCCCCCAGCGGGAGGTAGGACAGCAGGTAGAAGGCGTCCGCCGGCGACGGGTAGGGCACCTCGTCGAGCCGCGAGAGGACCAGGCCGTACCAGAGGTCACCGCCGACGTAGAGCAGGAGGTAGAGCGCGGCGAACCTCCACGCCAGGCGGTCTTCCCGGCTCGGGGACGCGCTGCACCAGCAGAGCGCGGCGCCGGCCAGGAAGACGCTCTCGTAGACGACCACGTCGAGGAGCACCGAGTCGGAGTCGGGGGCTCGCACGAGGCCGGCGACGGCGAAGACCAGCGTGCCGACGACCAGGACGCCCCAGGAGAGCCTCACCACGGGGGTGACCCGCGGTGCGTCTCCCGCCCGGACCGGGCTCGTCGCACCTCGCACCCCCACGGTGCACCCATCGGTCGCGCCCGCCCGCCCCTTGAGACACCTCGGCCGCGGGGGGGCCACCAGGACCGGACCCCGCGCCAGTGACCGGGAGCGCGGGGTC
>JARICT010000052.1 GCA_029257185.1 Quadrisphaera sp.
GCCCACGCCCGCCTCCTCACCGTCGCCGCCGCGGCCCGCGACCGGCTGGGGTCCGCGGCGAAGGACTGACCCCCGGCCCGGGGGGAACGTGCCCGAGGTGCTGGCCCGGCGGGGGGCGACGCGGACGCTGCACCCTCGGGCGACACGCCGCGGCGGCCAGCCCCGGGGCGGCGCGTCGCGGCGAGGACGCAGCGTCCACGTCGATCGTCGGACGGCCGGCCTCCTCGCGTCAGCCCTCGTGGACCGCCCACCCCTGGTCCCCCAGCGCGGAGAGCAGCACGGCGCGCTCGGAGGCCGCCACGGACACCTCGACGAGCCCGACGGCGCGGCCGGGCGAGTGGTCCAGGTGCAGCTCCTCGAGGTTGACGCCGGCCGCGGAGACGTCGGCGAAGAGCCGCGCCAGCTCTCCGGGGGCGTCCGCGACCAGCACGGTCACCACCGCGTAGGGGGTAGCCGCCGCGCCGTGCTTCCCCGGGATGCGCGCCGCCCCGTCGACGCCGGCTCCCAGGAGGGAGGCGATGACGGCGTGGGGCCCGAGCGGGCGGGGCCCGGCGTCGTCCCGCTCTCCGGCGGTCCCGCCGACCGGCGCCGCGGCCGGGACGGCGTGAGGGGCCGGGTCCGCGCGGTCGGCAGGGTCCTCCGGTCCTGCCAGGTCCGCCAGGGCGGACAGGAGCCGGTCGAGGTCGTCACGGACCCCGGTCAGCAGCGCGCCGACGCTCACGGCGTTGGCCGCGAGGATCGCCGTCCACAGCGCCGGGTCCGACGCGGCGATGCGCGTGACGTCGCGCAGCCCCTGACCGGTGAGGTCCAGCGCCCCCGGGTCGGCCGCTGCGAGCCGCCCCGCCACGAGCGACGCCGCCACCTGGGGCAGGTGGGAGACCAGGGCGACGGCCTCGTCGTGGTCGGCGGCCTCGAGGCGGGACGTGGGGGCGCCGAGCACCGTGGCCAGCGCGCTCACCGCCGCTGTCGCCCCGGGGGTGGTGGTCGGCGTCGGGCAGAGCACCCAGGGCCGCCCGAGGAAGAGGTCGCCTCGCGCGGCGATCGCCCCGGAGCGCTCGCGACCGGCCATCGGGTGGCTCCCGACGTAGCGAGCGGTGCCGACCCCGCGCTCGCGCAGCTCCGCGGCGATGCCGGCCTTCACCGACGCCACGTCCGTCACGACGGCGCCCGGGTAGCGGGCCAGCGCCGCGCCCACGACGCCGGCGGTCACGTCCGGCGGGGCGGCGACGACGACGAGCACCGGCTCGTCGTCGTCGGTGATCGGGCGCCCGGCCCCCAGGTCGGTGGCCAGCGCCAGCGCGGTCGGCGAGGTGTCGGACAGCGCGACGTCGATGCCGGCGCGCCGCAGACCCATCGCCACCGACGCGCCGAGCAGCCCGGTGCCGACGACCGCGACGAGCCCGGTACCCCCGACGCCGTCGCCGGGTCCGGCGGGTCCGGCGGTGTCAGGGCTGTCGGGGCTGTCGGGGCCGCTCACTGGGCGATGTCCCTGCGCAGCGCGGCGGCGCCCCGCAGGTACACGTGCTGGACCTCCTCGCGGCGGCGCGGCGTCTGCGCCAGCGCCATCAGCCGCACCACCCGGGGCATCGAGCCGGGCACCGCGATCTCCACCGCGCACATCAGCGGCACCGCGCCGAGCCCCACGGCCCGGGCGGCGACCGCCGGGAACTCGCACGTCAGGTCCGGCGTCGCGGTGAACATCACCTGCACGAGGTCCTCGGCCGTCAGCTCGTTGGCGCGCATCACCCCGGTGACGAGCTTGGCGGTGGCCTCCAGCAGGAGCTCGCGCTCGTCCGCGTCGACCTGCACCGCGCCGCGCACCGCCCGCAGCGGGCTCACCGGCGCCGGTCCGGGCCCGGCCGGGCAGCACGCTGCTTGCCCGAGGCGTTCTTCGGCCGCGGGTCGCGCCCGCGCAGCAGCCCCAGCTCCTCGCGGTTCAGCGCCCGCTTCTTGCCCGGCTTCAGGTCCGCGAGGTGCACCGGGCCCATCTGGGTGCGCACCAGGCGCTCCACCGGGAGGTCCACGGCGCCCAGCATCCGGCGCACCACGTGCTTGCGTCCCTCGTGCACCACCACCTCGACCACCGCGCGGCCCGGGACGGAGTCCACGAGGGCGAAGGAGTCAGCCCGCGCCACCCCGTCGTCGAGCTCCACCCCGGCACGCAGCCGCGTGCCGATGCCCTTGGGCACCCCCGAGACGCCGTCCACGCGCACCTCGGCGAGGTAGGTCTTCGCCACCTCGAACGACGGGTGCTGCAGGCGGTGCGCGAGGTCACCGTCGTTGGTGAGGATCATCAGGCCCTCGGAGTCCGCGTCGAGGCGCCCGACGTGGAAGAGCCGGTCACGGCGCCCCTCCACGAAACCCTCGAGCGAGGGGCGCCCCTGCGGGTCGTGCATCGTCGACAGGACGCCGCGGGGCTTGTTGATCGCCAGGTAGATGCGCGAGGTGTCCAGCTGCAGCGGCAGGGAGTCGAGCTCCACGCTCACCCGGTCCGGGTCCACGCGCACCCCCAGGTCACGCACCACGGTCCCGTCCACGCTCACCCGACCCGCGGAGATCAGCGCCTCGCTGGCCCGACGCGACCCCACCCCGGCCGCCGCGAGCACCTTCTGCAGGCGCACCCCGTCCGGGTCGTGCACGTCGGGAGCCTGCGCCCGCTCCCGCTGGCCGGCGCGGCGCGCCGTCCGGTCCGACCCGGTGGACGCGCCACCCCTGCCGCTTGTCCTGCTGGACGCCGCCATGTCGCTGTCAGGCTCCTCGCGATTCAGGGGCGCGACGCTCGCAGCCCCGGCGCACAGCGTGGCAGAAGGCCGGTGCGCCTCAGGCCACCCCGCCGCGGGCCACGAGCTCGCGCGCCAGGGTCCGGTAGGCCTCGGCACCGGTGTGGGACGGCGCGTACGTCGTGATCGGCTCGGCCGCCACCGACGCGTCCGGGAACTTCACCGTGCGCCCGATGACCGTCTCGAACACCTGCGGACCGAAGGCCTCGACGACCCGGGCCACCACCTCGCGGCTGTGCAGCGTCCGCCCGTCATACATGGTCGCGAGGATCCCGTCGATGCTCAGCGCCGGGTTCAACCGGTCCTGGACCTTCTCGATCGTCTCCACCAGCAGCGCCACCCCGCGCAGCGCGAAGAACTCGCACTCCAGCGGGATGATCACCCCGTGGGCCGCCGTCAGCGCGTTGACGGTCAGCAGCCCCAGGCTCGGCTGGCAGTCCACGAGCACCACGTCGTAGTCGTCGGCGACCCGCCGCAGCGCCCGCGACAGCGCCTGCTCGCGAGCCACCTCGTTGACCAGCTGCACCTCCGCCGCCGACAGGTCGATGTTCGCGGGCAGGACGTCCATGTTCTCGAAGCGCGTCGGCGCCAGCACGTCGCGCGCGTCGACCCGCCGGTCCATCAGCAGCGAGTACACGCTGTGCTCCAGCCCGTGCGGGTTCACGCCCAGACCCACGGACAGCGCGCCCTGCGGGTCGAAGTCCACCATCAGCACCCGCCGGCCGTACTCCGCCAGCGCCGCCCCGAGGTTGATCGTCGTCGTGGTCTTCCCGACGCCGCCCTTCTGGTTGCACATCGCGATGATCCGCGCAGGGCCGTGGCTGCCCACCGGCTCGGGGACGGGGAACTCGCTCAGCGGACGACCGGTGGGCCCCATCGGGACGTCGCCGTCGGCTCCGGGGCGGGACGGATGACCAGCCCCCTGGGCGACCTGCGTCGACATGGCGCCGAGGTTACCCCAGCGGCCGCGCCCCGAAAGGGGACGAGACGGTCACCCCAGCGCACGCGGATGAGCACCCGCGTACGCCTCACGCAGCGTGTCCACCGTGACCGCCGTGTAGATCTGCGTGGTCGTCACCGACGCGTGCCCCAGCAGCTCCTGCACCAGCCGCACGTCCGCCCCGCGCTCCACCAGGTGCGTCGCGTACGAGTGGCGCAGCGTGTGCGGACCCACCGCCGAGGACAGCCCTGCGCGCTGCGCCGCGCCCGCGACCACCGCCCACGCCCCCTGCCGCGACAGACGGGCCCCGCGCTGCCCCACCAGCAGCGCCGCCCCCGCACCGGACCTCGACGCCGCGCGCACCAGCACCGGGCGCCCGCGCACCACGTACGCCGCGACGGCGCCCGCGGCGTAGCGCCCCACCGGCACGAGCCGCTGCCGGTCCCCCTTGCCGCGCAGGAGCAGCAGCGGGGCGGCTCCCGCGTCGTCGGACGGCCCGGCCGCCCCGACCGTCCCCACCGTCTCCGCCACGTCGTCGACGTCGAGGCCCACCAGCTCGGAGATCCGCGCCCCGGTGCCGTACAGCAGCTCCAGCAGCGCCCGGTCCCGCAGCCCGACGGCGCCAGCCACGACGTCGTCAGCGCTGCCGGCTCCGCCGCTGGACGACGCCTCGAGCAGCGTCTCGACCTGGGCCAGCGACAGCGCCCTGGGCAGGCTCCGCCGGGTCGGGGGCGGCCGGACCGCCGACGCGACGTCGTCGTCGGCCCAGCCCTCGTCGGCCGCGAACCGGTGCAGGCCGCGGACGGCGACGACGGCCCGGGCCGCGGAGGCGGCGCTCAGCGCCGATCCACCGTCCGCTCCCGAGCGCAGGACCGCGGTGAAGGCGCTCACGTCCTGCTCCGCCACGGTGGCCAGCGAGGCGTGGCCGCGGCCCCGCAGGTGCGCCAGGTAGCGCCCCAGGTCGCGGCGGTAGGCGCTGAGCGTGGGAACAGCCAGCCCGCGCTCGACGCGGAGGTGCCCCAGGTAGACGCCCAGGGCGTCGTCCAGCGTCGGGCTCGCGTCCACCGGTGCATCGTCGCCCAGGCGGGAGCGCGGGTCGACCCCTCTACCGTGGTGGGCGTGGCACGGACCTCCCGCCGGTCGACAGGGGCGCAGCCCAGCCAGGAGCCCGCGCCGACCGGCGCCTTCGACACCTCCACCGGCGCCGCCGAGCTGGTGGGTGACCCCGCCGACCCCACGCGCGCGACGCTGTTCGTCAACGGCGTCCCCTCCTCACCGGTGTTCACCGCGCCCGCGGGGAACCTGCTGGACCTGGAGTTCGAGTACCTCCAGCACCTCGCGGCGATCCTCGGCTCCGACCTGCTGGCCGGCGAGGGCGCGCCGCTGAGCGTGCTGCACCTCGGCGGCGGGGCGTGCGCGCTGGCCCGCCACCTCGACGCCGCCCGCCCCGGGTCCCGGCAGGTCGTCGTCGAGGTCGACGCCGCCCTCGCGCAGCGGGTGCGCGAGCTCGTGGACCTGCCCAGGGCCCCGGCGGTCCGGCTGCAGGTCGGTGACGCCAGGACGCGCCTGGCGACCCGCCGCGACGCCAGCGCCGACGCGATCGTCCGCGACGCCTTCGCCGGGGACACCACGCCCCGCCACCTCGCCACGCGGGAGTTCATGGCCGACGTCGCGCGGGTGCTGCGCCCCGGCGGTGCCTACCTGGCCAACGTGGTCGACCGCACGGGTGCGCCGGCGGGTGCCTCGCTGCGCGACGAGCTCGCCACGGCGGCCGACGTCTTCGGGGGCAGCGCCCACGTCGCGCTCGTCGGGGAGCCGGCGGTGCTGCGCTCGCGGCGCTACGGCAACGTGGTCCTCGTGGCCTCCCCCGTCCCGCTGACCGCTCCCGGCGGCCTCGAACGGGTGCTGCGGGGCGGCCCCGCGCCGGCGCACTGGGTCCCCGGCGCGGAGCTCGAGCAGATGATCGCTTCTGCGCATGTCATCCACGACGAGGCTTACTCGTGAGGGTGCTGCGCTGGGTCGGCAGAGCTCCAGCGCGAGGACGGCCGCGAGGGTGGTCGCGAAGGTGCCCGAGGGGGCGCCGGTGGTCGGTGCGCAGGATGCGCCACCTCGTGAGGTTGGCGACGGATCGCTCGACGATGACGCGGGTGGAGCTGATCGCCCCCCAGCCTCTGCGCACCGATCGGGGACGTCGCGCCGCGCTGAGACAGCGCTCAGCGCGGTGGACGGTGCCCGGTCGGTTGAGGGACGTCGCGCAACACCGTCGGAGGTCCCCGATCGGTGGGCACACGGCTCAGCACACGGTGGGGCGTGCCCGTGGGGCACCGTGTGCTGAGCCGTGTGCCCACCGGACCATCGGGAGCAGCTGCCGGGGACCGGTCACCGGAGCGGGTCTGCGGTGGTGGCTCAGCCTCGGAGGAGCGCCAGGAGCTCCTCGAGGCCCGCCTCGACGGACTGCACGGCGCGGACGCTCGACGGTGTCGCCCCGGCTGATCCTGCACGGGCGCGAACGCTGTCGACCGCCCGGCGGACGCAGACCTGCGCCACGTCGTCGGCCCCGAGGTCGTGAGCCCCCACGACGAGGTCGACGAGCAGCGCGTCCTCGTCGTCCGGGTCCCGCTGGTCACCGGCGTTCCCCGAGACGTCGCCGCCCCCCGGGACGCCGGTGTCCGACGCTCCCGTCAGGGCGTGCGTCGCGGCCACCACCGCCCGTCGCAACGTGCCGCACCGGTCTTCCGCGACGGGGTCGGCGTCCTCGACGAGCGCTGCCTCCTCGCGCGACCCGTCAGCGTCCGCACCGGCGAACCTCGCGCGGCACACGCGCAGCCGCCGGACCAGCGCGTCGAGGACGTCGAGCCGATCGGCGGTCCAGCCCCGCTCCCCCGCGGCGTCGAGCGCGTCGGCCCTGGCGACCACGGCGTGGGCAGCCAGCGGCAGCAGCGCCGCGGAGGTCGTGGCCCGCACCGCCAGGAGGGCGAGGGCGTAGGCCTCCTCGGCGTCCGGGTGGGTGAGGGTCGTCTCGTCGCCGTCCACGGTGACGGTGACGGCCCACCCCGCGAGCCCGTCCGCCTCCAGACGCCCGAACGAGGGACCGAGCAGGGCCCGCAGCGCTGACTCCCCCGGCAGCCACAGCACGTCGTCGGCGTCGACGGAGTCCAAGGCCCACTCGGTGGTGCCGTTGAACCCGATGACGCGACCGGTCCGGACGTCGTGCGTCTCGATGGTCATGTCGGACAGGACGAACACCTCCTCGTCCATGCCCCTGTCGGGGATGACGAAGCGGTCGCCCCGCGCGGGGTCCCACGTCAGCCCCGTGGACGCCAGCGCTCGGGCAGAGGCCACGCTCGTCATGCGGCCACCAGACCCGGGAGCATCGTGAGGTCGGCCACGAGGGCGGCGTAGGCCTCGTCCCGGGCGCCGTCGACGTCCGGCACCCGCAGGACCGACGACGGGTGCGCCGTCACCATGAAGACGCACGTGCCGGCGGAGGTCTCCCGCGGCATCGGTCGGCCGCGGTCACGCATCACCCGCACCTGGGAGCCCAGCAAGGCCTTGGCGGCCGTCGCTCCCAGGCACACCACCACCCGGGGAGCGACCGCCGCGAGCTCGGCGCGCAGCCACGGCTTGCAGGCGGCGACGTGCGCGGCCTCGGGCGTGGCGTGGATGCGCCGCTTGCCCCGCGGGGTGAAGCGGAAGTGCTTGACGGCGTTCGTCACGTACACGTCCTCGCGCGCCACGCCCGCGTCGACCATGGCGCGCTGCAGGAGCTGGCCGGCGGGGCCCACGAAGGGGATCCCCCGGGTGTCCTCGACGTCGCCGGGCTGCTCGCCGACCATGGCGATCGCCGCGGTGGGGTTCCCGGCGGAGAACACCACCTGGGTCGCCGGCTCCCACAGCTCGCACCCCCGGCAGGCCGGGGCGGCCGCCCGCAGCGCCTCGAGCCCGCCGTCGCTCGGCAGCCACTCCTGCGCTCCCGGCCGCGCGGGAGCCTCGTCCTGCGTCACCGCTCCATCCTGCCGCTGGTCGCGGTGCGGGGCCGCAGGGCCGCGGTGGCGGCGCCGCTCCCGTCCGTCATCCCGCGCAGCAGCTGCTCGAGCGCGTCGACGGCGGTGACCCGGGGCTCCCAGCCGAGCTCGGCGCGGGCCCGGTCGGTGCTGAGCAGCGGCGTCCCCGCGGCGAGGTCGACCCACCCGGGATCGGTCGGCTGCAGGCGCAGGCGCCAGGTGATCGCTGCCGCGGCGCGCATGACGGCCACGGGCAGACCGCTCGTACGGCGCGCCCCGAGAGCCCGGGCGATGTCGTCGGCGTCCAGCCCGTCGGTCGCCGCGACGTTGACGCCGCCGACGAGGCGCTGGCGGGCGCTGAGCCACAGCGCGTCGGCGAGGTCGTCGGCGTGGACCACCGGCACCTGCAGCGCCCTCGGCAGGGGCAGGGCGGGCAACCGGGCGGCACGCACCCCGCGGAGCAGTGGCTTGACGGGCACCAGCGGGCCGAGGAAGTAGCGCGAGATCTCCGGTCCGGCGTCGCCCTGCAGGACGAGGCCGGGCCGGACCCTGGTGATGGTCGGGCTGCCGGCCCGGGTCTCCACGGCGTCCAGCATCCGCTCCACCTCGGCCTTCTGCCGGCTGTAGAGCGACGTACCGATCCCCGTGGTCGCCCAGGACTCGCCGACGGCGATCTTGCGCCCGCCCCGGCCGGTGGGCCCGGCGGCGTAGGTGCCCACCGAGGACAGGTGCACCAGGTGCGCGGGCGCGGCGCCGGCGTCGGGCGTGCCTGACATGGCGTCGAGCAGCGCCGCCGTGCCCCCGAGGTTGACCCGTCGCATCGACGCCTCGTCGTGGCTCGGCTGGATGCGCCAGGCGCAGTGGACCACGGCGTCGACCCCGTCGAGCAGGGGGCGCAGCCGGTCGGCCGCGCCCTCCCGCCCGAGGTCCACCGTGTGCCACGTGGTGCGGCCGGAGCTCTGCGGGGGGCGCCGGGCGATGCCCACGACGTCGACGTCCTCGCGCGCCAGCCGGCGGCGCAGCGCCGTCCCGACGTTGCCGCTCGCACCGGTGACCAGGATCCTCATGCCACCAGACCACCACGGGGCGGGGCCGCGCGCTCGGCGACGAGGAGCGGATGTCGGGGCCGAGCCCTACGGTGGCGCCATGACCGAGTCGAGCGAGAACGTCAACGAGACCATGCCGGACCAGGGCACCGAGGCGACCGACGCCACGGACGCGCCCACCTCCCAGCCGAACGACACGCAGGACGACCCCACCGCGGTGAAGGACCCCGAGGACTGGGTCACGGGCGGGGAGCCGGCGACCGGGGCGCAGAAGAGCTACCTGGCGACGCTCGCCACCGAGGCGGGGCGCGACGTGCCCGCCGACCTCAGCAAGGCGCAGGCCTCCGAGATGATCGACGAGCTGCAGAACCAGAGCGGCCGCGTCGGCAAGGGTTGAGCGCTCGCCACCCTCGGCCCGGCCTCAGTCCAGCAGCTCGCCCGCGGTGAGCACCGCGTCGAGGCGGTTCCCCGGTGGCGCCAGCGGGCACGCCCACCGGGGGTCGTGGGCGCACGAGGGTGCGTAGAGGAAGTTGAGGTCGAGCACGAGGGGGGCGTCCCCGGGTGCGGCGCTCCGCGCAGGGTCGCGGGGCGCCGCACCGAGGTCAGCCCCCTTGACCGTGTCCAGGAGGTAGCGCCCACCGCCGTAGCTCAGGGAGCCGCTGCCGCCGTCGCGCACCGGCACCCACAGACCGCCGCCGTAGCCGGTGAGCCACCAGGCGTCCAGGCGTCCCAGCCCGCAGAGGGTGAGCGTGCCGAGACGTTCGAAACCCACGTCGCCGTCCGTCCCGGTGGTGGCGGTGAACGCCCCTGCACCCGCCGTCGCCGGCTCGATGACCGCGGTGAACCGCAGCGAGTCGTCGTAGGGCGCGCACGGCAGGCCCGACGCACGCCTCGGGTCGCCGGGGACCAGCGGGCTGGCCGGGTGCGTGGCCATCATGGCGTCGCGGCCGGTGCGCCACAGCGCGTGCGCGCCCGCCGGATCGGTGGCCGCGGTCAGGCGGACATCGGCGTACAGGTCTGCGGTCCGCCGCCGCCAGTCCAGGAGCGCTGGCGACCCCTCTCCCATCAGCGCCAGCCGGGTGAGTCGGGGAGGGGCTCGCCGTACCAGTCCTCGATGAGGCGGTGGGAGATCGAGACCGGGCCGGGAAGGATCACTCCCTGGGTGGCCGTGGCCTCGGCGAGCCCCTCGCGCGTGAACCAGCGTGCGTCGGTGATCTCGTGGCCGTCGGTGTCCACCGCGGACGAGATGGCCCTGGCGCGGAACCCCAGCATCAGCGACGCGGGGAAGGGCCACGGCTGGTCGCCCAGGTACGCGACGTCCCCGACGAGCACGCCGGTCTCCTCGGCGACCTCGCGACGCACGGCGTCCTCGAGGGTCTCCCCCGGCTCCACGAACCCGGCCAGCGTGGAGTACCTCCCCTGCGGCCACGCCGGGTTGTGCCCCAGCAGGATGCGGTCCTGGTCGTCGACCACGGCCATGATGACCGCGGGGTCCGTCCGGGGGAAGTGGGAGCTGCCGTCCGCCGGGCAGCGGGTGACCCACCCCGCCTGCTCCACGTCCGTGGCGGCGCCGCACCGGGGGCAGTGGGTGTGCGTCTGGTGCCACCGCAGCAGCGCCGACGCCACGGTGAGCAGCCCGGCGTCGCGCTGGCCCAGCGAGAGGGCGGCGACCCGCAGGTCCTCCCACCCGTCGTCCTCGGCGCGCTCGTGGGGCACGCGGGCCGCCAGGTGCAGCGTGCCGTCGGGCTCACGGCCCAGCAGCACGGTGAGCTCACGCTCCCCCACGGCCGAGGGCGGCACGAGGTCCAGGTGGCGTCCACCCGTCGCGTCGGTCTCCGCGGCCAGCGGGGACCTGCCGTCGCTCCACCGCAGGACCCGGGTGCGCTCGTCGGCCCACGCGTCGTCGAGGAGGCCGGGACGTCCCCGCTCGACCGCGACGCGGTCGAGCGGGGAGCGCGAGAGCATGAGGTGGCGCAGGGACATGGTGTGACGGTAGGCGCCGTCCTCCGACCACCAGGGATCGGGCCACCACGGATCGGGCTGTCACCGGGCTGCTGCGGCCCGGTGCGGGCTCGCCCGGAGGAACTCAGCGGGCTCAGCCGAGCAGGCCGCCCAGCTTCTTGCCGATGCCGCTGTCGCCCGCGAACTTCTTCACCAGGTCCATGGGGTCGATGCCGAGCTTGCTCAGCAGGCCGGCGTCCTTGTCGGTGTCGACCTTCTGCGGCAGCTCGCTGTCAGCGGAGTCGGCCCTGGAGTGGTCGCCCTGGGACTTCAGGAGCGAGATGATCTGGCCCTTGTCGATCTGCACGTGGTGCTCTCCGTCTCTCGAGGGGTGCGCCGGCTCCCGGCCGCGACGGCAGTCTGCCGGTGCCCGGGGCCGTCCACCACCGGGCGACGTCACAGGAGGCCGGCGCCGCGCAGCTGTCGCAGGAGGACGAGGCCGTCGGGGCCGCGGAGCTCCGGGGTGGAGGCGTCGCCTGCCCTGGAGGTCACCGGGACGGGCAGCCCGTGGCTGAGGACCTGCTCCGTGGGGGTGAGCTGGCGGATGGCGATGGCGTGAGCCAGCCGGGGGTGCTCCGAGGCGAACTCGCCGTACACGGCGGGGTCGTGCTGTCCGTCGTCGCCCACGAGCACCCACACGACGTGCGGGAGCTCGTGGGCGAGGCGTGCCAGGGCGGCGCGCTTGTGCTCTCGTCCGCTGCGGAACCACCCGGTGTTCGTCGGTCCCCAGTCCGTGAGCAGCATGGGTCCGGAGGGGAACCCGTGCCGGGCGACGAAACGCTGGAGGGCCGGCTCGACGTTCCACGCGCCCGTCGAGAGGTAGATGATCGGGGACCCGGGGTGGTTCTGCTGGATCGTGGAGAGCAGCGTGGCCATGCCCGGCACCGGACGTCGTGCCTGGGGGTAGAGGACGAAGGTGTTCCAGAAGGCGATGAGGGGACGCGGGAGCGCGGTGATCATGACGGTGTCGTCGATGTCGCAGACGATCCCCCGCTCCACCGAGGGATCCACGACGGTGGTGCGTGCGACGGCCTCCGGCCCCGCGTGGCCGGGCACGGACAGCGTCACGTCGTGCACCCCGACGGCGAGGTCGGCGGGGACCACGGCGTCGACGTAGCCGCCTCGGTCGGACACGAGCTCGTGCGCCGCGCCGTCGACCGTGGCGATGACGGGCTCCCCCGGGACGGGGACGGTGACGAACGAGCGCCACCCCCGCAGCGCCTTCACGGCGGCCGACCCCAGCGCCTCACCCTCGTCCGGCGTCACGTCGACGGGCTCCCCCGCCCGCCGCGGCCGCGTGAGGACGACCCGGGCGAGCACGCGGACCCATCCGCCCTCCGCCTCGGCGGAGGGCGCGTCCGGCCGGTGCGGCGTGAAGCCGTAGCCGGCGAAACCGGTGACGGTGGGGTGCCATCCCCGAGCGCGCAGCAGACGGCCCACCCGCGAGGTCAACCAGTCCTCCAGCCGAGCAGCACGATGCGGAGCGTCCACGACGGCGAGTGTGCCAGTCGGACGGTCACCTCGGCTCACGGATGGCGCGCGCGATCCGTCGACGATGCGCTACGCCGGCGTCACTGCTCGCGTCGGCGACACGCGGCCGTCGTACGCGGCATGGCGTGCAGCGTGGTGGTGAGGATGTGGCCGTTGGTCACGCCGACGGTGAGGTAGCTGGGTCGGGGTTGTCGGCGTGGTTCTGTCGGTGATCCTGGATTGAGGAGGTGCATGCTTCTGTTATCATTGTTGATGACAGTCTGCCACGGAATGTGGCTGTGGCCGAAGACCAGGACGTCGGCGAGCGGGAACCGGCGAGCGCACCGTCGCTCCCGGCCGGCGCTGGGACCGCTGTCGTGGACGACCACCACCCGCAGTCCCCCGATCATCACGTTCGCGACCTCCGGGAGCCTCTCGTGGAGGTCGCGGCCGTCGTTGTTGCCCGCCACCCCCACCAGGACCCGGGACGCCTCGTCGAGCTGGTGCCAGGTCGCGGCGTCGCACCAGTCACCCGCGTGGAGGACGACGTCGGCCGCGGCCGCGGCGTCCAGCAGCTCGCGGGGCAGGGGTGACGAGCGAGGGCCGTGCGTGTCGGACGTGATCAGCACGCTGACCGGTCCGTGCTGCGGACCGACGACGGGCGGGGTCTGGGCGGGCGGGGCGCCCGAGGGGCCGCTCATGAGCGCCACGATGCCCGCTCGCGCGCCGCGTCGCCCGCCGGCGCGG
This sequence comes from Quadrisphaera sp., assembly GCA_029257185.1. GTDB lineage: Bacteria > Actinomycetota > Actinomycetes > Actinomycetales > Quadrisphaeraceae > CADCUY01. The sequence continues at coordinate 12,989 of JARICT010000052.1, forward strand.
TCGGTCCCGCGCGGCTGGCAGCATGCCCCCGGTGCCCACCACCCGCCCGCGCGCCCTGCTCCTGGAGAACATCCACCCCGACGCCGAGGAGATCCTCCGCGAGGCGGGCTACGACGTGCGCACGCACCCGGGAGCCCTGGTCGGCGCGGACCTGGCGGCTGCCCTCGAGGGGGTGGAGCTGCTGGGGATCCGCAGCCAGTCCAGGGTGAGCGCCGACGTGGTGGAGTCGGCGGGCGAGAGCCTGCTGGCCGTCGGCGCGTTCTGCATCGGGACGAACCAGGTGGACCTCGAGGCGTGCGCCCGCGAGGGCGTCGCGGTCTTCAACGCCCCGTTCTCCAACACCCGCTCCGTGGTCGAGCTGGCGATCGCAGAGATCATCTCCCTGACGCGGCAGCTGACCCCGCGCAGCCACGCCCTGCACGAGGGCACGTGGGTGAAGTCGTCGGTCGGTGCGCACGAGGTGCGCGGCCGCCGTCTCGGCATCGTCGGGTACGGCAACATCGGCAGCCAGCTGTCGGTGCTCGCCGAGGCCCTGGGGATGTCGGTGGCCTTCTTCGACACCGCCGAGAAGCTCGCCCTCGGCAACGCCGTGCGCATGAGCACCCTCGAGGAGGTGCTGGGCTGGGCGGACGTGGTGACGCTGCACGTCGACGGCCGTGCCGGGAACTCCGGGTTGTTCGGCGCCGAGCAGATGGCCGCCATGAAGCCGGGGGCCCACTTCCTCAACCTCTCGCGGGGGTTCCTCGTCGACCACGAGGCGCTGCACGACGCCCTCGTGAGCGGGCACCTCGCGGGGGCCGCCATCGACGTCTTCCCCGACGAGCCGGCCAGGAGCGGCGACCCGTTCACGTCGCGGCTGCGGGGGCTGCCCAACGTCATCCTCACGCCGCACATCGGCGGGTCGACCGAGGAGGCCCAGGTGGACATCGGCCGGTTCGCGGCCTCGAAGCTCCGCAGCTTCGTCCTGCGCGGCTCCACGTCACTGAGCGTGAACCTGCCGGCGGTGTCACCCGGCCACACCGCCGGCACCCGGCTGTCCCTGGTGCACGACAACGTGCCGGGGGTGCTCGCTGCGGTGGGGGCGGTGCTCGCCCGCCACGAGGTGAACGTGACCGGGCAGTACCTCGCCACCCAGGGGGAGCTCGGCTACGTGCTCATCGACATCGACCTCGCGGTGGACGAGGAGACGCTGGCGGAGCTGCGGGCGATGGAGCACACCGTGCGGTTGCGGGTGCTCCCCGCCCGCTGACCTGGGCGGTCAGCGCCGGGTGCGGCGCGGGTTCGCCACCGAGCCGAGGACGGGCCGGCTCGCCGGTGCGGTCGCGGGCTCGTCCGTGCGGCTGGCGAGGGTCGTGGAGGGCGTCGCGGTCTCGTCGCTCATGGGGGTTCCTCTCGTCGCCAGCCCGCGCGGTGCTGCACGGGCTGGATCCTCCGAGCATGTCCCCTCTCGGCACCGCGGGCCAGGGGTTCACGAGAAGACGGGCCAACCTTCGACCGCCTGTCGCCTCTGGTCACCCTGCGTGGCCTGTGGACGGTTCGAGCAACCCCGGCGGCGATGCTCCTACCGTCTGTTGTTCCCGGGCATGAGGAGCAGCCGTGAACATCAGCGTGACCACCGAGGCGGTGGCGTCCCTGGCGGCGATCGTGCGCCGGGGCGCGGACGACGTGGGAGCGATGAGGACCACGCTCTTCGGGCACCGCGCCCCGGACCTGGGCACGGGGAGCGCCGCGCTGGACGCGGCCCTCGCCGACCTCCGCTCCCGGTGGTCGCCGCAGATGGACAACCTCCACGGTGACCTGTACCGGCTCCAGGCGGCCCTGGGCGCCGTCGTCGTGGCGTACGAGAACGTCGAGACGGGCGCGGCGTCCTCCTTCGCGGCCGCCGAGCCGGGCGCGTGATCGGGGACGCCCGCGGGCCGGAGGACCTGGCGGCGCTCGACCCGGGGCCGGCCGTCGAGCTGGCCGCGCACCTGCGCGGTGCCGCCGACGTCCTGGGCCTCGTCGCGGACCTGCTCCCGGTGGGGGCTGACGGGTGGCAGGGGGCGGCCAGCGCCGCAGGGTTCGCGCTGCTCGGGGCTCAGCGCTCGGTCGTGACGGCCGCGAGCGCCGTGTTCGGCGACTGCGCCGGCGCGCTGGAGAGCCACGTGCGGGTGGTCGAGGACGTCAGCGCCAGGGCTCGCCGGGTGGCGCTGGGGCTCGCGGACCTGGAGGTGGCGGCCGCCGATCCCGTGCGCGCCGGCGCTGCGGGGCTCGAGCGTGAGCGGCTGGCGGCGGCGGCGCGGGCCCTGGCCGGTGAGCTGGAGGTGTCAGCGGCGCGGACCGAGGCGGTCGTCGGCCGCGGCGCGCGGGACGCTCCGCCCGGGCCGGGCGAGACCGAGGTGTTCCTCGACGGCGCCAGGAGCGTGGCCATCGGAGCGGTGATCGGGGTGGAGGCGGTGCTGAGCGGGCTCGCGGTCGCCGTGAGGTTGTCCTCGACGTACGCGCTGGTGGATCCGGAGGGCAGCGCCAGGACCCACGAGGAGGTCGCCGGGGCGGTCACCTTCATCGCTGAGCACCCGGTCGAGGCGGGCGCCCGCCTCGTGGACGTCGACATGCTGGTCCAGGACCCGCTGATGTGGCTGGGCCAGCAGCTGCCGGGGCTGGCTGCGGGCCTCGGGACGGGTGGCACGGGAAGCGTGGGGGCGCTCGCGGCGCGTGGCGTCGGCGGGGGCGTCCGCGTGCAGCGGGGGGTCGCGGCGGGCGTCGACGCCGGGGTGGCGGTGGGCGCCACGAGCGGTGATCTGGACGCCGCGGCGCGCGAGCGCGCCGTCGCGGACCGGGCGCGTCCTCCCGGCTACCGGACCCCGGGGAACCCGATGGCCCCGGAGATGCCGGCTGCCGAGGGGTCGCGCAGCCGCGCCGAGAGGGCCGCGGCGCCGCGCGCCGACGCCCCTCGGGCGACGCCGGTGATCACGGCTCCGCGCGGGGCCGTGGTCGAGCCGCCGAGAGCGCCCACCGCGGTCACCACTCCCCCGGCGCCGGCCCCCGCGCACCCCCCCGTGGCGACCCCCGCGTCGCCTCCCGCGCCCGCGCCTGTCGGCGCCCCTGCGGCCGTCCCTGGTCCAGCGCCCGCTCTGGCTCTCGCTCTTGAGCCAGCCGCCGCACCGGTGTCAGCGCCTCCACCCCCGGCCGACCCGGCGCTCTCACCGGACCCGGCGTCCGCGGCCGGCTGCCTCGAGCGCCATCCCGTGACCCGCGTGGTCCTCGCACCGCTGGAGCCGACGTGGTCCCCCTCGGGGTGCACCGGGGACGCCATGGGCGGCGGGGGTGCGGCGCCGGTGATCACCGGCGACGAGAGCGGAGGAGGCGCACCGTGCGGGCCGCACTGCCCGTGCGCGGCGGTCTCACGTCATCCAGCGGCGGGTGCGCAGCCTGGAGGCCTGTGCCCAGCGGCTCTCGTAGGCAGCCTCGAACCCGTTGCCCCTCTCGGTGACCTGGGCGTGCAGGCGCCCGTGGGTGAAGGAGCTGAGCCCCTCGGCGTCGGCCGCGAGCGCCTCCTGCTCGAGGAGGTCGCGGGCGCGCACGGTGTCGGCGTGGCTCGCGAGGTGGGCTGCGACGGCGCCGACGTCCTGCGCGTAGGGGCTGGAGTCGGCGCCGGTGACGTCGGCGAGCACCCCGGCGAGGGCTGAGGCGGACGCGGACGCGTGGCGCACCCGCTCCAGGAGTGCGTCGTGGCTGGCCTGGTCCAGGGCGACGTCGACGGACTCGACGTCGTCGACCAGGCGCCGGTCCGTGGTGCGCGCCAGCCGGGTGAGCAGGGAGCGTGCGGGCGGCGGACGGGGGTGGTCGGCGGGCTCGACGGGCTCGTCGTCCTGGCCGGTCGCGGTGTCGAGCGCGTCGAGGAGGTCGAGGTAGCGGGAGCCGGACAGGGCGTCGTCCAGGGCGGCGGTCGCGGCGTCGACGCGGTCGCTGGTGAGGGCGAGCAGGGTCTCGCGGGCCCGTCCGCGCACGGTCTGGACCGGTGACGTGCGCAGCAGGCTCGCGAGGAGGCTGGCGACGCCGTGGGCGCGCCGGGCGTCATCGACGAGGGAGCCGATCCACACGAGCTCGTCGATCGTCGACGGCCCCGGGGGTGGAGCTCCTGGGCGCAGGGCGGCGCTCATGACGGCGGCGGCGCGGGTCCGCTGGGCGCTGCGGGCGAGGGCGGCGAGCCCCGCGAGCACGGGGTCGTCGTCGGTCCCGGGGGGCGAGGCCCGGGTGGACCCGGCGACGCGGTCGGCGAGCCCGCGCCATCCGCGGTCGGCGGCGACGAGCTCGTCGAGGGTGGCTCCGCTGGCGGCGCGGACCACCTCGTGGGCGGGGCTGGTCATCGTCAGGCCGCGAGGGGTGGGCCGCGGTGGCGGGGCGCTGCCGGGGTCCGCGGCGTCGAGGCCGCGGCGCAGCACGGCGGTGGCGCGGCTGCCGCGGGCGGCGACGTCGGCGGCGCCGAGGGGGCTGGCGCCGGCGTCGACGAGAGCGGCGACGGCCGCGGTGACCAGTGCTGCGCTCTCGCGCCGGCGCAGCCGGGTGCTCCCGGCGGCGGGGGCGACGCGCAGCTCGCGCGAGGTGGTGGCGACGCCGCGGCCGGGCACCGTGGAGGTGACGAGGCGCTCGACGACGTGGAGGACGTCGGAGGGCGCGTCCTGGGTGTCGGTGTCGTCGCCCTCCCCGGTCGGGGCGGTGAGCGGGTGCAGGGTGACCTCGGCGCGGGTGCGCAGGACGGTGACCAGCTCGCGCCGGCGGACGGTGGCGTGCAGCCACCGTGCCGCCTCGGGCGGGACGGTGCCCGACGAGTGCTCCTGGGGCAGGTGCCGGGAGGTGCTGACCCCGTCGTCGTCGGGGGCGTCGAGCCTCCACCCGGACCACGGTCCCACCTCGTCGAGGAGGCTGGTGGGCAGCGCGTCGACGTCTCCGGCGAGGTCGCGGCGGGTCAGCGCGGTGCTGGAGCGGAGCAGGGCCAGGTCGGCGGTGTCGACGTGCTCGACCGTGACCCCGACGCGGACCGGGGCGCCCTGGTGGAGGCGGTGGCCGCCGGCCTCGACGTCCAGGGGCGGCAGCACGAGCTCGTCGGGGGCGGTGAGCGTCACCGACCCGTCGGCAGCGGTGATGTCGCCGGGGCGCACGCGTGGCTTGGTGGGAGGCACCCTTCGATCATGCCGCCGCGCGGGGCTCGCGTCGAGCGGTCCGTGGTGCGGCTCACCTCGCTCCGCCCGCCGGTCCGGGCGCCGCGGTGCCACCATGGCGCCGGTGATGCGTGTGCGCGGGTTGTCGCCCGTGATGACCTCCCCCCGCCGGCCCCGACCCTCGGTGCGGGCCGTGGCGGCCGGCACGGTGGGCGCGGTGCTCGCCGCGTGCGGGCTCGTCGTGGCGGGGGCGCCGGGGGCCAGCGCCGCGGCTGCGACCTCCGAGGTGGCCCCGACCACGGAGGACGCGGTGGTGGCCGTGGGCCCTGAGCCGGACGGGTCGCCGGTGGGCCTGGACGCCACGGTCTTCGTCCCCGGCGACGACGCGCCGGCGACGGGCTGGCCGGCGGTGGTGCTGGCGCACGGCTACGGGGGCAGCAAGGACGACCTGGCCGGCCAGGCGGAGGACCTGGCCCGGCGCGGCCACGTGGTCGCGACGTACACCGCCCGCGGGTTCGGGGCGTCGGGGGGCCGCATCCACCTGGGCTCGCCGGACTACGAGGGCGCCGACGTGGCGGGCGTCGTCGACCTGCTGGCGGGGCGCCCCGACGTCGAGCGCGACGACGGGGGCGACCCCGGCCAGGGCGCCGCGCGGGGCGCCGACCCCGTGGTGGGAGTGGCGGGCGCGTCCTACGGCGGGGCGGCGGCGCTGCTCGCGGAGGGCACCGACCCGCGCGTGGACGCGGTGGCCGCGGCGATCACCTGGCACGACCTGGCGGCCTCGCTGACTCCGCAGTCCGCGAGCGCCCTGGACGGGTCACCGCCGGCTCCGGGGGTGCTGAAGGAGGCGTGGGTGGGGCAGCTGCTGCGGCCGTCGGCGCCGGCGCGCGGCGCCGACGGCGCTGCGGTCGAGCTGGCGCCGGGCGCGTCGTCGCCGCGCCCGGGCTGCGGGCGCCTGGCGGAGGACTTCTGCGCGGCGTACCTGCGCACCCTCGAGGGTGGGGGCGTGCCGACGCCGGAGCTCACGGCGCTGCTGGAGGCCTCGAGCCCCGCGCGCGTGCTGGACGGTGCGAGCGCGCCGGCGCTGCTGGTGCAGGGCGAGGCGGACACCCTCTTCGGGCTGGACGCTTCCCTGGCGAACGCCGCGCAGCTGCGCGGCGCTGGGGCGCCGGTCACCCTCGCCTGGTCGACGGGCGGCCACGACGCGATCGGTGAGCTGGCCGCGGACTTCCGGGTGCGCACCCGCGAGTTCTTCGGTGAGCACCTGGTACCACGCAGGGACCGTCCCGCGAACGGTGCTGGGGACGGCAGGCGGGCGTTCACGTACGCCCTGCCCCTGCCGGCCGTGGCGGCGCTGGCCGGTGGGGGCGGTGGCGGTCAGGACCCCGACGGAACGGGCTCCGACGACGACGGCGGCGGCTTCGTGGCGCCGCTGCGCGCCCAGGACACCATCCCCGCGCCCCGCGCGGCGCAGGAGCGGGCGACCACGGCGCTCCCCCTGGCCGGTCCGCCGGGGGCGCCGGAGGCCCAGCCGCTGCTGTTCCCGGCCGGCGGGGTCCCGGCGGCCCGCACGTCCATCCCGGGGCTGGGGGTGCTGGGGTCGCTGCCGGTGCCCGCGCTCGCGGCGGGGTCGGTGGTGCCCGGGCAGAGCGCGGTGTTCACCACCGAGCCGCTGACGGACGGCCTGTCCCTGGCCGGTCCGGTGTCGGTGGACCTGGCGGTCGAGGCGCCGACGGGGTCCGCGGTGCTGTTCGCCGCGCTGTACGACGTGGACCCCGACGGCGCCGCCGTCCTGCCGGGAGGCGGGGTGGCGCCGCTGCGCGTGACGACAGGTGGCGGACCCGCCCGGGTGCGGGTGGGGCTGCCCGCCGTGGCGCGCGAGGTCCCCGCGGGGAACCGGCTGCGGCTGGTGGTCGCCTCCACCGACTCCGGGTACGCGATGCCGAGCGCGCCGGCGCTGCACACCGTGGCCCTGGCCGGCGACCTGAGCGTCACGCCCACGGCGACGGGCAACTCCGCGGCGCCGCCGCTGGAGTCGGCCACCACCGTGCCCACCGCGCAGGTCGTGGTCGCCGCGGTGCTCGCCGGCCTGGCCCTGGTGGGCGCTCTCGTGCTGGCGGTGGCGCGACGGCGCGCCCGACGGCGGCCCGCCACGGGCAGCGCTGCGGCGACGGGCACCACCGCTGCGGCGAGCGGCACCGGTGAGGGTGACGACACCGACGTGGTGCTGCGCGTCGACCACCTCGTCCTGGAGTACCGCGGCGGGGTGCGCGCCGTCGACGACGCGTCGTTCACGGTGCGCCGGGGCCAGGTGGTGGGGCTGCTGGGGCCCAACGGCGCGGGCAAGACCACGGCGCTGCGCGTGGTGCTCGGTCTGGTCCGCCCCACGCAGGGGTCCGTGGAGCTGCTGGGCACGCCCGTGACGCCCGGCGCGCCGGTGCTGGCCCGGGTCGGGGCGCTGGTCGAGGGCACGGGGTTCCTGCCCCACCTGTCGGGCAGGGAGAACCTCGAGCTGTTCTGGCGCGCCACCGGGCGCCCGGCCGCCGACGCCCACCTGGACCAGGCGCTGGCCGTCGCCGACCTCGGTGACCGCGTGGAGCGCCGGGTGGGCTCCTACAGCCAGGGGATGCGCATGCGGCTCGGCATCGCCTCCGCGCTGCTGGGGCTGCCCGAGCTGCTGGTCCTCGACGAGCCCACCAACGGCCTCGACCCGCCGCAGATCACCGCGATGCGCCAGGTCCTGCGCGACTACGCGGCCACGGGGCGCACCGTCATCGTCTCCTCCCACCTGCTCGCCGAGGTCGAGGCGACGTGCAGCCACGTCGTGGTCATGGCGCGCGGCACGGTGCTCGCGCAGGGGTCGGTGGCCGACCTCGTGGGCACCGCGAGCGCCGTGACGGTCGACGTGGGCGACGGCGAGGCGCAGCGGGCCCTGGGCGTCGTGCGCGCCCTGGACGTCGGGGGCGAACCGCCGGAGGTGGTGGCCGACGGGGGCGAGGGCGACCGGCTCGTCGTCACCCTCGCGCCCGGCGAGGGCGCGCCGGCCGCGGACGACGTGGTCGCCGCGCTGGTGCGCGCGGGCGTGTCGGTGCGGGCCGTGGTCCCCCGGCGCCACCTGGAGCAGGTCTTCCTCGAGCTCGTCGGAGAGCAGTGATGTCACAGCGAACCCCCGCCGCGTCGCCGCGGCCCGTCGCGGCGGGCCGGCGCAGCACCCCGCTCCCCCTCCTGGTGGAGGTGCGCCGCCAGGCCGGCCGGCGTCGCACGCTCGTGGTCCTCGGCCTGGTGCTCGCGCTGCCCCTGCTGGTGGTGGGCGCCTTCGCCCTCGGGGACGACGACGGCGGGGACGGCGGCGCGTCACTGGTGGCGCTGGCGACCAGCTCGGGGCTGAACTTCGCGGTGTTCATCCTGCTGGCGTCGTCGGGGTTCCTGCTGGCGGTCGCGGTCGCGCTGTTCGCCGGCGACTGCATCGCCTCGGAGGCGACGTGGGGCTCGCTGCGCTACCTCCTCGCGGCGCCCGTGCCGCGCCGCCGCCTGCTGGGGGTGAAGCTCGCGGTCGGCCTGGCCAGCGGGCTGCTCGCGGTGGTGGGCATCGTGGCCTCGGCGCTGGCGTTCGGCACGCTCTTCTACGGCGGCGGGGACCTCTCGACGATCCTCGGCACCACCCTGCCGTTCGGCGAGGGGGCCCTGCGCCTCGCGGGGTCGGTGGCGTACGTCTTCGTCTCGCTGCTGTGGGTCGCCGCGGTGGCGTTCTGGCTGGGCACGCTCACCGACGCGGCGCTGGGCGCCGTGGGCGGGGCGGTGCTGCTGCTGATCCTGTCGAACATCCTCGACTCCATCACCGCGCTGGGGGACCTGCGGGTGTGGCTGCCCACGCACGACGCGGGGGCGTGGCTGGACCTGTTCTCCCCCGTGGTCGACTACTCCTCCGTGATCCGCGGCGCGGCGGTCTCGATCTCGTGGGCGATCGTGGCGCTGGTGGCCGCGTGGTGGCGCTTCTCGACGAAGGACGTGGTCAGCTGATGGACAGCCCCGACGGTTTCGCCCCCGAGGTGCTGCGCGACTACGCCCTGGTCGCCGACGGGCACCGCGGCGCGCTGTACGGGCCTCGCGGGGACGTCGCGTGGCTGTGCGCGCCCGGTTGGGACGACGACGCGGTGCTCGCGCCCATCATCGGCGGCGGCGGGGCGTTCACGGTCACCCCGCAGGGCCGCTCGGTGTGGGGCGGGCACTACGAGGACGGCTCGCTGATCTTCCGCAACCAGTGGATCGGAACCGACCACGTGCTCTCCTGCCGCGAGGCCCTCGCCATGCCCTCGGACCCGGGCACGGCCGTGCTGCTGCGCCGCCTGGTCGCGGAGTCCGGCGACGTCGGCGTGGACGTGCTCGTGGACGTGTGCGGCGACTACGGCCGGCGGCCCTCCACCGACGTCGAGCGGGTGGGCGACGGCGTCTACACCGGCCGCACCGGGGACGTGCACTGGCGGCTGTCCGGCGCGCGGGCGGCCCACCGCACCGACGGCGACGGTGAGGGCGAGGGCCAGGGCCAGGGCGGCGACGACGGCGCGGGCGGGAGCCGACGTCAGGGCGCACGGTCCGGGCCCGACGGCATCCGCCTGCACCTGCGCCTGCCTGCGGGCGCGCAGCACGACCTGGTGCTCGAGGTCTCCTGCGAGCCGCTCACCGACCGGCCCGCGGTGGACCCCGACCGCGCCTGGGAGACCACCGGGACGGCGTGGGCGAGCGCGGTGCCCCGGCTGGAGGGCGTGGTGGCGCGCCGCGACGTGCGCCACGCCTTCGCGGTCCTGGCCGGCCTCACCACCCCGGGCGGCGCGATGGTCGCCGCTGCCACGACGTCCCTGCCCGAGCACGTCGACGGGGACCGCGCCTACGACTACCGCTACACCTGGATGCGCGACCAGGCGTGGACGTGCCTGGCCCTGGCCAGCGCCCTGCCCACCACCCCCGCCGCAGCCGCGCCCGCGAGCACCGGCCAGCAGCGCCGCCACCAGGTCACCGCCGAGCGCGCGGGCGACGGAGCGCACGGCAGCGGTGACGCCCTCGTCGTCGAGCTGTTCACCCGCCAGCTCGGGTGGCTGACCGACCGGGTGCTCGAGCACCCCGCGTCCCTGGCCCCGGCATACCGCACCGACGGCTCCCCCGTGCCCGGCGAGGTGGTGCTCGACCTGCCCGGCTACCCGGGCGGACGCACCGTCGTCGGCAACGACGCCGGCGCCCAGCACCAGCTCGACACCTACGGCGACCTCCTCCTCGTCTGCGCCGCCGCCGCGAGCAGCGGCCACGCCACCGCCCGCACCGAGGAGGCAGCGCGCTCCCTCGTCGCGGCCATCGACCAGCTCTGGCGCGAGCCCGACGCCGGCCTCTGGGAGCTGGACACCGCGTGGTGGACCCAGTCCCGCCTGGCGTGCGTGGCGGGGCTGCGCGCGTGGGCCCGAGCGGGCGGGGTCGACGACGCCGGCGCTCAGCTGGCCCTCGCCGAGACGATCATGGCCGAGACCGCGACCCGCTGCCTGGCACCGGAGGGGTGGTGGCAGCGCAGCCCCGAGCACGGCGGCACCGACACCGCGCTGCTGCTCGCGGCCGTGCGCGGCGCCGTGGCGGCCGACGACCCCCGCACCCTCGCCACGCTGGCCCACGTGAGGTCCTCCCTCGTCGAGGACGGCTACGTGTACCGCTTCGCCCACGACGGCCGCCCGCTCGGCGCCAACGAGGGAGCGTTCCTGCTGTGCGGGTTCGTCGTGGCGCTGGCCGAGCACCAGCAGGCACGGTCGGCGCTCGCGGCCGGCGACGGCGAGGGCGGCGCCGCGCACCAGGTCGCGGCCTTCCGGGCCTTCGAGCGCAACCGCGCCGCAGCGGGCGCCCCGGGGCTGCTCGCCGAGGAGTTCGACGTGACCCAGCGCCAGCTGCGCGGCAACCTGCCCCAGGCCTTCGTCCACGCGATGCTCCTCGAGACGGCGATGACGCTGGGGCGCTGAAGAATGACGCGTCGCCCACGCACGGCAGCGCGCGGGAACATCCCACGGGAGATGACCGTCATCGTCGAGAAGACCGGGGCGGGAGGAACGGGATCTTCTCGGAGCAGCATCGGTGAGCCTGCTCGTGGTCAGGCCCCAGAGCCTGACCACGAGCGGGCGCCGGTGCCGACGTCGCCGTCTCCCGGCGCCGTGGTGCTGCTGGACGTATCAGCCCCGGACGGTGCCGCCGATCACCACCGGTGGGCGACGTCGACCACCAGGCGCGCCCCCTCGCCGCCGGCGCCGGGCAGGAGGAACGCTCGGAAGGGCAGCCGGGCGCGGACGCCCAGCGTCGCCTGCGACGTGCTCTGCCAGGTGGTCTCCAGGTCCTCGGACGTGGTGAAGGGCGTCACCTCACGAAAGGTGCGGAAGCCGGCCACCGAGGGGGCGTAGCCGGTGATGTCCTCCATCTCGGTGAGCACGCCCCCGTCCACCCGGACCGCCAGGGCAGCCCCGCCGCGGACGCCGCTGTCCTGGGCGCTCGACGGGTCCACATAGCTCACCGCGTAGCCGCCGGGCGGCTGGGAGAACAGGTCGACGACCAGCCGGTCGTAGCACTGGTGCCGACCGGCGCGGACGCCGACCAGCGCGGTGACCGACTGCTCCTCGACGTCGGCGACCTTCTCGTCCGACCCCCACGAGACCGTGCAGCCGGGGGCCGGCGCCGACGGCGAGCCCGTGTCGGCGGCGGCGCTGCTGGCCGTCCCGGCCATGATCGCCAGCCCCAGAGCCCCCGCGGCGAGGGCAGCAGGACCGCGACGCGACGATCGTGCCCGGCGAGGCCGGGGCGACGGTGAGGACGCCTTTGATGACGAAGGGGCCTCGATGAGACGGGCGAGACGGCGAGCGGCCATGATCTTCTCCTCCATGAGTGGCCTCGCTCCTCCATCGGAGCGAGGTAGCAGAACGGTAGGGGTTCATCGGTGCCTCTCGCGGATGAATGGGTGAGAAGAGGAACTTCTCCGCATCACGGTTTGATCACGGCATCTCGTCGCCTATCGCCACCTCTCGGCGTCGGTTCTTCGCATCCGCCGAGACGACGTGCGAGGGCAGGCGATCGTGAAGGTATCGGTGGGCCGAGGTCGGGCCTTTCTGCTGTCTCGCCGGACCGGTGACGTAGCAGAGAGGGCTCCTCGTCGGTGCGTCTGCCAGGGACGCCGCCGCGCGGGAGGGCCGCGCCGACGACCACCTCGGGCTCTCTCGGCACCGCGGTCCGGCCCCGCCACGATGGTGGGCGACGAACCGCTGGCCGGCGGGGTGGTGCACGAGCTGCCCGCCGACCCGCGAGCGCCGGGTGCGGCGCACCTGCGAGGAGCTCGAGGAGGGGCAGCGGCGGCCGTGCTGCTGGCCGGGGTGCTCGCACCGGGAGCGCACCCGGCGGTGACCTACCGGTCAGGAAGCCGGCCTCGAGGAGGGCGTGCACGAGGAGGTCGCGCCAGCGGGAGTCCCGGTCGGCGTGCACGGTGAGCATGCTGCCGGTCCCGGTGACGTGCAGCGGCAGGCCGGCGGTGGTCAGCACCTCGTGGAGCCGGGGACGGAAGCGGTCTGCGCGAGCGTCGAGCGCGTCGAGCTCGCCGTCGTCGAGCACGTGGCGCAGCGTGGCGATCGCGGCGGCCATGGAGACGACGTCGTTGTTGAAGGTGCCGGCGTGCACGAGCTCGCCGCCACCGCGTCGGTCGAAGTGGGCCATCAGGTCCCGCCGCCCGCCGAAGGCCCCGAAGGACATCCCAGCGCCGAGGTACTTCCCCAGCGTGGTGAGGTCCGGGCGCACCCCGTAGGCCTGCTGAGCGCCGCCGGGGTGCAGCCGGGAGGTCATGACCTCGTCGAGGACCAGCAGGGCGCCGGTGGCGTCGCACCTCTCCCGCAGCGCGCGGAGGAACTCCGGCCTGGCCGGGTGGTAGCCGCCCGCTCCCTGGACGGCCTCGACGACGACGCAGGTGAGGTCGTCGGCGAACAGCTCGTCGAGCCCGTCGATGTCGTCGTAGGGGGCGACGACGAAGCGGTGGGGCACGTCGAGGGGGTTGACGTCGTGGTCGAAGGCCAGCACCCCGCCGTGGTAGCCGCCCGTGAACAGCCCCACGCCGGAGCGCCCCGTGGCGTGGCGCGCGAGCCCCAGCGCCATGAGGTTCGCCTCCGTGCCGGAGCTGGTGAAGCGCACCTGCTCGATGGAGTCGAACCGCGCGCACACGAGCTCGGCGAGCTCGGCCTCCCGGGCGTGCGTCGCGCCGATCGACCAGCCGCCGTCGAGCGCCTCCTCGATGGCGAGGCGCTCGGGCCTGGGGTCGTGGCCGAGCAGACCGGCGGTGGAGTTGCCGCAGAGGTCGACGTACTCGAGGCCGTCGGCGTCGACCACCCGGGCGCCGCTGCCTCGCTCGACCTTGATCGGGAAGGGGTCCAGCTCGAGGACGGTGCGGGTGCCACCGCCGGGCAGCACCCGGCGGGCCCGCTCGTCCAGCGCCTGCGAGACCGGTCGCGCCGCGCGGTAGCGACGATGAGCACGGTCGATCGCCAGCGAGAGGGACCTGTCGTCGGTGGGGACGTGCTGGGCCGTGGTGTCGCTCACGGGCTCTGCTCATCAGCCGGCCCGTCGGCGTCGCGCAGGTGCTTGCCGGAGCGGGCGCTGCCAGCAAGGGCGTCATGAGGGGCACTGGCAGGGTCTGCCGAATGGACACCGCTGCGCGCCAGGACCTCATCGCTCGGGCGGGCGCCGCGCTGCGCCCGCACTCCAACCAACGGTCACCGCGTCTTCGGTGACGTCGCGTCGGTCCTGGTCACCGACACGGGAGACCACTACCCGGGGGTGTGCATCGACACCGCGTGCGGGATGGGCTTCTGCGCCGAGCACGCCGCCATCGCGGCCATGGTCACCGCCGGGCACTACCGCGTCGCCGCCGTCGTGGCGGTCCGTCGCGACGAGCACGACCGGCTGTGGGTGCTGCCCCCGTGCGGGCGCTGCCGGGAGTTCATCGTCCAGATCGACTCGGCCAACATCGACGCGGAGATCGTGCTCGGACCGGGGCTGAGCCGGCCGCTGCGCGAGCTCCTCCCCCACCACGACTGGGCCGACCCCGGCCCCCACGCCGCCGCGGACCTCCCGTCCGCGTGACCTGACGAGGCGCGGCGGTGCGGGTCACGGCCTGCCGGGCGCGGCGTCCGCAGCGAGCCCGAGGGCACCAACCGCTCTGGACGTCGCCGTGGGCGGTGGCAGGCTCGACCCGTGATCGATGGTGAGGCCGACCCCGGCGGGGCGAGCGAACGGGTGCGCCGGTACTTCGACGCGCACGCCGCGGGCTACGACCGGCAGATGAGCGGCGCGGAGCGCCACCTGCTGGGCCACCACCGCCGGTGGGCGGCCTCGCGTGCCGACGGGGACGTGCTCGAGCTGGCGGTCGGCACGGGGCTGAACCTGCCCCTGTACGGCGCCGGCGCCCGCCGGGTCCTCGGCATCGACCTGTCCGAGGAGATGCTCGCCCGCGCCAGCGCCCGCATCGCCGAAGAGCACCTCGGCGACCGCGTGCAGGTCCGGCGCGGTGACGCCCAGGCCCTGGACCTGCCCGACGACCGCATGGACACCGTGGTGGCGACCTACGCGCTGTGCGCCGTCCCGGACCCGGGCGCCGCCCT
>JARICT010000129.1 GCA_029257185.1 Quadrisphaera sp.
GGGGCGCTGCGCTGGGTGTGCCGCCACGACCTGCCCGAGCTCGTCCGCCCCGACCTGGGGTGAGGGGCGCGAGGCTCAGGCCGCGCGCCGCACCCGCGTGCCGGCGACCCGGTCGTGCAGGGCGCGCCCGCTACCCCGCGTCGTGGCGAGCGCCATGACGGCGAGCAGCGGGTAGGTCAGGGCCGTCGCCGCCAGCGTGAGCGGGTCGCGGCGCTCGAAGCCGCCGTACGCCGCGCCGATCGCCACCACGTGCCCGAGCTGCCAGGGGACGCCGATCTTCACGGCGTCGCGGAGCAGGCACCGGGCGAAGCGTGGGGCGGACCCGTCGGCCGCTCTGACGACCAGGCCCTGGCGGCGCTTGCCCAGGGTCGCTGCGCGCGGCCCGGACTCCTGGCGGGCAGCGAGCACCGTGGCGACCAGCGGCGGCAGGGCGCTGGTGCCCAGCGCCCAGGAGCGGTCCGCCTTCCAGCCGGCGCGCTGCGCGACCACCCCGATCGGCACCGTGGCGGCCGCGATCCCGAGGTAGACGCCGCAGTCGAGCAGGTAGGCGCGGGCCCGCGCGCCGGCCAGGGGGTGCACCCGATCACCGTAGGCCGGCGCCGCGCGGCTCCCTGACCGCTCAGCGGTCACCTGAGCCACGTCCAGGTGGCTCAGGGGTGCGGGGGCTGATCGAGGTGCGGGGCAGGGGCGGGTCCATCGGTGCTGGGCGTCAGGACGGGCCGGCGCCGGACGCGGCCAGGCGCTGCGCGGCGCGCTCGCGCCCCGGGCGCACGGGCTGGGAGCCGACGGCGGCCGCCAGGCCCATCGTGGGGCAGTCGGCGTAGATCGACTCGTGGCCGCCCGCCGGGACGACGTACGTCTCGTGCCAGATCCCCACCGACCCGTGGCCGCCGCGCGCTCGGCGGTTGAAGGCCGCCCACGCCGGTCGGTGCTCGGCTGCCGGGTCGCCGGCGTAGGCGTAGAGGTCCGCGCTGCTGCGCCAGTACTGCACCACGGTGGGTCCGCCGGCGCCCATCAGCGTCCGCGCCCCGAGGAAGCCGCGCGAAGGATCGCGGGACAGCTCGGTGATCATGCGCGGCATCGCGAGGAACGTGGGCAACCACCGGTCGACGCGCCACCAGCGGTCGACCCGCATGCCGATGAGGAAGAGGACGACGCCGTCGCCGTCGTGGTCGTGCGTCCAGCGCCCAGCCTGGCGTCGAGCCATCGGAACCTCCGTAGGATGGATAGTGCGGCTGCTCAGTATTGGTGAGCGCCACTATCTGTGTCAAGGAGGCGGGGTGAGGATCGGCGAGCTGTCCCGGTCGACGGGCGTCACGGTCCCGACGATCAAGTTCTACCTCCGCGAAGGTCTTCTCCCTCCGGGTGAGGCGACCAGCCCCACGCAGGCCCAGTACGACGAGAGCCACGTGCGCCGCCTGCGCCTGGTCCGGGCCCTCGTCGAGGTGGCGCGCCTGCCGCTCACCTCGGTGCGGGCGGTGACCTCCGCCGTGGACGACCCTCCCGAGTCGCTGCACGACCTGCTCGGCATCGCCCACGACGCCCTGCCGCCCGAGGTGGCCGACGACGTGGACGTCAGCGCGGCGGCGTCGGTGGTCGAGGACCTCGGGTGGGACGTCCACCCGGGCTCGCGGGCGCTGCGGCAGCTGGCCGCGGCGATGTCGGCCCTCGACGGCCTGGGTCTGCCCGCCTCGCCGGACGTCGTCGCGCGCTACGGGCGCGCCGTCGAGCCGATCGCGGCGCGCGAGATCGAGCAGGTACCCACGGGGAGCGGCGAGGAGGCGGTCACCTACGTCGTCTCCGGGACGGCGCTGTACGAGCCGGTGATCGCTGCGCTGCGACGCCTGGCCCACCAGGACCTCTCGGCCCGGCGCTTCGGCCCTCGCCCCTGACCCGTCCTCGGGCACCCGGGGAGCGAGGCGCACCGAACGCGCCGTCATCCGCACTTGGTCGACCACGTGCGGACGACCCGTGCTGTTCTGCCGCACTTCGTCGACCACGTGCGGGTGGGAGTGCGGTGAGGATGCGGGCCGAGCACGAAGAAGCCCGGCACACCGTGAGGCGTGCCGGGCTTCGTCTGCTCCTCTGCGCCACCTCATGGTGGTGCGAGTAGCCCCGACGGGATTCGAACCCGCGCTACCGCCTTGAGAGGGCGGCGTGCTAGGCCACTACACAACGGGGCCGCTGGGGTACCAGGACTCGAACCTAGACTAGCTGAACCAGAATCAGGCGTGCTGCCAATTACACCATACCCCAGTGCAACGCAGCAGATCAGACGAACCGTCGTAGGACGACCGTCCGCACAGCACCTGCCGGCGCACCGAGGAAGACCCTACCCGATGCTCACCGCCGGCCCACGGGGCCCGCCGGGAGCGTCGTGGTCCGCACCAGGCCTCGGCGCTTCGCCAGCGCGTCGAGCACCACGACGAGCAGGGCCAGGACCACGACGTCGGAGGCGACCTGCACCCACGTGGCGTCCCCCGGGTCCAGCGCGCCGGCCAGCTGCCCGGTGAGGACCACGGGCACGAAGATGACCATGTTGTTCAGGGCGTGAGCGGCGATGCCTGCCTCGAGACCGCCGGTGCGCCAGGCGAGGATCGAGGCGATCACCCCGAAGGCGAAGCGGTCCGCGAAGAGCCACGGCCCCTGGCTCCCGTGCGCGAGGGCGAACAGCGACGCGGACACGGCGCCGGCCACCACGGCACCGACCATGGCGCCCGCGAACCACGAGCCGAGCGCCTGGCTGAGCCACCCGCGGAAGATGAGCTCCTCCCCCGCGGCCTGGAACGGCGTGGTGAGCAGCACGGCGACGAGGATGATCGCCGCGTCCCGCTCCGGGGCCCACGCGGTGGCCGGATCCACGGCGAAGGCGATCCCCGTGGCCAGCCCGAAGAACACCAGCGAGACGAGCGCCGCCTCCCCGAGGTATCGCCAGCGCACGGCGCCCACCACCGAGAGCACCCACCGTGGGCGCCAGGCGTGGCCCGCCCACACCGCGAGCATGGCCAGCGGGATGCCGAAGGCCAGGAAGAGGTTGTTGACGAGGAACACCCACCAGGTGCTCAGCAGAGCGGTGGTCCCCGCGTTGCCCGTGAGGTCCGCGACGCTCAGCCCCGGATCGAGGAAGATGCCCACGGCGATGACGATCGCCGTGAACGCCAGCCCGCCCACGATCCCTGGCAGCACCACCGCGGTGGACACCAGGGGCCGCCACCAGCGGTGACGAGCCCCGCGCAGCAGCTGGGTGTACGGGCGCGGCGCCGTCGGGGGTGGCGGTGGCGGCGCGACGGATGGTGGAGGCCCCGCCAGGGGCACGTCGTCGGCGTAGCCGGCTGTCGAGCTCACTCCTCCAGGCTTGCACGCAGGGCGGCGATCCGTGCCAGCGAACTCGCCCGTCCGAGGATCTCGAGGGACTCGAACAGCGGCGGCGACACCTTGCGGCCCGTGACGGCCACCCGGACCGGACCGAACGCCACCTTGGGCTTCAGGCCCATGCCGGCGACCAGGGCCTCGCGCAGCGTCACCTCGATGGTCGAGGCCTCCCACCCGTCCAGCCTCGACAGCGCGGCGGTCGACGCGTCGAGCACCGCGCCGGCGTCCTCGCGCAGGCTGGCGCGCGCGGCCTCCTCGACCTCCAGCGCGTCGTCGGGCGTCAGCAGGAACCCGAGCATGCCCGGAGCCTCGCCGAGCAGGGCGATGCGCGGCTGCACCAGCGGCGCCGCGGCGTCGATGACGGCCACCTGCGCGTCGGTCACCGGCTCCCCCACCAGACCCGCCTCACGCAGGAAGGGCACCACGCGACCCGCGAAGTCCCCGGGCTCGAGCATCCGCACGTGGGATCCGTTGATGGCCGCGGCCTTCGCCAGGTCGAACCGCGCGGGGGCCCCCACGACGTCGGTGATGTCGAAGGCCTCCACGAGCTCGTCACGGCTGAACACGTCCTGCTCGCCGGACAGCGACCACCCCAGGAGCGAGAGGTAGTTCAGCAGCCCCTCGGGGAGGAACCCGCGCTCGCGCAGCAGGAAGAGGCTCGACTCCGGATCACGCTTGGACAGCTTCCGGTTGCCCTCCCCCATGACGTACGGCAGGTGCCCGAAGCGCGGGACCCCGGACGCCGCCCCGATCGCGGTCAGCGCCTCGTGCAGCGCCACCTGCCGGGGCGTCGAGGAGAGCAGGTCCTCGCCGCGCAGCACGTGGGTGATGCCCATGGCCGCGTCGTCGACGGGGTTGACCAGCGTGTACAGCGGCGCACCGCCCGCCCGGGCCAGCACCGGGTCCGGCGTGGCGCCGGCCGGGAAGGTGATCTCCCCGCGCACCAGGTCGTCGACGACGATGTCGTGGTCGGGCATCCGCAGGCGCAGCACCGGCTCGCGACCCTGCTCCCGCAGGGAGGCACGGTCGGCGTCGGTGAGAGAGCGGTCGAAGCCGTCGTAGCCCAGCTTGGGGTCACGGCCCGCGGCCCGGTGACGGGCCTCGACCTCGTCGGCGGTGGAGAAGGCCTCGTAGACGTGACCGGCCTCGAGCAGGCGGGCGAGCACGTCGGCGTAGAGGTCCCCACGCTGGCTCTGCCGGTAGGGCTCGTGGGGCCCGCCGACCTCGACGCCCTCGTCCCAGTCCAGCCCGAGCCACCGCAGCGCGTCGAGCAGCTGGTGGTAGCTCTCCTCGGAGTCGCGGGCGGCGTCGGTGTCCTCGATGCGGAAGACGAGCCTCCCACCGGTGTGGCGCGCGTAGGCCCAGTTGAACAGCGCCGTGCGCACCAGCCCGACGTGGGGCACCCCGGTGGGGCTGGGGCAGAACCGCACGCGGACCTCAGGGCCCGCGGGCGCCGCGGTGCCGGGTGAGGCCACCTGCTCGGTCATCGCGCCACCGCCGGGTTGCCGAGGGTGCCGATGCCCTCGATCTCCACCTCGACCCGCTGGCCGACGGTCACGGGACCCACGCCCGGCGGCGTGCCGGTGAGGATCACGTCCCCCGGCAGGAGGGTGAACGCGGCGCTGACGTGGGCGATGAGGTCGGGCACGTCGAACACCATGTCCGACGTGCGGCCGGTCTGCACCACCTCGCCGTCGAGGCGCGTGGTGATCTCGAGGTCGCCGACGTCCAGGCCGGGGACGATCCACGGCCCCAGGGGGCACGAGGTGTCGAAACCCTTGGCCCGCGCCCACTGGCCGTCGCTCTCCTGCCAGTCGCGCGCCGTCACGTCGTTCGCGCAGGTGTAGCCCAGGACCACCTCGTGCGCCCGCTCGCGCGGCACGTCCTTGCAGACCCGCCCGATGACGACCGCCAGCTCGCCCTCGTAGTCCACCCGGCCCGAGCCGGCGGGCAGCACCACCGGCTCGCCGGGCCCCACGACGGCGGTGTTGGGCTTGAGGAACATCAGGGGCCGGGCCGGCACGTCGTTCCCCAGCTCGGCGGCGTGCTCGGCGTAGTTGCGGCCGATCCCGACGACCTTGCTCCGCGGGATGACCGGTGCCAGCAGGCGGGCGTCGACCAGGGGCACCGTCGTTCCCGTGGGCTGGAGCGGGGCGTACAGCGGGTCCCCGGCGACCACGTGCAGCACCTCCTCGCCGGGCTCGCCCTCGACCAGGCCGAAACGGGGGTCGTCCCCGGTGGTGAACCTCGCGATGCGCACGGGCGCCACCGTATCGAGCACCTGCGACACCGACCCCGCACGTGCCGGCCCCCGCGTGCCAGCCTGTCGGCATGGACACCCACGGCATCCTCACCGACCTCTACGGCCGCGTCGCCGAGCTGGCCCCCGAGGTGGCAGGCGGTCTCAGCGAGGCCGA
>JARICT010000059.1 GCA_029257185.1 Quadrisphaera sp.
CCTCCTACGAGAAGGCGTGGGCCTACCGCCAGGACCAGCTGCCGTCGACGCACCCGATCGTCGCGGACATGGTGGACCTCGAGGCCGTCGAGGTGAACTTCGACGGCATCACCTACGCCAAGGGCGCGTCGGTGCTCAAGCAGCTCGCGGCCTGGGTGGGTCGCGAGCCCTTCACCACCGGGCTGCGCGCGTACTTCGCCGAGCACGCCTGGGGCAACACCACCCTCGACGACTTCCTGCGCGCGCTGGAGACCGCGTCCGGCCGTGAGCTGCGCAGCTGGTCGGCGGTGTGGCTGGAGCAGGCCGGCGTGACGACGCTGCGCCCGGTGTTCACCACCGACGAGGAGGGCGTCATCACGGCGTTCTCGGTGGCCCAGGAGGTCCCGGAGACCCACCCCGTGCAGCGCCCGCACCGCCTCGCCGTCGGGCTGTACTCCCTCGCGGCGCACCCCGACGGCTCCCCCGGCACCCTGCGACGGGTCCACCGGGTCGAGATCGACGTCGACGGGGCCTCCACCGACGTGCCCGGGCTCGTCGGCCAGCCCGAGCCGGACCTGGTGCTGGTCAACGACGACGACCTCGCCTACGCCAAGGTCCGCATGGACCCAGCCTCGCTGGCCACCGCCGTCGCGCACGCGGCGCAGATGCCGGACTCCCTGCCGCGCTCGCTGATCCTCGGCGCCGCGTGGGACATGACGCGCGACGCCGAGATGGCTCCCCGCGACTTCGTCGACCTGGTGCTGGCCGACGCCGGCGTGGAGACCGAGTCCTCGGTGCTCCTCACCCTGCTCCGCCAGCTGGGCACCACCCTGGCGATGTTCGTGGCGCCGGGTTTGCGCGAGAACGTCGAGGCGCAGGTCGGCGACGAGCTGCTGCGCCTCGCCTCGTCCGCGGAGCCCGGCTCCGACGGGCAGCTGCAGCTCACCAAGGCCCTCGCGGCGCGGGCGTCGGGTGCGGCCCACCTGGACGCCGTGGCCGGGCTGTACGACGGGACGACGACGTGGCAGGGCCTGCGCGTCGACGTGGACCTGCGCTGGGAGCTCCTGACCTCCCTGGTCGCGGGCGGGCGCCTCGGGACCGGTGCGATCGACGCGATCGAGGCGGAGCGGGCGCGCGACGACACCGCCGCCGGGCGCCGCGCCGCTGCCGCCGCTCGCGCCGCCGTGCCGACCCAGGAGGCGAAGCAGGCGGCCTTCGACGCGGTGGTGCACCCCGCCGACGGCGCCGAGCTGCCGAACGCGGTGGCCGCGGCGACCATCGCCGGGTTCGGGCGGGTCGTCGGCGACGACGGGCGGGCGCTGCTCGAGGAGTTCATCGAGCCGTACTTCTCGGCGATCGAGGACGTGTGGCGCACCCGGAGCAACGAGATGGCGCAGCAGGTGGTCACGGGCCTGGCACCGGTGGCGCTCGCCTCCCACGCCCTGGCGGAGCGCTACGACGCCTGGCTCGCCGGCGCGCCGAGCGACCTGCCTGCGCTGCGGCGCCTGGTCTCGGAGGACCGCGCCGTGGTGGTGCGCGCCCTCGCCGCCCAGGCGGCCGACCTGGCCCGGTAGGCGGTCCACGTCGGAGCCCGGTGCGGTGGCCGTCTCCGGCGGGCGCGGTTCGTGGTGGCCGCCTCCGGCGGGGCGCGGTTCGTCGTGGCCGCCTCCGGCGGGGCGCGGTTCGTGGTGGCCGCCTCCGGCGGGGCCAGCCGATAGCCTGGCAGCCCGATCCCGTCGTCGAGCGGGGAGTCCGTGCGCGCGACACGCCGTGAGGCACCGCACCGGCTCCCCGCTCGACGCGCCCTGCCCCCACCAACTCCCCGCTCGACGACGCTGAACGCGGTGTCGGCGACCGTCGTCCACAGCGGTCCACCCTTCTGGTGGGCGTGTCCACAGGGTGCGGTCGAGCCGCGAAGGCGCGGCCCCGTCGAGCACCACGGTGAGGGCATGTTGACCATGACGGATGCCGCGACCTCCCTGGCGATGCTCGCTTCCGGTCAGGACGGGGTGCTGAGCCGACGCGACCTCACTCGGCACGGAGTCACTGCCCACGCCTTGAGGACGAAGCTGAGATCGGGCGACTGGAACCATCTTCTACCAGGTACCTACCTGGCTGAGGGTCATCGCTGCGGTGCGGCCCTGCAGCGCTCGTGGGCGAGAGCTGCGCTGCTCTCGGTCCCCGGCGCCACGCTGAGCCACGGCACCGCCGCCCGCCTGCACGGCATCGAGGGGGCACCGAGGTCAGGAGCCGTCGACGTCTTGGTCCCGCGCAGGGTGGAAGCGGTGCGCCGGCCGCTGGTCCCCCGTCGGTGGACGGTGGTGGCGGAGCACGTCGTCGACCTCGACGGGCTACCGGTCACGTCCCCGGTCCGGACGCTCGCCGACCTCGTCCCGCGGCTCGACCGCCCCGACGGGCTCGCCGTGCTGGACTCCGCCCTGCACCGAGGGCTCGTGGACGTCCGGGGGATCACGGAGGCAGCCGGGCTCGCGGCCCGGCGCCGAGGCGCAGCCCAGGTCGCCGGTCTCTGGGGGCTCGCCGACGGGAGGGCGGAGACGGCGATCGAGAGCCGGTCGCGCCTGCGGTGCCTGGACGCCGGCCTCCAGCCCCGGGCGCTCCAGGAGGAGATCCGTGACGTCCACGGCCACCTGCTGGCGCGCGGCGACATGACGTTCGACCGCCTCGACCCCTCGCTCCCGCCGCTGGTCTTCGAGGCCGACGGGCGCGGACCCCACGAAGCCCCGGACGCTCTTTACCGGGACCGTTGGCGGGCGAACGCCCTCGTCGCGCTGGGGCACAGGATCGTGCGGTGCACCTGGCGCGACACCTGCAGCCGCCTGGCCGTCCCGACGATGGTTCGCGCCGCGCTCTGACACGCGGCCCACACTGGACCAGCGAGCCGAGCACCGCGCGCCTGGACCGGCGCCTCACGCCTCGCGCCTCACCCCGGAGACTGCACTCGTCCAGCACGAACGTCGATGTCCGGCCTGCTCGGCCTGGACGAGCGGGGAGCCGGTGCACTCGACACGCCGGCCCGAGCCGCACCGAATCCCCTCTCGACACGGCCAAGCCGCACCGAATCCCCGCTCGAGGCTCTCGAGGCGGGCGAGGCGGGCGAGGCTCTCGAGGCGGGCGAGGCGGGAGACGCGACGCCGCCGGACACCTGCGCCCCGAGGCACCGCTGACGCACCCCGGGCGGCCACGGCGACCAACTCAGTGAAGTTTACTTGACATTATGTCGTGTAAACTTGACACTCGCCTCATGGGACGCACATCAGCCAGCGGCCGACGCAACGCGGTGCGCACCGCGCGGCTGGCCGCAGAGCTGACCCAGGCCGAGCTGGCCGAGGCCGGAGGCGTCTCCCGCCAGACGGTCGTCGCCCTGGAGGCGGGCGACTACGCGCCGTCGGTGTACCTGGCCCTGGCGGTGGCGACGAGGCTCGGCGCCACCGTGGAGGAGCTGTTCAGCGAGGAACCGTCGGTCGACCGGCCGACGGCGGAGCACCAGAGGGGAGCAGGGGCATGAGCATCTTTGACGGAGGGCCGGTCGACACCAGCGCTGTCGGTGACGAGAGGCCACCACGCGACGGCTGGTTCGTCCGGGCCGCCGGCGCGATCGGTGACCTCGGCAACCCGTTCTACCGCGAGGAGCGCCAGCGCGACGTGTGGAACGAGGCCTCCGCCGTGGGGTTCCAGCTCATGCTGTGGCTGGGCATGGTGGCAGCCGCCGCCATGGTCTGGATCGGCGGTGCGGTCGCGCTGCCCTACGCGGTCACCCTCTACGCCGTGATCGGGATACCGGCAGTGGTGACCCTCACCTACTCCACCGCGCTCGGCGTCAGCGGCGCCGAGGGAGTCCGCACGCTGCGGGCCCGCGTGGTGGTCTATGCGCTGCTCCTCGCAGCCTTCGTCGTGGGGGCCGTCCGAGCCGTGCCACCCGGGCAGGGGGGCTTCGTCGGCGGCATGGCCCAGGGCGCGGTCGTCGGAGCGGTGATCGCAGCGGTCCTCGTCGTCGTGGCGGTGCTGGGCGCACGCCGGAACCGGCGAGAGCAGGGCTGACGCGGAGAGCGGGACCGCAGCATCGACGCCGCCGCCTGCTCCCGCTCCTGTGCAGCCGTCCGGCTCAGAAGCCGTGCAGCGTCGGCGCGGTGGTGGGCTCCCACGCCAGCGCGGCCCCGAGTCGGCGCACGGCGCCGGGGGTGCGCTCGACGACGCGACCGGCCAGGTGCAGCCGGACCAGCGACGTCTCGCCGAGGTAGGCCGCGGACAGGGCCGCCACGTCCAGCTCGACGTCGGGCGCGGAGGTGCTGGCGGTGACCTCCGAGGGCAGACCCTCGCCAGCGCCCGCGTCCTCGGGCCCACCGCCCTGGGCGCTCTCGCCGACGGGGTGCACGCGCACCCGCCACCGCCCGCCTGACAGCCCGATCGGGTCGGCGACCTCCACCACCACGTCCACCGGAGCGGACCAGCGCCGGGCGGCCAGGGCCGCGGGCACGTCCAGCAGGCGCACCCAGTACGCGTCCGCCCGGCCGACCTGCTGCGCGCGTCGCCGGTCCGCGAGCAGCTCGGGCAGCAGGTCGCCCGCAGGTCGGTCCACCGCTTTCACCGTCGCCACCAGGTCGATGCCCAGCAGCTGGCGCCACAGCGCGGCGAGCGCCGCCGGGGTGGTCGCGGCGAGGTCCTCCACCGCCAGCTCGGAGGTGTACCGGCCGCCGTCGTAGCCCTCGGGGAGCTGATAGCGGGCGTAGCCGACCACCTCGCCGCCGACACGGGCCAGCAGCGCCGGGCGCAGCCGCGCGGCGTCCTCACCGGGCACCTCCACCGCGCCGAGGGTGATGTCCCAGCGCTCCGGCGCGACGGCTATCGCCCCGGGCTGGCCCATGGCCGCGGCGGCGTAGAGCGCCGGCGCCACCGCCACGAGGTCAGCGTCCTCCACGAGGTCGACGTCCACGTCGTCGGTGCCCGGCGGCAGTGCCGCCGACACGGCGGCCGGCTGGTCCACGCGCCAGTCCACCGACCCCAGCGCGCAGCCGAAGCCGAAGCGCCCGTAGATCGGCGCCTCGCTGGCCACGAGCATCGCCATGACGGTGCCCGACTCCCGGGCGCGCCGCAGGTCGCGCAGCATCATCGCCGTCAGCAGCCCGCGACGACGGCGCGTGGGGTCGACCGTGACGCCGCTGACCATGTCCGTCACCACTGACCCGCCGGGCACGGTCACCGGCGCGTCCCAGGTGCGGAACGTCGCCACCAGCCGGTCGCGGTCGACCACGCCGCTGAAGCGGGACTGCGCGAAGAGCGCCCGCCGAGGGTCCAGGTCGGCCTGCGTGGTGCGGCGACCGCTCTGGAAGGCCCGGTTGGTCCGGCGCAGGAACTCCAGCCACCGGTCCTCGCCGAGGTCGGTCACCGTCAGGGGGTCGCCGCTCTCGGTCACGCCGCGACGGTATCCGTGGAGGTGGTCGGAACCGCAGAGCGTGCCGAGCGGGGACCTCGCGTGCCCGACACGCCGTACGGAGTCACACCAACCCCCCGCTCGACCCCACGAGGCCGCGCCAACCCCCGCTCGACCCGGCAGTGCCGGACACCCCCGCCTCCCGACCGCTCAGAACCCGTGGAGCGTGGGGGCGCTGCTCGGCTCCCACGCCAGCGCCGCCCCGAGCCGGCGGACGGCTCCGGGCGAGTGCTCGGTGACGCGCCCGACGTCCTGCAGGTGCAGCAGGGGCGTCTGGCCGAGGTAGGCCGCGGACAGCGGCCCGACGTCCATCACGACGTCGGGGTCGGCGTCGCTCTCGGTCACCTCGACCGCCCAGCCGTTCGTCCCGTCGCCGACGTCGGCCGCGAGCACCCGCCAGCGGCCGGTGGCCAGGCCGAGGGGGTCGGTGACGTCCACGACGACGTCCACCGGCGCCGAGAACCGGCGGGCGGTCAGCGCCGCGGGCACGTCGAGGACGCGGAGCCAGTGGGCGTCCTGGTTGTCCGTCTGGATCGCGCGGCGACGGTCGGCGAGCAGCTCGGGCAGCCGGTCGCTGGACGGGCGGTTGGTGGCGATGACGGTGGCGACGAGGTCCATGCTCAGCAGCTGGCGCCACAGCGCGACCAGGGCCTGCGGCGTCCGGGCGGCCAGCTCGTCCACGGTCAGCTCGGAGGTGGGGAGCTTGTGCTCCGTGGCCTCCGTGATGCTGTACCGGGCGTAGCCGACGACCGTGCCGCCGGCCCACGCCAGCAGCGCCGGCCGGATCTTGTCCCGGTCCACCCCGGGGACGGTCACGGTGCCGAGCAGGACGTCCCAGTCGGGAGGCGTCAGCGGGATGGCGCCCGGCTGGCCGACACGGGCGTCGTCGTAGACCGCCGGGGCCACACCGGCGAGGTCGGCGTCCTCGACGAGCATCACCGTCACGTCGTCGACGCCCGGCGGCGCGGGCATCAGCGGTGTCGGCGTCTCCACCCGCCACGTGACCATGTCGAGGGACTTGCCGAACCCGAAGCGGCCGTAGATCGGGGACTCGGTGGCCTGCAGCATGGCCACGGGCGTCCCCGCCCCCCAGGCTCGGCGCAGGTCCGCGGTCATCATGGTGCGCAGGATCCCCCGGCGGCGGTGCGTGGGCTCCACCGTGACGCTGCTGATGAGATCGACCGTCGTCGACCCGCCCGGCACGGGGAGGTCACCGTCCCAGGAGCGGAACGTCGAGACGAGCCGCCCCTCGTCGACCACCCCGGAGAGCCGCTGCTCCTCGTAGAGGGGACGCCGGATGCCGAGGTCGGCCTCGGTCATCCGCCGATCGTTCTGGAAGGCCCGCTGGGAGCGCTGGAGGAACTCCAGCCACCGGTCCTCCCCGAGGGGGACCACCTGGACGGGGGACGTCGCGTACACCACGGTCAAACCGTAGCGAGCGTCGAGGGCGGGGCGTGTCAGGACCGCTCGGAGCCCCCCGCGAAGATCGCCGCCAGCGCCCGCACCCGCTCGTTGCCGGGCAGGTCCTCGATGCTGACGCTGCGCCCGTCCCCGTCGGCCAGGGGGATCCGCCAGTTCGGGTACTCGTCCGAGGTGCCCGGCTGGTTCTGGGTGCGCCGCTCCCCCACCGCGTCGGCCAGCTGCACGCCCGCGAGCCGGCTGGGGGTGCGGGTGAGGAAGACGTGCAGCGCCTCCACGACGGACTCCTCGTCGCTGACCCCCTCGTCGAGGATCCCGAGCCGCCTCAACCCGTCGAGCACCGCCTCCTGCTGCTGGGCGTCGGCCGCGCGCTCGTCCTCCACCGGCTGCGTGAGCAGCCCGAGCCGCTCGCGGAGGTCCACGTGCTCCTGCGCGAGGTACCCGGCGGTCGGCGGGAGGTCGTGGGTGTTGACGGTCGCCAGGCACAGCTCGCGCCAGGCCTGCGGGGGCAGGGGGTCCCCGTCCCCGTCGCGCTCGAACCACAGCACCGACGTGCCCAGCACCCCGCGGCCGGTGAGGTACTCGCGCACCCACGGCTCGACCACGCCGAGGTCCTCGCCGATGAGCACGGCGCCCGCCAGGTGGGCCTCCAGGGCCAGGATCCCGATCATGGCGTCGTGGTCGTAGCTGACGTAGGCCCCCTCGGCGGGGCCGCGCCCGGCGGGCACCCACCACAGGCGGAACAGCCCGATGACGTGGTCCACCCTGAGGCCGCCGGCGTGGCGCAGGATCGTGCGCACCATGTCGCGGAACGGCCGGTAGCGGGCGTCCGCGAGGCGGCGGGGGTGCCACGGCGGCTGCGACCAGTCCTGGCCCTGCTGGTTGAAGTCGTCCGGGGGCGCGCCCACCGACACGCCGGAGGCCAGCACACCGCTCAGCGCCCACGCGTCGGCGCCCGCCGGGTGGACACCGACGGCGAGGTCGTGGATCACGCCCAGCGCCATCCCCGCGACGTCCGCCGCCGACTGCGCCGCGGCGAGCTGGTCGTCGGCCACCCACTGCAGCCACTCCCACAGGTTCACGCGCGGGGCCAGCAGCTCGCGCAGCGCCTGCGTCTGCGGGTCGCGGGGGTCGGCGGCGTGCTCGGGCCA
>JARICT010000060.1 GCA_029257185.1 Quadrisphaera sp.
CCGGGCGTCGGGGTGCCGATGGTGCTCGTCTCCGGGCGCCTGGCCGCCGAACGGATCACCGGTGTCGACCCGACGTACCGCTCGCGGGCGTGGCGCTAGGCCGTCCGGCCGGCTCCTCCTCGCTGGACGCTGCCGGCATCACCGACCCCGTCCTGCGGGCCGACCTGCTGACCTGCCGGGCGCTGCACGCGGAGCACGGGCGGACGTACTTCCTGGCGACCGCGCTGCTGCCCCCGGAGAAGCGGCCGTGGGTGTGGGCCCTGTACGGCTTCGCCCGCTACGCCGACGACTTCGTGGACTCCCTGGCCGCCCCGGACCCCGACGCGCTGGTCGAGTGGTCGGACGCCTTCGTCCTCGCGCTGTCGTCCGGCGACGCCCGTGACCCGGTGGCGCGGGCCATGCTCGCCACGGTGCAGCGCTGGGAGATCCCGCTCGACGTCGTCGACGCCTTCCTCGCCTCGATGCGGGCCGACATCACCGAGACCCGCTACCCGACCTACGCGGACCTCGAGGCGTACATGTACGGGTCGGCCTCGGTGATCGGGCTGCAGATGCTCCCGGTGCTCGGCGCCCTGCCCGGGCTGGCGGACGAGGCCGCGGTGCGCGCCCGCCTGCTCGGCGAGGCGTTCCAGATGGCCAACTTCATCCGCGACGTCGGGGAGGACCTCGACCGTGGGCGCACCTACCTCCCCGACGACGCGCAGGCCGCCGCCGGCGTCACCCGCGCGGAGCTGCAGGAGTCCCGGCGCACCGGTGAGACCACCCCCGGCATCCGGAGGCTGCTCGAGGGGCAGGTCGAGGTCACGCGCGACCTGTTCGCCCGCGCCAAGCCGGGGATCGCGATGCTCGAGCCGACCAGCCGCGACTCCATCGACTGCGCCTACCGGCTGTACGGCGGGATCCTCGACGAGGTCGAGCGGGCGGACTACCAGGTGATGCGCCAGCGGGTGGCGGTGCCGCTGCCCTCGCGCCTGGCCGTGGCCCTGCCCGGGCTGGTGCGCGCCCGTCGGGCCCGGCGCGACGCCGCCGCCTGGCAGACCCCCGCCTGACCCCGCACCCGCACCCGCACCCGCACCCGCACCGACGCGGCTGCTGCGTCCTCGGGGCGACACGCCGACGCGAGGTCCCGACACGCCGGCTCCGGTGCGAGCGTGCATCGCTCACGTCGCGCGGTCCCCCGGGCGTCCACAGGGCGCCGGCGCTCGCGGTCGTCGTCAGCCTCGTCGACCGGGCGCTGGCCCGCGATCTCGTCTCGGTCCGCTCGCTGCGCCGCACGGGCGCCCGCACCGATGCAGCGTGGCGACGCGCTGTGGCCCTGGCGGACCAGCGCTCCGGCTCGGCGATGGAGTCCTGCGCCAGGGTGCCGCTGGTGCTGGCCTTCGCCGGGCTGGGGGTGGAGGTCGAGACGCAGGTGCGCCTGCGAGGGGTGGGCGCGTCGACCTCCTCGTGGACGGCTGGCTCGTCGTCGAGCGCGACGGGTTCGCCTATCACGCCGACCGGAGCAGCTACCGCCGCGACCGGCAGCGCGACGCTGCGCTCAGCCGCCACGGCTACGTCTGGCTGCGCTTCACCGACGAAGACGTTGTCGGGGCCCCGGAGCGGATGGTCGCCACGGCCCTGGAGACGTGGTCGCGGGGCCGACCTCCGTGCTGGACGGACCTGCGGGGGCACTGACGTGAACGCTGCAGCCTGGGGGTCGACGCGGCGTGCCGGCCCTCACAGCGCGGCGTGCCGCACGAGCGTGCAGCGTTCACGTCGGCGCGACCAGGCCCGGCAGACGAGAGCACGCCCGCGGGCGAGCGCAGGCCCGGGAGGGAGGCTCAGATCAGGAGCGCCTGCGCCTGGCGGCGGACCGGGGCGATGCGCCGGTCCCGCAGGGCCGCGACGGGCGCCTGCCCGAGCACCGGTTCGAGCGTGAAGAGCCAGCGCAGCGCCTCCGCGTCGGTGTAGCCGGCGTCGGAGAGCACCGTGACGGTCCCGGGCAGGGACACCAGCGGCTCGGGCTCGACGAGCAGGCGCGGCACCGACAGCACGCGGGGGCGGCCGCGGCGCACGCCGACGAGCACCCGGTCGTCCAGGAGCCGCCGCACCCGCGAGACCTCGACGCCCAGCACCTGCGCCGCGTCGGGGACGGTCAACCAGGCGTCGTCGCCGCCCACGAGGTCGTGCAGCTCGGCGAGGACGGGGGCCTCGGCGTCCGCGACGGCTCCCGGCGGGGCCCCGCGCCCCTGAGCGGTCCGCGCTGCGCGCACGTCCCTCTCGCTGCGACCCCGGACGGTGGAATCCCTGGCGCTCACCGCCACAGCGTCCCACGCGCCCCGTGGCGACGCGCCCGCCGACCGTCGTGACGTGCGGCTCGGGCTCGGCGCGCGGTCGACCCCCCGTCACGTCGCACGGCTGCGACGTCCTCCTCTGTCACACTGACCCCATCAGTCACGTGCACCAGCCACCCCTCGACGAGGAGCGTCCATGGCACCCCCCATCCGTCCCACCGCAGCCAGGCTGGCGGCGCTGGGCGCGGCGGTCGTCGGCGCCCCGGCGCTCGGCGTGCTCGCTGCGACGCCCGCGAGCGCCGTGGGAGCCACCACGTACGCCGTCCCCGCCGGCCACACGCTGAGCGAGGTGGCGGTGGCGACGGGCACCAGCGTCGAGGCCCTCGCCCTCGCCAACGGCATCAGCGACCCGCGCCACGTCCTGGCGGGGACGCACCTCACGGTCCCCGGCACGCACGCCGCGCCCGCCGACCACCACGTCGTCGTCCCCGGCGACACCCTGAGCGACATCGCCAGGACGACGGGGTCGTCGGTGGCGGCGCTGGCGAGCGCCAACGGCATCCCGGCCCCGTACCGCATCGTCGAGGGCCAGCGCCTCACCCTCGCCGCGGCGCCGGACGCAGCCGCCGCGTCGTCCGGGGCACCCGGCCAGGTCCGGGTGGTGGCCCGCGCCGGCGACACCCTCAGCGGGCTGGCCGCGTCAGCCGGCGTGCCCCTCTCGGCGCTCCTCGCCTCCAGCGAGCTCTCGCGCGACGCGGTCCTGCACCCGGGCCAGGCCGTGACCGTGCCGAAGGACGTCGAGGCCTCGCCGGGCAGCAAGCCGGTGGCCTCGAGCTTCGCAGGGCGCAGCTACCCCGCGGAGGTGACCGCGGCAGCCACGTCGAGCCGCGACACCCTGCTCGCACGGAACGTCCCCACGCGCGAGCAGGTGCGGGCGACCATCGCGGCGACGGCCCGCGACATGGGCGTCGACCCCGCGCTCGCCCAGGCGGTCGCCCACCAGGAGTCGGGGTTCAACGCCCGCGCGGTCTCGCCGGCCCACGCCGTGGGGGCGATGCAGGTGATCCCCTCGTCCGGAGAGTGGGCGTCCGCCATGGTGGGCCGCGAGCTGGACCTGCTGGACCCGGGCGACAACGCGGTCGCGGGGGTCGCGATCCTCCGCGCGCTGGCGGCCAGCACCGACACCGTCGACGACAGCATCGCCGGCTACTACCAGGGTCTGCGCAGCGTGCAGGAGGACGGCCCGTTCCCGGACACGGTGCGCTACGTCGCGAACGTCACCACGCTCGCGGCACGCTACCGGTGAGCGTGCCGATCAGCGCGGCGCCGCGACCGTAGGCTCATCCCGTGCCCGCGGCAGTTCGAGACCCCCTCGTCGGCGCCCTGGTCGACGGGCGCTACGAGGTGGTGTCGCGGATCGCCGCCGGAGGCATGGCCACGGTCTACCTGGCCACGGACACCCGTCTGGGCCGGTCGGTCGCCCTCAAGGTGATGCACCCCCACCTCGCCACCGACGCGGTCTTCGTGGAGCGCTTCGCCCGCGAGGCGCGGTCGGCGGCCCGCCTGAGCCACCCCGGGATCGTCGCGGTGTACGACCAGGGCAGCGACGCCGGCACCGTGTACCTCGCGATGGAGCACGTGCCCGGGTCGACGCTGCGCGAGCTCGTCGCCCACCGCGGGGCGCTGCCCGTCGGAGAGGCGCTCGACCTCGTGGCGTCCCTGTGCGACGCGCTGGCCTCCGCGCACGCGGCGGACCTCGTCCACCGCGACGTGAAGCCCGAGAACATCCTCATGGGGCTCGACGGCCGGCTCCGCGTCGCCGACTTCGGGCTGGCCCGGGCCGCCTCGGCGTCGACCACCGCGGCGTCCGTGCTCATCGGGACGGTGTCCTACCTCGCGCCGGAGCTCCTGACGTCGGGGCGGGCCGACGCGCGCGCGGACGTCTACGCCGCCGGTGTGGTGGCCTTCGAGCTCCTGACCGGCTCGCTCCCCTTCACCGGCGAGGTGCCCGCCCAGGTGGCGTTCGCCCACGTGGCCCAGGACGTGCCGGTCCCGTCCTCGCGCCAGCGCCACCTGCCCGCCGAGGTCGACGAGCTCGTGGCCTGGGCGACGGCGCGCGACGCCCAGGTGCGTCCCCGGGACGCCTCCGAGCTGGCCGAGGCCGTCCGCGAGGTGCGCGCGGGCCTGGACCCGGAGGTCGCGGTCCGGGCTCCTGACGCTCCAGCCGTCGTCTCGGACGGCACGACGAGGACCATCAACCGTCACGAGCACGTCCTCGCCCTGCCCATCGGTGAGGCGCTCGAGGCCGAGGTCCAGCGCACGGGCCCGCTGCCGGCCATCACCGAGCCGACGGCGAGGGCGCCGCGCCGTCCCCTGCCGCGACGCCGGCAGCGGGCCGACGACGAGACGGTCCGGCGCCCCGCAGCGGCGACCACGGTGCGCCGGCAGAACACCCCCACCAACCCGGCCGCGTCGCTCATCGCCCCGGCGTCCGCCACCACCCGTGCGCCCCGCGTCCCTGCGGCGGGCGACACCAGCAGCGGCACGGGCAGCGTCCGCACCGGCGGCGGACGACGCCGTCCCCGGCCCGGCGTGCTCGTGGCGCTGCTCGCCGCGCTCGTCGTCGCGGGAGCGGTGGTCTGGGCGCTGCTGGCGGGCCCGCTCCAGCGCGTCGACGTCCCGAACGTCGTCGGTTCCAGCGAGGCGGAGGCCACGGCGACGCTGGAGACTCGCGACCTCGGAACCACGACGAGCGAGCGCTACAGCGACGACTCACCCGTCGGCGAGGTCGTCGCCACGGAGCCCGAGGCCGGGTCCGGCGTGCGTCCGGGCAGCGAGGTCGAGCTCGTGCTCTCCCGCGGCCCGCGGACCTCGGCGGTCCCCGACCTCGCCGGCAGGACGCTCGAGGCTGCCCGCGACGCCCTGGAGGACGTGGGCCTGTCCGTCGGCGAGGTCACGGAGGCCTTCTCCGAGGAGCGCAGCGACGGGGAGATCATCGAGCAGTCCGCGCCGCGCGGCGACCGGCTGCGGTCGGGCTCCACGGTGGACGTGACGGTCTCCAAGGGGCGCGAGCCGATCGACGTGCCGGACGTGCGCGGCCTCAGCCAGCAGGACGCCGAGCAGCGCATCACCGAGGCCGGGCTCGTCGTCGGGGAGGTCACGCGCGAGCGCGACGACGGCACGCCCCGCGACGCGGTGATCCGCAGCGACCCCGCCTCGGGGCAGCGCTTCCGCGGCGACGCCGTCGCGCTGACGGTCTCCGACGGGCCGCCGACCGTGGAGGTCCCCGACCTCGTGGGCCAGCCGGTGGACCAGGCCCGCTCGACCCTGGAGGGTCTCGGCGTCGGCGTCCAGGTCGAGAACGTGCTCGGGGGGATCTTCGGCACCGTGCGAGGCCAGTCCGTCGAGGCCGGCACGCAGGTGGAGCCCGGCTCGTCGGTCACGCTGACGGTCGTCTGAGCACCGTCGCGCCCCCCGCGTGATCGCGGGGAAGCCTCAAGGGTCTCCGTGCGCTGCACCTGCCATGAAGGCAGTCGCAGCAACCAGCAACGGCGGGCCGCAGGCCCTCCACGTCATCGAGCTGCCGGAGGTCCACGCCGGCCCCGGA
>JARICT010000078.1 GCA_029257185.1 Quadrisphaera sp.
TAGGCGGTGCGCCGGTAGTGCTCGAACGAGGCGTCGCGGTAGGGCACGACCATCTCGGCGAAGGACATCCGGTGGGCGATGCTGCGCTCCTCGCCGTGGTCGTCGTAGGTGACCTGGTGCAGCGTCAGGCCCTCGCGGTAGTTGAACCCGATGCGCATCTTCCAGCGCTGCCAGGTGAGCTCGTGGCCGTCGATCGCGAACGACGCGCCCTGCGGCTGGGTGATCTCCAGGGGCTTGCGATCGGTGCGCAGCTCCCCGGTCCACGGACCCGGCGCGTACTCGCCCTGGACGTCGGGGGAGCCGCCGTCGGGGCCGCGGTCGATCTCCAGGAGCTCCATGGTGTTCATGTCCACGATGGGCTTGATCCCCGCGACGCTGTGGGCGTACGGGCTGCCCTCGGGCGTGGCGCGCCGCCACACGTCGCACCACCCGAGGCGCTTGCCGGCATACCTCTCGGGCACCAGCGCGCCCGCGTAGGTCCACACGTCGATGAGCAGCAGCGAGGTGTCGGTGATCCCGCGCTCGGCCAGCGCCGCGATGACCTCGGGGTGGGCGCGCATCGCCTCGTCGCACTCGCGCCACTCGTCGACGGTGAAGTTCGGGATCGCCCCGGGACGGTGCGTCCAGGACGCCACCGAACCGCCAGGGCCGCCGGTGAGGTCGACGACGGCCTCGTACGCCTGGTTGTCCTCACGGTTCCAGAGCACCGCCAGCGCGGAGCGCGCCACGGCGTCGCCGGGGCCCCACGACCGCAGGTCCGCCTTGGTGGGCTCGACCAGCTCGATGGAGGCGTAGCGCCACGCCGGCGTGATGCCCTTCTCGCGCGCCAGGATCGCCGCGACCTCGCGGAACTCCTCGCCGGTGAGGGGGTCGAGCGGGTGCTGGTTCATCTCGGGGTCTCCTGCTGGTCGAGGCCGTCGGTACCGGTCATCGAAGCATGTCAGCGGGCTGCGCGTGACCACCGACGTGCGGCGGCGTCTCGACACCGCTGCGCCGCCGCCCCTAGGGTGGACGGTCCCCACCACAGGAGGACGGCCATGACTCGTACGGTCCTGCACAACATCATCGGCGGCGAGCGCCGCCCTGCCGTGTCCGGCGCCACGATGGACATCGTGGACCCGGCCACCGGCGAGGTCTACGCCACCGCCCCGCACTCGGGCCCCGAGGACGTCGACGCCGCGTTCTCCGCTGCGGCCGAGGCCTTCGGGTCGTGGAGGTGGAGCACGCCGTCCGAGCGCCAGAAGGCCCTGCTGACGCTCGCTGACGTCATCGAGACCCACGGTGAGGAGCTGGTGGGCATCGAGTGCGCGAACACCGGCAAGCCGTTCGGGCTGACGGTGGACGAGGACCTCACGATGATGATCGACCAGATCCGGTTCTTCGCCGGGGCCGCTCGCGTCCTGGAGGGCCGGGCCAGCGGGGAGTACATGCGCGGCTACACCTCGTCGGTGCGCCGTGAGCCGATCGGCCCGGTCGCCCAGATCTCTCCGTGGAACTACCCCATGCTGATGGCCGTCTGGAAGTTCGCCCCGGCGCTGGCGGCGGGCAACACCGTGGTGCTCAAGCCGAGCGACACCACCCCCGCCTCGTCGGTGTGGATGGTGGAGAAGATGCAGGAGATCTTCCCCCCGGGCGTGGTCAACCTCGTGTGCGGCGACCGCGAGACCGGCGCGGCCCTCGTGGCGCACCCCGTGCCCCAGATGGTGTCGATCACGGGGTCGACGCGGGCGGGCATGGCGGTGGCGACCGCTGCCGCCGCCGACCTCAAGAAGGCCCACCTGGAGCTGGGGGGCAACGCCCCCGTGGTGGTCTTCGACGACGTCGACATCGCCCCCGCGGTCGAGGCCATCACCGCGGCCGGGCTGTTCAACGCCGGCCAGGACTGCACCGCCGCAGCCCGGGTCATCGTCCAGGAGGGCGTGCACGACGAGTTCCTCGCCGCGCTCACCGAGGCCGTCGCCGCGTCCCGCACCGGGTTCGACCCCTCCGACGAGGACATCCTCTACGGCCCCCTCAACAACGCCACCCAGCTCGAGCACGTCAGCGGGCTCGTCGAGCGCGCCCCCGACCACGCGCGGGTCACCACCGGCGGCCAGCGGGTGGGCGAGCGCGGGTACTTCTACGCGCCGACGGTGGTCGCGGACCTGCGCGAGGGCGACGAGCTCGTCAGCACCGAGGTCTTCGGTCCGGTCCTGACCGTCCAGCGCTTCGCCACGGAGGACGACGCGGTGAGGATCGCCAACGACAGCCCGTACGCGCTCGCCTCCTCGGTGTGGACCACCGATGCGGGCACCGCCGCCCGCATGCCCGCGCGCCTGGACTACGGCTGCGTGTGGGTCAACACCCACATCCCCCTCCTCGGGGAGATGCCGCACGGCGGCTTCAAGCACTCCGGGTACGGGAAGGACCTCTCGATGTACGGCCTGGAGGACTACACGCGCATCAAGCACGTCATGGTCCACCACGGCTTCGAGGGCTGACCCCGGCGCCGGCCCGGGCGCGCCGCACCAGCGTGGCGCTCCCGGGCCGGCGCACGACCGGCCCGGGAGGGCGGGCACCGTGTCGGCAGGGAGCAGCTCTCTCGACGTGTCCGGGGTGCGCGGCCCCCGAGCGTGTGACCCTTCGTGTCGTGTCGAGTGCTCTACGTGCTGCTGAGCCGGCGACCGCGCCCTTCTCCCCGCCAGGACGCGGGGTCGGCTGGCGGCGCCGTCCCGTGCTGAGCGGCGCGCTCGCCGCCGCGGTGGGGCTCGCGGGCGCCGAGCCGGGAGCGGCAGCCGCGCGAGGCGGCCCGGCCACCCCCCCGGCTCACGCTGGGCGCCGGCGGCGTGGTGCTGCGGGGGGGAAGAGCGTTCCGCACCGCGGGGGTCAACGTCTTCGGGCTGGTGGCCGACGACTACCCCCGTCCGCACCTGTCGACGCCCGAGGAGATCGACGCCCTGCTGGACCGGGCGCTCGCCCTCGGCGCCGGGCTCGTGCGCAGCCACACCCTGGGGGTCTCCATCGGCAGCGGGCCGTGGCACCTCGTCGCCGGGGTGCGCGCCGACGGGAGCCTGGTGTACCGCCAGCCGGTCCGGGACGTGATGGACCGCGCGGTGGCGTCCGCGCGGGCTCGGGGGCTGTACCTCGAGGTGGTCCTCTTCGACGAGCTCGGCTACCACCACGGGGGCAAGCGCGACTGGGTCGAGCTCTTCCGCCCCGGGACCACGAGCACCAGCCCGCGCGTCAGCGCCGCCACCTCCCGCGCCCAGCGCGGCGCGGAGGCCCCGTTCTCCACGGACCGGGCGACGTGAGGGCCATGGCCGCGGGGGCGGCCGCCCACGGGAAGGGGTTCCTCGTGGAGGAGCACGCCTGGTCGGCGCCGTCCGCGCCGGCCGTGGAGCGCGCCGCGGTGAGGACCCCGACCGTGCACACCACGGCGCCGTGGAGCCTGCACGCTGACGGCGACCTGCACAACGGCGGTCCCGCGGCGTTCGGGGGCCACGACGCGCCGCTGTACGTCCCCGGCACCAGCCACAGGGAGCGCAGCGTCGTGAGCCGGTTGCGCGAGCACGCGCGGGTCATGGCGCGGTGAGCGCGGCGGCGCGACGGCTGGCATCCTCACCGACGTGATCGCCGAGGAGCCGCGTGCCCGCCGCCTCTCAGCGCTCGCCGCGGTCCTGCGGTGGACCGCCCCGCACGCCTGGTTCCTCGAGGACGAGGTCGCCGGCCTGCACCACCTCGTCGCGCCGGGGCACACCTGCGTCGACATCGGCGCGGAGTACGGCCTGTACACCTACGCCTTCGCCCACCTGGCGGGCGCTGGCGGGCAGGTCCACAGCGTCGAGCCGCTCCCGGGCCCGCGGCGCTTCCTCCGCGCGGCCCTCGCCGCGCTCGGCGCCCGGACGGTGACGCTGCACGCCACCGCCCTGTCCTGCGTCAGCGGTGGGGGACGGATGAGCCTGCCGGTGCGGGGCAGGCTGCCGGTCCACGGGCGGGCGTTCCTCACCGACGGCGCCGACGGCCTCGGCCCCAACGTGGAGTTCCGCGCCCACCGGAGCGAGGAGGTGGCGGTCACCACCCTCGACGAGCTGGCCGCCCGCCACGGGCTCGGGCGCGTCGACGTCATCAAGGCTGACGTCGAGGGCGCCGAGCTCGCGGTGCTGCGCGGAGCCCGAGGGGTGCTGGAGCGCGACCGCCCGGTGCTGCTGCTGGAGGTCGAGGAGCGGCACCTGGGCAAGTACGGCGCCGGCGCCGCGGACGTCGTGGAGCACCTCGCCGCCCTGGGCTACGCGCCGCAGGTGTGGGACGGGGCCGCCTGGTCCGCCGTCGACGGCGTCACCGCGGCGCACCGCAACTACGCCTTCGTGACGCGGGGACGGGAGGAAGGAGGGATGGCGGACAACGTGCTCGGTGGCGGGCTGGAGGTCTGCGGCACCGAACCGATGACCGGGTGGACGCGCAGCGGCTGCTGCGAGACCGGCCCCGACGACACCGGCTCCCACACGGTGTGCGCGGTGGTGACCGACGCCTTCCTGGCGTTCTCCGCCGCCCGCGGCAACGACCTCACGCGTCCTGGGCCCGGCTTCGCCGGTCTCGTGGACGGGGACCGCTGGTGCCTGTGCGCCTCGCGGTGGAAGGAGGCCCTGGACGGCGGGGCTGCCCCGCCGGTGGTGCTGGAGGGGTGCCACGAGAAGGCGCTCGAGGTCGTGACGCTCGAGGAGCTGCAGGCGCACGCGGCGGGGTGAGCCGCCCGCGCCACGCGCGCGGAGCGTCTCGTGAGCCGTGAGCGGCGGCCGCCACACTGAGCGCCATGGCGAGGGTGCGGCGGCCGAGGTCCGTCTACGGGGTGGGCGAGGAGCCCGACGCCCGGTTCTCCCTCGCCAACGAGCGGACGTTCCTCGCGGGAGTCCGCACCGGGCTGGCGCTGCTGGCGGCGGGCGTGGCGCTGGAGGCGCTCGACCTGCCGGTCCAGCCGGGGCTCCGCCTCGCCGCGTCGCTGGTGTTCACCGTCCTCGGGGCGCTGGCGCCGGTCGCGGCCTGGCGGGGGTGGGCGCGCGACGAGCGTGCCGTGCGGCGCGGGACAGCGCTGCCGGCGCCCACGCTCGTGGGGCCGCTCACGG
This sequence comes from Quadrisphaera sp., assembly GCA_029257185.1. Lineage (GTDB taxonomy): Bacteria > Actinomycetota > Actinomycetes > Actinomycetales > Quadrisphaeraceae > CADCUY01. The sequence goes on from JARICT010000078.1 coordinate 5,100, forward strand.
TCGGCGTCACCCTCGCCGGCTCGCTCCTGCTCCTCGGGCTCCTCGTGGGCTCGCCGTGAGCGGTGGTGGCGAGGTCTTCGACCCCGGGCTCCAGCCCGAGCGCACCGCGCTGTCCTGGCGGCGCACGCTGCTGGCCCTCGTGGTCGTCGCGGCGGTCGGGGAGCGCCTGCTCGCGCCCGTGCTGGGGCGGGGGGCGCTGGTCATGGCCGGGGCCGGCCTCCTCGCCGTCGTGGCGCTCCAGGTCCTCTCCACCCGCAGGGCGCGCAGCGTCGGTGAGAGCCTGCGCGAGCGAGGGGACCTCTCGCTCGCCGTCGGTGCGGAGCTGCTGGCCGTGACGGCGGTCGCCGCCTGCGCCGTCGGCGTGCTGACGGTGGCGCTCCTCGTCCTGCGGGCCCTGCCGGGCTGAGGCCCGGCCGCTCCCCGCCGGTCGTCGGGCCCTGGTTCAGGCGGCGACCGGCTCCATCGCCTCGGCGAGCAGGTCCACCGAGCGCAGCCGGGACTCCACGTCCGGGGAGGCGTGCGAGACGATCACCTCGTCGGCGCCGGCCCCGCGTGCGAACTCGGTCATGTGCTCCCGTGCCTGCCCCGGCGTGCCGACCGCGGAGTTGACGAGCATGGCGTCGATCTGGCGCCCGGCGGGGGAGTCCAGCAGCGCCTGGGCCTCGGCGTCGGAGAGCGCGCGGCCCCGGGCGAGCAGCGCGCCCACGCGGGCGCGCCGGCTGGCGTCGAACTGCTCGCGTGCATCGTCGGCGGTGCCGGCGACCACGGCGTTCATCCCGGCGATGACGTAGGGCTGCTCCAGCTGCGCGGACGGCCGGAAGCCCTCGCGGTACAGGGCCACCGCCTGCGTGAGCGCCGCGGGGGCGAAGTGCGAGGCCGCGGCGTAGGGCAGGCCGAGCGCTGCGGCGAGCTGGGCGCCGAACAGCGAGGAGCCGAGGATGTAGAGGGGCACGTCGGAGCCCGCGCCGGGCATCGCCGAGACCCCGGCCACCCGGGAGTCACCGGCGAGGTAGGCCTGGAGCTCGAGCACGTCGGACGGGAAGCGCTCGGCGGCGCCGGGGTCGCGGCGCAGCGCGGCGGCGGTCACCTGGTCCGAGCCCGGTGCCCGCCCGAGCCCCAGGTCGATGCGCCCGGGGTGCAGCGCCGCGAGGGTGCCGAACTGCTCGGCGATCGTCAGGGGCGAGTGGTTGGGCAGCATGACGCCGCCGGCGCCCACCCGGATGTGCTCGGTGGCGCTCGCGACGTGCCCGACCACCACCGACGTCGCCGAGGAGGCGATCGAGGGCATGTTGTGGTGCTCGGCGTACCAGACGCGGGTGTAGCCGGCCTGCTCGGCGCGGCGGGCCAGGGCGACGCTGGCAGCCAGCGCCTCGCCGGCTCCCTGCCCGGGGGTGATCGGTGCGAGGTCGAGCACCGAGAGAGTGGGGTTCATGTCCTTTTCAACGCCGGGACGAGCCTCCTGGCTTCCCTCCGGCGGGGGCCGGGGAAGCGCCGGGGCGACATCGGCAGTCACCTGAAGTGAGAAGATATGAGCGTTGAGTGACTGCCTCGGCGTGCCGCTGTGTGACGCGCCGCACGGGTGGCTAAACCGTGCGTAATCGGGCGTAATGTTCTCGTGATGTGGGCAGCTCTCGGGTCGTGCGCGCCGCGGCGCGGACCGCCCGGTGCTACCCCGCCTCTCGCCCCCTGAGGGTTGCACCGCGAACCGCTCCGGCGGCGTGGCGCGCCCCGTCTTCCCCCGACGCGCGGTGAAAGAGACCTGATGACCACCATGACCCCCACCCAGCACAGCGCCCAGCACACCCCTCGGACCGGTCCCTCGGAGCGCCGGCAGCCGATGGTGCCGCTGCGGGCTCGCGAGCCCTCGGCCTGGACCGTGGCGCCGTGGGCCCAGGGCACCGGTCCGTTCTCCACGCTGTCCGCCGCCGCCGACGCCGCCGTGGAGGACCTCCAGGAGCGCTCCCCGCTCGACCTGTGGATCGTCACGCAGGTCGACGGCGACCGCCAGCGGGTGCTGGCCGCGACAGGGCCGTGGGCCGAGGGCGCCGACGCGGCCGACCTCGCCTGGCCCGCCGCGCTGTCCACCCAGCTGGTGGCCGACGGATCGCCTGCGGTGAGCCGCGACCTCGCCAGGGCTCCCGGCTTCGCGGCGCGCGCCGCCGGCCAGCGGCTGGTCCCGACGGGATGGGTCGGCGTGCCCCTGGTCTCGGTCCACGGCGCGATGTTCGGCTCGCTGTGCGGCCTCACGTCGGCCTCGCAGGACGTCACCCTCGCCGAGGCCCTCGAGCCGGCACAGGTGATGGGCCGGCTCCTGTCGACCATCGTGGCGGGGGAGCAGGTCGTCGCGCAGTGGGAGGCCAACGCCGCCGCCACGCGCGCCCAGCTCGAGCGTGACCAGCTCACCGGCCTGCTCGACCGCCGGGGGTTCAGCGCTGCGCTGGCCGCCGAGGCGAGGCCCTCGCGCCGTTTCGGGACCCCGACCTCCCTGCTCGTCCTGGACGTGGACGACCTCCGCCTGACCAACGAGGAGGAGGGCCACGCCGCCGGGGACGCCGTGCTCGCCGACGTCGTGCGCGTGCTCCGCGACACCTGCTGGCCCGACGACGTCGTCGCGCGCGTCGACGGCGACGAGTTCGCCGTCCTCGCGACGGAGTGCGACGCGGTCTCGGTGAGGGTGCTGGCCAGCCGCCTCAGGGTCAGGCTCCGCGCCGTGGGGGTGAGCGCAGCGGTCGGCTGGGCCACGGGCAAGCCCCGCGAGCCCCTGGACCTCGCGTGGGAGAGGGCCGAGCAGGCCATGGCGGCGGACAAGAGGCGCCACCACCGCCGCTGAGGCGAGGTTCGCCCGTCGGACCGGGCCTGCGCGGTCCGGCCTGGCACGATGTGCGTGCAGTGACTGGTGCCCGCGCCGCCGGCGGGGGGCCAGGGGTGAACCGAGGAGGGGCCGTGTTCGAGGCGGACGACATCAGGGACTGGCGGGACATGCCGGTCGTGGACGCCGGCGGTGACAAGGTGGGCACGCTCGAGTCGGTGTACTTCGACACCGCGACGGACTCGCCGGCCTTCGCTGCCGTGAAGGCCGGGTTCGTGAGCAAGAAGCTCGTCTTCGTGCCCCTCGGGGGCGCGCGGGTCTCGCCGCGCCACCTCAGGGTGATGACGCAGAAGTCGGTGGTCAAGGACGCGCCCAGCATCGACCTCGACGGTGAGCTGACCGCGGAGGCGGAGCCGGGGCTGTTCAGCCACTACGGCCTGGAGTACCGCCAGGGAAGCACCGGGGAGCGGCGTCTCGGCCGTCGGTGACCACCGAGCGTGACCAGTTGTGCCGTTTGGGTCACGTTCGGGGTTGATCGCTGCTTCCATCATGCGGGTGGACACCCTCGACGCCTCGCAGAGCGACCTGACCGGGGCGGGCGGCCCGCAGCAGCCCGAGCAGAGCGGCGGGCCCGGCAAGACGGACACCGTCGGCAAGGCAGCCCGCCTGCTCACGCTGCTCAGCGAGGTGCCCGAGGGCGCCACCCTCATGATGCTCTCGCGCGCCAGCGGGCTGCCCCCGTCGTCGGCGCACCGCCTGCTCGCCTCCCTGCGCCGCGAGAGCCTCGTCGACCTGGAGCCGGGCAGCCGGCGCTACAGCCTCGGCCTCTCCCTCTTCCAGATGGGGGCCGCGGTCGCGGCGGCCCGGGGGTTCGACGGGGCCGCGCTGCCGGTGCTGCGCGAGGTGACGGCGACGACGGACGAGTCGACGCTCCTGTCGGTGCTCGACGGCCCCGAGCAGCTGTGCGTGCACCACGTCCAGGCCGACGTCACCGTGGGGGTGAGGGGCGAGGCGGGGACGCGGGCGCCCCTGCACGCCACGGCCGCCGGCAAGGTCCTGCTGGCGCTCTCGGGACCCGACACGCGCCGCGCGATGCTGGACCGCATGCGGTTGACCGCCCTCACCCCGCGGACCATCACCACGCGCGAGGCCCTGGTCACCGAGCTCGACGAGGTGCGCGTGCAGGGGTTCGCGGTGGCCGACGAGGAGCACGAGCTGGGGGTGCGCGCCATCGCCGTCCCCGTCCTGGGGCCGGGCGGACGCCTGCTCGCCGCGCTGACCACCACGTGCCCCGCCTACCGCACCACCGTGCCCAAGGCGCAGAGGTTCCTCGACCCGCTGCGGACCGGGGCCCGGAAGCTGTCGGTGCTGCTGCCCGACCGCTGACCCGGGGGGCCGCTCACACGACCAGCATGATGACGACGAGGGCGATGTCGACCAGCACCTCCACCCCGACGGCCACGGCCCGCCGCCCCGGCGGCCGGGACAGGCCCGGCAGCCTCCGCCACGAGGGGACGGCGCCCACGGCGGCAGCCACCACGGCGGCCACCGGCAGCGTCCATAGCGCCGTGGGCAGCGCCTCCCAGGGGAGGAGCTGGCGGGCCGCCACGGCGCCGGCGACCGTGCTCGCGACACCGGCGACGGCTCCCGCCCGGTCCTCGAGCCCCATGCCTCCCCGCCCGGGGCCCCCGCGCAGCGCGCGCACCGCGGGGACGACCGTGACGTAGGCGATGGCCACGAGGAGGACCACGGTGAAGAGGTTCACGGCCTGCCCTCGAGCAGCAGCTCCACGGCGCCGGCGTTGACGTCCGCGTCGGTGTTGGCGAGCACCACCACGCCCCGCCCGCTCTCGCGGTCGAACCCGACGAAGGAGCTGAAGCCCCCGGTGCCGCCGTCGTGCCACGTGACCTGCTGCCCGCGCAGCTCCTTCGTGATCCAGAACAGCCCGATGCGGTCGTCGTCGACGAACGCCGTGGCGGGGTCCGCGGCGATGGCGCCGGGGGCGCCGCCGTCCGCGAGCGCCGCCACCAGCCGCGCCATGTCGGACGTCGTGGACCAGACCCCGATGCCCGCCGGCGCCCACCCCTGCGCGATCCACGGCTCGCGGTCGACGCCGGAGGCGCTCGTGCCGCGCGCCCGGTCGGGGGGCAGGTCGCCCTCGCTCGTCACGACCGTCGTCTCGTCCATCCCCAGGGGCGCCAGCACGCGCTCGCGGAGCAGCTCCGGGTACGGGGTGCGCGCCCGGGCGGCGACGAGGTCGCCGGCCGCCGCGCCTCCGACGTTCGAGTAGACCGGATCGGCCCCGCCCTCGGGGTCGGCGTCGCTGGCCAGCCCCAGCACCTCGGCCGCGTCCCCGGAGTAGGGGTCGCCGCCGCTGAACCCCGTGAGCGCTGCGGTGACGAGCCCGCTCCCGGCCTGGCGGGGGAGCCCCGAGCGGTGCGTCGCCAGCTCGGAGAGGGTCGCGTCGCCGACCCGGTCGTCGAGGGAGACCTCCCCGCGGCGCACCTGCTCGGCGAGCAGCATCCCGGTCAGTCCCTTGGTCACGGAGCCGATCTCGAAGCGGGTGCTCTCGTCGACGGCGGGCCGGTCCGGGTCCCGCGAGCCACCCACCCCGGCGAAGGTGGCCGCGCCGTCGGCGCTGACGAGGGCCACGGCGACGCCGCGGTATCCCTTCTCGTCGCCGAACACCTCGTGCACCCGGGCGGCGAGCGCGGGGTCACCGGTGTCGGCGGCCGTGCCGCTCGGCAGCGACGGGGGCCGGGGGCCCACCGTCAGCGTCGCCGCGGCCCCGACGAGCAGGGAGAGGAGGAGGACGGCGGCCGTGCGTCGCCGTGGCATGCCGGGACGTTATGACGTCGCGCCGTCACGGACAAGTCGCTGACGGAGCCACAGGGCCGTGGCCGGGGCTCTGCCTCCCGCCGGCACAGGAGCCCGTCACAGCAGCCAGGCGAGCGCCAGGCCCGCGCTCCCCGCCACCAGGCACACGAGCAGCCCGCCTCCGGTGATCGCCGCCGCGACCCCCCACCGCCCCTGGCGGGCCTGCTGCACGGCGTCGAGGGAGACGGTGGAGAACGTCGTGAACCCGCCCAGCAGCCCGGAACCGACCACGTGGACGACCCCGTCGTGGAGCCCGTGCCAGCGCGCCGCCCCGACGAGCACCCCCAGGGCGAAGGATCCCGCCACGTTGATGACCACGGTGGCGAACGGGAGGCCGTCGGGCATGCGGGGCGCGAGGAAGCGGTCCGCGGAGAACCGGGCGACCGCCCCGAGCCCGCCGAGCGCGGCGGTCAGCAGGACCAGCGCGGCGCTCACCCTGCGCCGCCGCGGGCACCCGTCCGGTGCCGCGAGCCGGCGACCACCCCGGCGCCGGTGGCCAGCAGGCCGAGCGCCACCGTGGCGGCGAGGTATCCGACGGCGAGCGGTAGCGACCGGTCCAGCGCCAGCACCCCGGAGCCCACGACCAGCGCGCTGTAGGTGGTCAGCGCCCCGAGGAACCCGGTGCCCAGGAGGAGCCTGGTCCGCACCCGGCGCGGGGTGGGCGGGCCGGCGGAGGCGAGCGCCTCGACGAGCAGCCCGAGCGCGAAGGCGCCCACGAGGTTCGCCACCAGGATGCCCGTCGGCAGCCCGCCGGGAGCCGGGAGGGCGGCGTCCAGCAGGTCCCGAGCGAGGACGCCACCGGCTCCGCCGAGCGCGACGAGGCCCCCGGAGACCAGCTCCTCACGGTCGCGGGCGGCAGAGGACGCGCCGGGGCGGTCGTGGGCGGGCGGCTCTCCGGCCCCGTCCCGGCCGGTGATCAGCCCTCCTGGGAGCCCTGCTCCGGCTCGCTCTCCGCCGGCGGACGGAGCTCGCCGGTGCCGTCGATGACCAGCCCCGTCTCGTCCGGGTCGGTGGACTTCACGCGCGTCTCGTCCGGCACGCTGTTCACGCCCATCGCGGCGGCGATCTCCTCCTCGCTCACGGGGGTGGTCACGCGGCCGGTCTCGTCGGTGGGCTCGTTCATGGTGGTGCCTCTCGTCCAGGGGTCAGGGGTGGCGCGGGGGTCGGGCTCAGGCGTCGGGGTCGTGCGCCTCGTCGGGAACCGCGTCGTCGCCCTCACCGTTGCTGACCGCCAGGTTCCGGTCGCTGACCACGTGGCGGCCCGAGGTGATCTCCGACGCCGTGGCCTGGACCCACATGTGCGGTTGCGGCGGCAGGCCGGCGGCCTCGATGGCGCGGTTCAGCGCATCCTCCACCCGCGCGGCGTCCTCGCCGTAGTGCTCGTCGCGGGTCTTCGTCACGATGGCCTGGATGAGCTCCTGGCGCTGCTCCGGGTCGGACGGCGCCGGGACCACGTGGACCTCGTCGGCGGCGACCGGGACCCCGGTGCCGGAGTCGGTCGGGTCGTCGATGCTGGAGGAGGTGTCCTGGCGCGGGCGCATGGACCATGACTACCACCGTCAGCACGTGGCTGCACAGCGCCGCGTCGCCCCGGAGCGGGTCAGGCCACCCCGTAGAGGCGGTCTCCCGCGTCTCCCAGGCCCGGCACGATCCAGCCGCGCTCGTCGAGCCCCTCGTCCAGCGCGGCCGTGACCACGCGCACCTCCACCGGCGGCCCACCGGCGCCGAGGGCGTCCACGGCCCGCTCCAGGGCCTCCACCCCCTGCGGCGCGGCCAGCAGGCAGATGACGGTGATCCGCGTCGCCCCCTGCGCGGCGAGGTGCGAGACCGCGGCGGCGAGGGTCCCGCCGGTCGCCAGCATCGGGTCGAGGACGACGACGTGGCGCCCCTCCAACGACGGAGGCAGGCGCTGCGCGTAGGTCGAGGCCTCGAGGGTGTCCTCGTCGCGCACCATGCCCAGGAACCCGACCTCGGCGGTGGGCAGCAGCCGCTGCATGCCCGCGAGCATGCCGAGGCCGGCCCGCAGGATCGGCACGACGAGCGGGTGGGGGTGCGCCAGCGCCGTCCCGGGCGTGGTGGTGACGGGGGTGCGCACGTGCGTCACCTCCACCTCGACGCCGCGGGTGGCCTCGTAGGCCAGCAGCGTGACCAGCTCGTCGGTGAGCAGCCGGAACGTGGGGGAGTCGGTGGTCTCGTCACGCAGCACCGTCAGCTTGTGGGCCACGAGCGGATGGTCGACGACGTGCAGTTCCACGGTGGTGACCCTACTGCGTGCCCGGGATGCTCCGCGCTGCCACGATGGCCCCATGGGTTACTTCACGGCGGTGCTGGTCGGCGACGGTGCAGCGGGGTCCACGCGCGGCTGGACGGCGGTCGACGCCGACCTGGAGGAGGTGGCGGACGTCGACGCGCTGGCCGACGTGGTCACCGACGCGGCGGACGCGTCGCCCGCGCCCGCGGCCACGGGCTCGGTGCTGGTGGTGCTCGAGCGCGAGGACGAGTTCTTCGCCCTCGCCCGTGAGCGCGGCGGCGACCTGGAGATCTTCGTCTCCGACGCCGACGCGGCCGCCGGCTCCCGGTACGCCGAGGCGCTCCAGGACGCCGAGCCGGCGCCCGCACCGCCCCCCGCCGACGTCGGGGCGGGCGCGGCCGAGGGGGCCGCCGACGGCGAGGAGAGGTCGGGGGTCCCGCGCCCCAGCTGGGCGGGACGGTCCTCGCTGCTGGAGGACCTCGGCGTCAGCGCCGACGAGCTGGTGCGGATCGCCGAGAGCCACGACACCGCCACCGCCCTCACCGTCCTCGGGGAGAGCGCCGGCTTCGCCGAGCTGCTCGAGGACCTGCGCTGAGGTCCAGCGAGGACGAGGCCCTGGTGCGCCGGGCCCTCCACGCCGCGCGGGCGCTCGTGCAGGCACCTCCGCCGGGCCCACCGCCGGACCCGGGCCGTGGATCGGCACCGGTGGACGTGCCGATCGGGGCCGTGGTCGCCGACGCCGACGGCCGGGTGCTCTCCGTCGCGGTCAACGACCGCGAGGGGCGCGGTGACCCCACGGCGCACGCGGAGGTGCTCGCCCTGCGCGCCGCGGCCGCCGTCACCGGGTCCTGGCGCCTGCGCGGCGCCACGCTGGCGGTCACCCTCGAGCCGTGCACCATGTGCGCCGGCGCCGCGGTGCTCGCCCGCGTGGACCGCGTGGTGTTCGGCGCCTACGACGCGAAGGCCGGCGCGGTCGGCTCGCTGTGGGACGTGGTGAGGGACCGACGGCTCAACCACCGCCCCGAGGTGGTCGCCGGCGTGCTCGAGGAGGAGTGCGGGGCCCTCCTCCGAGGCTTCTTCGCCGCCCGCCGCGGCTGACCGGCGCCACCGCCGACCCTCCGGCGTCAAGGTCGGGCGCCCACGTGCCGATGGCGTGGCGTGGACCGACTTCTCGTGCACGAGCGCCGCGGGCCGCGGGCCGCGCTCGTCGTGGCGCTCCTCGCCGTGACGGGGAGCGCCGCCGTGAGCCCGGTGGCCGGCGCGCTGCTCGCCGCCGCGATCCAGCTCACCGCGGCCGCCGCCGGCGCGCGCGTGCTCTCGCGCCGGCCCCGTCACGGGCTGCTGACCGGGCGGGCCGAGGCGCTGGCTCCCTGGGGCGCGGTGACGATCGTGGCCGCCGTGGCGGCGCTCACCTCTGCCAGGGCCCTGGGCGTCAGCCCCGAGGTCCTGCGGCTCGTGGTGGTGTCGATCGTGATCGTGGCGGTGACCACGCTGATGCCCCTGGCCGTGACCCGGGCGGGGGCCCGCGCACGGGCCCCCGGGCATGCCTGGGTCGACGCCGCCATCGCCGTCGTGGGTCTCGGCGTGGCCGTGCTGCTGTGCGTCCGTGTGGCGCCCGGCGTCGGGCTCGGACGGCTCGAGACGGGCGCCCTCGTCGTCGACGTGGCCCTCCTCGCCGTCAACGTGTGGTTGCGCTCGACCCGGGTGCACCTCGAACCGGTGCTCCGCACGCTGTCCACCATCGCGATGGTCCTGATCGGGCTGGACGTCCTCCACCTCCTGGTGCCCACCCCCGCGGCGCTGCTCACCGCCGTCCTGGCTGCCACCTCGGTGCTCGCCGCGGTGCACCTGGTCCACGCCGGCACGTCGCTGGGGGTGCCGATCCGGTACGCGGCCAGTCAGGCGAGCGCTCAGCGCACCAAGCCGTCGCGGCTCATGCTGGCCGTGCCCTTCGTGTCCACCGTGCCGCTCGCCGGTGTCGTCGGGCGGCTGGTGCCCGAGGCGGCGCTGGCCCCCTCCCTCCTGGCCGTGCTCGCCACCGTCCTCATGGCGCTCGCGCTCGTGCGGGCCCACGGGCTGGTCAGCGTCGCGGAGTCGCACGCGGAGCGCGACGTCCTCACCGGGCTGCACGACCGCCGCGGCTTCGTGAGGGCCATGGAGGAGGACGGTCACCTGCGGACCGGCGACGCCAAGCTGTGCCTCGTGGACCTCGACGGGTTCAAGCTGGTCAACGACCGTCTCGGGCACGCGGCGGGCGACGCCCTCCTCATCGCGATAGCCCGGCGGCTCGCCACGACCATGCCGGCCGGCACGGTGCTCGGGCGCCTCGGCGGTGACGAGCTCGTGGTCCTCGTCCACGCCCGCGACGCCCAGCGCGCCGCCCGGTCGGTGCTCGGGGTGTTCGACGCGCCGTTCGACCTCGGCGGAGAGGTCGGGGACCTCGTCGCGACGGCGTCCGTGGGCGTCACGGACGTCAGCGACACCATGAGCGTCGACGAGATCCTCAAGCGGGCAGACGTCGCCATGTACACCGCCAAGCACGGCGGCCGGGACCGCTGGGCCCTCTACGAGCGGGGCCAGCGCGAGAAGGTGCTGGGCGCCGCCGCCACGCTCGTCGAGCTGCGGGCGCTGCTCGGCGAGGGCGCCAGCCCCGAGGACCCGGGTCACCTCGTGCTGCACCACCAGCCGATCATCGACCTCGTCACCGGACGCCCGCACAGCCTCGAGTGCCTCGTGCGCTGGGAGCACCCGCGCCGCGGGCTCGTGCCTCCCGACGACTTCCTGCCGCTCGTGGAGTCCGCCGGGCTCGGCGCCGACCTGGACCGCTGGGTCCTGCACGCGGCGCTGGAGCAGCTCGCGGCCTGGGACACCTCCGACGCCGTGCGGTGCGGCAGCGTCGGCATCAACCTCGGCGTCTCCAGCATCCGCTCACCCACGCTCGTCGAGGACGTCGACGCCGCGCTGGCCGCCAGCGGCCTGGGGTACGAGCGGCTGGTGCTGGAGATCACCGAGCACGACGAGATGCCCTTCGACCCGCTCGCGGCGCAACGGCTCCTCACCCTGCGCGAGTGCGGCGTGCAGCTCTGGCTCGACGACTTCGGGACCGGGTACTCCTCCGTGGGCTACCTCCGGCGGTGGCCCGTGGGGTGCATCAAGCTGGACCGATCGCTGCTCCCGGCCGCCGGCGCCGGTTCGGCGTTCGCCGCCATCGACGACCCCCTCGAGCTGCTCGACGGCGTCGTGGCGCTCGCGGCCGCGCTGGGCCACGACGTGGTGGCGGAGGGGATCGAGGACACCGACGACGCCCGGGCCGTGCGGGCCGTGGGCGTGCGGTACGCGCAGGGCTGGCTCTACGGCAGGCCCATGCCCGCCGCAGCGCTGGAGGACTGGTGGCGCGAACGCTCCGGGGACGACGGCGCGGCGCTCCCGACGCTCCCGCCGGCGACGACGTCGCCCGCGACACCGTCTGCGACACCGACCGTCACGCCGACCTCGACACCGACGGCGACACCGACGGCGGCCACCTCACCGGCGGCCTCGTGAACCCCCTCGCCCGACGGTGGACCGCCGGCTCGCGCACCTGGGCGCTCGGGTGGGGCCTCGCGACCGTCGTCCTCGTCACCGCCGCGGTGGCCGTGCCCGCCCGCGCCGTCGTGGTGCTGATGGTCGCCGAGGCCGCGGGCGCCCTGCTCGCCGCGGTCGTCCTGCACCGGCGCGGGCTGCTGCTCAGCCGTGTCGGTGGCTCCCTCGTGGCCCTCCTCGTGCTCCTGGCCTCCTCCAGCGCCGCCCTGTGGGTGGTCGGTCCGGGGGCCCCCGTGGCGCTGGGCCTCATCGCGGCGGGCCAGGTGGTGGGGCTCGCCGGGACGGTGCCCGCGGTCGTGGCCCACGCCCGGCCCGCGGGCAGCCCCCGGCGCGGGCGCGTGCTCAGCGCCGAGGTGGCCATCGTCGCCGTCGGCACCGGCGTCGCCGTCACCCAGTCCTGGCTCCACGTGCAGCGCACCGGCGGGAGCCTCTCCACCGCCGTCACCGCGAGCGTCGACCTCGTGGGCATCGCGGTGCTGGGGTGGCTGCTGCTCACCCGGCGGCGCCTGCTCCCCGCCGTCACGCTCGTGGCGAGCGCCGGGAGCCTGCTCATGCTGCAGAACTACCTGGCGGCGTCCCAGGCGGTGCCCCTCGGGTCGGCAGCCGAGATCGGCCAGCCCGTCGGGGTCCTCGGCGCGCTGGTGCTCGGCGCGGCGATCACGCACCCCTCGCTGGCGGTCCTCGTCGGCGGCCGCTACCGGCCCCTGCTGCGCAGCGGGGGCGCTCGGCTCTCCGTCGTCATCCCCTTCGCCTGCATCCCCGCGCTCGCCTGGCTGAGCGGCCTGCTCGTCCCCACGTCGCGCCTGCCCGCCGTCGTCGTCGTCACCGCCGCCGTGGGCATCAGCCTGCTCGGCCTGGTCACCGCTTTCGGGCTGGTCGGGGAGACGGAGGAGGCGGCCGAGGGGGATCCGCTGAGCGGTCATCCCGGGCGCCTGGGAGCGATGCGCCGGCTCGAGGAGCTGCACGCCGCGGGGTCCCCCACGGCGGTGGTGCTGGTGGACATCGACGACTTCACCGACGTCAACCAGCGGTACGGGCAGGAGGTGGGGGACGCGGTGCTCGTCGGCGTGCTCGACCGGATGGCCGCGGCGCTGCCGCCCGGGACGGTCGTCGCGCGCCTGTCCGGTGACGAGATGCTCGCCCTGCTCGCCGTCGGCGACACGGACGACGCGTCCGTCGGCGCGGCGGGCGACGCGGTGCGCGCCGTCTTCGAGGATCCCTTCCTCGTCAGCGAGGCGGCGGTGGCGCTGAGCGTGAGCATCGGCTGCACGGGGCTGCGCCAGCGCCCCGACGGCCTGGCGCGCGAGGCTCTGGAGGACGCCGACGTGGCGCACCGCCTCGCGAAGTCCCGGGGCGGCGACCGGTGCGTCGTGTACGACGAGGAGGTGCGCGCCGAGGTCATGGAACCGGTCCACCTGCTGCGGGACCTGCGAGCGCTGCTGGGACCGGCCACGGGCACCGGCGCGCCGGCCGCCTCGGACGTGGGCCACCTGGTCGTGCACTACCAGCCGATCGTGGACGTCGCTTCCGGGGCGCCGGTGTACGTCGAGGCCCTCGTCCGGTGGCTCCACCCGCGGCGCGGGATGGTCGCGCCGGACGCCTTCCTGCCGCTGGCCGAGCTCGGCGGCGTCGCCGCGGCGCTGGACCGGGCGGTCATGGCCGAGGCGCTGCGCCAGCTCGCCGCGTGGGACGCGGCGGGCGTCGGGGTGGGGCGGGTCAGCGTCAACCTCGGCCGGGCGAGCATGCGCGAGGGACGGCTGTGGGCCTTCGCGGTCGCGGCGTGCCGGGAGGCCGGCGTCAGCCTGGACCGGCTGATCCTGGAGATCACCGAGCACGACGCGCTGGACGTCGACGACGGCGTCGTGGGCGACCTCCTCGCCATGCGGGACGCGGGCGCCGACGTGGCGCTGGACGACTTCGGCGCGGGGCACGCCTCCGTGGGGTACCTGCGCCGGTGGCCCGCGAGCGTGGTGAAGCTCGACCGATCGCTGCTCCCCTCGGCCAGCCCGCCGGCGCGGCACGAGGCCATGCTCGACGCCCACCAGCTGCTGGGGGCGGTCGCGGAGCTGGTGCACGCCCTCGACCGCCGGCTGCTCGTCGAGGGGGTCGAGGACGCGGGCGACCTCGCGCTGGTGGGCTCCCTGGGCGCGCAGAACGCCCAGGGCTACCACTTCTCGCGGCCGCTGCCGGGCGACCAGCTGGCCGCCTGGTGGCGCGCCCAGCCGTCGGCCGCCGACGCCCCGGGGAGCGTGGGCGCGCCCGCGGCGGTGCCCGCGCCTGCGAGCGTGCTCACCGACCAGGTAACGTGACCTCCGGTGGCGTGTCCGAGCGGCCTAAGGAGCACGCCTCGAAAGCGTGAGAGGGTGAGAGCCCTCCGTGGGTTCAAATCCCACCGCCACCGCCGTACAGGGAGCCCCCGACCATCGATGGTCGGGGGCTCCGTCGTGCCCGGGCCCCGTCACGAGCGGGGAGATGATGCCCGACGCGGTCCTCGAGCGGGGAGTCGCTGCGCTCGAGCGCGGCGTGTCGGGCGCACGAGGCCCCCGCTCGCGGCGGTGCCGGACGGGCAGGGCGCCCGGACCGACGAGGTGTCGGCCCGGGCGCCCCGGGTGGTGCCGCTGGATCAGGCCACGTCGTAGCGGTCCAGCATCATGACCTTGTCCCAGGCCTTGACGAAGTCCTCGACGAACTTCTCACCGCCGTCGTTGCTGGCGTAGACCTCGGAGACGGCCCGCAGCTCGGAGTTCGAGCCGAACACCAGGTCGGCGCGCGTGCCGGTCCAGACCACGTCGCCGGCCTTGTCGCGCCCCTCGAACGTCGACTCGTCCTTCGAGGTGGAGGACCAGGTGGTGTCCATGTCGAGGATGTTGACGAAGAAGTCGTTGGTCAGCTGACCCGGACGGCTGGTGAGGACGCCCTGCGAGGAGCCGTCCCAGGTGGCGCCGAGCGACCGGAGGCCGCCGACGAGCACCGTCATCTCCGGGGCGGTCAGCGTGAGCAGGTTCGCCCGGTCCACCAGCATGTACTCGGCCGACAGCGGGTTGCCCTTGCCCTCGTAGTTCCGGAACCCGTCGTTCCTCGGCTCCATGGCCGCGAAGGACTCGATCTCGGTCGTCTCCTGCGTGGCGTCCGTGCGTCCCGGGGTGAAGGGGACCGTGACGGCGTGACCGGCGTCTTTCGCGGCCTTCTCCACGCCGGCGCAGCCGGCGAGGACGATGACGTCGGCGAGGGAGACCTTCTTGGCGCCGCTCTGGGCGTCGTTGAAGGACTGCTGCACGCTCTCGAGCTGCTGCAGCGCCGGGCGCAGCCGGGTCGGGTCGTTGACCTCCCAGTCGATCTGCGGCTCGAGGGCGATGCGGGCGCCGTTGGCCCCGCCGCGCTTGTCGGAGCCGCGGAACGTCGAGGCCGAGGCCCACGCGGTGGAGACCAGCCGGTCGACGCCCAGGCCGGTGTCGAGGATCTGGGTCTTGAGGGCCGCCACGTCGTCGGCGTCGACCAGCTCGTGGTCCACGGCCGGCACGCGGTCCTGCCAGATCAGCTCCTCCTCCGGCACCAGGGGGCCGACGTAGCGCTGGATCGGGCCCATGTCGCGGTGGGTGAGCTTGAACCAGGCGCGGGCGAACGCGTCGGCGAACTTCTCGGGGTTCGCCAGGTAGTCGCGGGTGATCCGCTCGTACACCGGGTCGACCTTGAACGCGATGTCGGTGGTGAGCATCGACGGGTGGCGCGTGAGCTCGCCGTCCTCGGGGTCCGGGACGGTGTTCCGGCCGCCGCCCTTCTCCGGGCGCCACTGCCAGGCGCCGGCCGGGCTCGTGTAGAGCTCCCACTCGTACTTGTAGAGGTTCTCCAGGTAGTTCATCGACCACTGCACGGGCGTGGTGGTCCAGATGACCTCGAGCCCGCTGGTGATGGTGGAGCGGCCGACGCCGTCGTGGAAGGTGTTCTTCCAGCCCAGGCCCATCTGCTCCATCGGCGCGCCCTCGGGCTCAGGGCCGACGTACTTCTCGGGATCGGCCGCGCCGTGGGTCTTGCCGAAGGTGTGGCCCCCGGCGATCAGCGCGACGGTCTCCTCGTCGTTCATCGCCATGCGGGCGAAGGTCTGACGGATGTCGTGCGCGGAGGCCAGCGGGTCGGGGGTGCCGCCCGGGCCCTCGGGATTGACGTAGATCAGGCCCATCTGCACCGCGGCGAGCGGCCCGTCGAGCTTGCGCTCGCCGACGTGGCGCTCGTCGCCGAGCCAGGTCTGCTCCGGCCCCCAGTAGATGTCCTCGTCGGGCTCCCAGGCGTCGGGGCGCCCGCCGCCGAAGCCGAACGTCGGCAGGCCCATGGTCTCCAGCGCACGGTTGCCGGTGAAGACGATGAGGTCGCCCCAGGAGAGGGAGGCGCCGTACTTCTGCTTGACGGGCCACAGCAGGCGCCGGGCCTTGTCGAGGCTGGCGTTGTCCGGCCAGCTGTTGAGCGGGGCGAAGCGCTGCATGCCGGCGCCGGAGCCACCGCGGCCGTCGCTGATGCGGTAGGTGCCGGCGCTGTGCCACGCCATGCGGACGAAGAGGCCGCCGTAGTGACCGAAATCAGCGGGCCACCAGTCCTGGCTGGTGGTCATCACCGCGTCGACGTCGCGGGTCAGGGCCTCCATGTCGATGGCCGCGAACGCCTTCGCGTAGTCGAAGTCGGCGCCCATGGGGTTCGCGGCTTCCTGGTGCTTGCGCAGGATCTTGAGGTTGAGCTGGTTCGGCCACCAGTCCTGGTTGCTGCCGCCCTGGGTGGGGTAGCGGAACTCGCCCCCGACGGGGCAGCCGCCGGCCTCCTCCTTGCTCATCTTGCTCTCGACGGTGACGTGGTCCGTGCTGGTGTCCGTGTCGGTCATCGGTGGTCCTCTCGAAGGGGGCGGGGCTGGGAGATGAAGGGGATCAGAGAGTGGCGGCGGAGCACGCGGCGCAGCGGCCCCAGAAGATGATCTCGGCCTCGTCGATGGCGAAGCCGTCGGTGCTCGTCGGGGTCAGGCAGGGAGGCTCGCCGACCACGCAGTCGACGTCGGCGATGGCACCGCACTCGCGGCAGACCGCGTGGTGGTGGTTGTCGCCGACCCGGGCCTCGTAGCGCGGCACGGACCCCGACGGCTCGATGCGTCGGACCAGGCTCGCGCCGGAGAGCACCCGCAGCACGTCGTAGACCGTCTGGTGGGAGACGTCCGGCAGCTCTCGGCGGACGGCGCGGATGACGGTGTCGGTGCTCGCGTGCGGGTGGGCGCTGACCGCGTCGAGCACGGCCAGGCGCGGTGCGGTGACGCGCAGGGCGGCGTCGCGCAGGGACTGCCGTGCCTCCTGCTGCGTCATCACCCGGTCACTGTGTCGTGGTTTCTGGAACCGGTCAAGTATGCCGACGGGTTCGAGGCAACCCGCGTCCGGACCGTCCGTGCGCGGACGCTCTAGCCTCCTCCTGGCGCCCGGACCGGTCGCGCGCAGACGAGCGGAGACCACCCGTGGACGACCCCCTGGTCCAGATCGCCTTCGTGGTGGCGCTCGGCGTCGCCTGCCAGGTGCTCGGCCCCCTGGTCAGGCTCCCCCCGATCCTCCTGCTCCTGGTCGCCGGTTTCGTCGCCGGCTGGGCGGGGGCGGTGTCCACCGACGCGCTGCTCGGCGACCTCCTCTTCCCCCTGGTCTCGCTCGGCGTGGCCGTGGTGCTCTTCGAGGGCGGCCTGACGCTGGACCGCGCGGAGCTGCAGGGGGGTCTGCGCAAGACCGTGCGGCGCCTGCTCACCGTCGGCGTGCTCGTCACGTGGGTCAGCGTGGCGCTGCTGGCGTTCTTCCTGCTGCGGCTCCCTGCCGAGGTCTCGGTGCTGCTGGGGGCTCTGCTGGTGGTCTCGGGGCCCACGGTGGTGACGCCGCTGCTGAGCTTCGTCGGGCCCGTGGGGCGGGTGGGCACCACGCTGAAGTTCGAGGGGATCCTCGTCGACCCCGTCGGCGCGATCATCGCGGTCCTCGTCTACCAGGGGATCCTCGCCAGCGCCCGGGGCGACGACGCCGGCGGGATCGTCGGCGGCTTCGCCCTCACCGTCGGCGCGGGCGCGGCGGTGGGGATCGCCGGGGCCGTGGTGCTCGCCCTCGTCCTGCGGGCCAGCCGGGGCACCCCGTCCCTGGACGCCCCGATCACCCTGGCCATGGTCTTCGTGGCGCTGGCCGGGGCCGACGCGCTGCGCGCCGAGAGCGGCCTGGTGGCCGTGACGCTGATGGGCGTGGTGCTCGCCAACCAGCGGCGCATCCCGCTGCACCGCATCGAGGCGTTCAAGAAGACCCTCGGGGTGCTGGTGGTCAGCGTGCTGTTCGTGCTGCTCGCCGCCCGCGTGACCCCCGCGGACGCGCTGTCGGTCGGCTGGCGCGGGGTCGTCCTCGTCGCAGCCCTGGTCCTCGTCGTCCGCCCCCTCGCCGCGCTGGCGGCCACGGTCGCCACCACGCTGACGTGGCGCGAGCGGCTGTTCGTCGGGTGGATGGGGCCGCGGGGGATCGTGGCGGCCGCCACGGCGTCGGTCTTCGCCCTCGACCTCGAGCGGGCGGGCGTGGACGGCGCAGATCGGCTGGTGCCCGTGACGTTCGTGGTCATCCTCGGCACGGTGCTCGTCGCCTCGCTCACCGTCGTGCCCGTCGCCCGCCTCCTGGGGGTGCGGGGGGAGGGCCACGACCAGCCCGCCGAGCCCGCAGACGCACCACCCTCCACCGGCACGCGCGGCTGACCCCTCGGGGCTCGCGGTGGCGGCGGGCGGCGCCGTCAGGAGGAGACGTCGAGGACCCGGGCGTGGAGGATGTTCCGCTGCTGCAGGGCGGTGCGCAGCGCTCGGTGCAGACCGTCCTCGAGGTACAGCTCGCCGCGCCACGCGACCACGTGCGCGAACAGGTCCCCGTAGAAGGTCGACTCCTCGCTCAGCAGGAGGGTGAGGTCGAGGGTGCGCTTGGTGGTGACCAGCGCGTCGAGGCGGACCTGTCGCGGCGCCACCTGGGCCCACTGCTTGGGCGTGGTCAGGCCGTGGTCAGGGTAGGGACGGCCGTCCCCCACGCGGGCGAAGATCACCGTCAGAGCCTAAGCGGCACGCAGCGTGATCCACGGCCGGTCCGGGGATCTCCCCGGGACCGGTGACGGAGCTGCACGCCCCCGGCCTTGCCGGGTGTCGACCTCGTGCTGGCGTGGTCTCGGCATGGTCCGTGGACAGCCTCGACCGCCGCGCGGTGGCGGAGGATGTGGGATTTGAACCCACGAGGGCGTTAACCCAACCCGCGTTCCAGGCGAGCGCCATAGGCCACTAGGCGAATCCTCCGTGCGTCAGCGTACCGGTTGCTCAGGACCTTCGGGGCAGCACCCGGCCCGCCCGGGCGAGCCCGCGCCGCGGCGGGTGCCCGTTACAGTTGCTCCCGGCCCCTCGCGCGGCGTCACCCCACTGAACTCCCCCAGGGTCGGAAGGCAGCAAGGGCAGGTGGGCTCTGGTGGGTGCGCGAGGGGTCCTCTCCTGCCCCCCCGCCGGTCACCGGACGCCGGAGGCCAGCGCGACGGTCGTCGCCGTCGGTGGGCCTCGCTAGCCTCGCGGGCGTGGCCACCGCCCTCTACCGTCGCTACCGCCCCGAGTCCTTCGCCGAGGTCATCGGGCAGGAGCACGTCACCGACCCGCTGCGCAGCGCCCTGCGCGACGGGCGGGTCGGCCACGCCTACCTGTTCTCCGGGCCTCGGGGGTGCGGCAAGACCACCTCAGCGCGCATCCTCGCCCGCTGCCTGAACTGCGCCCAGGGCCCGACGGACACGCCGTGCGGGGTCTGCGACAGCTGTGTCGAGCTCTCGCGCGAGGGCTCGGGGAGCCTCGACGTGGTGGAGATCGACGCGGCGAGCCACGGCGGGGTCGACGACGCCCGCGAGCTCCGGGACCGCGCGACCTTCGCCACCGCGCGCGACCCCTTCAAGATCTTCATCATCGACGAGGCTCACATGGTGAGCCCCCAGGGGTTCAACGCGCTCCTGAAGATCGTCGAGGAGCCGCCGCCGCACGTGAAGTTCGTGTTCGCCACGACCGAGCCGGACAAGGTGCTGGGCACCATCCGCTCCCGCACCCACCACTACCCGTTCCGCCTCGTCCCGCCCGAGGTGCTGCAGCGCTACCTCGGGCAGGTGTGCGAGACGGAGGGCGTCGAGGTGGGCGCCGGGGTGCTGTCGCTGGTGGTCCGCGCCGGCGCTGGGTCCGTGCGGGACAGCCTCTCGGTGCTCGACCAGCTCGCCGCGGGCTCCGGCGAGGGTGGGATCGACCACGAGCGGGCCATCAGCCTGCTCGGGTACACCCCCCAGGCGCTGCTGGACGACGTCGTCTCGGCGCTCGCGGTGGGCGACGGCGGCTCCGTCTTCCGCATCGTGGACCGCGTGGTGCAGTCGGGGCAGGACCCGCGGCGCTTCGTGGACGACCTGCTGCAGCGGCTGCGGGACCTCATCATCGTCGAGGCGGTCGGCGAGGCGGCAGCAGCGGTCTTCCCCGGCTGCCCCGCCGACCAGCTGGACCGGATGAGCCAGCAGGCCGGGGCGTACGGGGCGTCCCCGCTCTCGCGGGCGGCCGACCTCGCCAACGCGGCCGCCTCGGAGATGACCGGTGCCACGTCGCCGCGCCTGCACCTGGAGCTGCTCGCCGCCCGGCTGCTGCTGCCGGCTGCCGACGACGCGGAGCGCGGGCTGGCGGCGCGCCTGGACCGGATGGAGCGGCGGCTGTCGCTGCCCGGTGGAGGCCCTGCCGCCGCTCCGGCTCCTGCTCCGGCCCCCGCCCCTGCACCTCCGCCTGCCCCTACCCCTGAGAGCCCTGCCGCGGACCCGGCAGCGGTCCCCCGCGAGGAGGTGGAGCACGAGTCCCCGGAGCCAGGAACCGCTGATCACGAAGCCACCGAGGTCGAGCGCGAGGAGCCGGGCCCGGCTGCGCCCGAGGGGCCGTCGCCGGAAGCCGCGGACGTGCCGTCCGCGGACGGTGCGTGCCAGGCGAGCGCGGCGGCCGGCGGAAGCCCCGAGATCTCCCCGGGCGACCCCGGCAGCGGGTCGTCGGCGGAGAGCACCGAGGGCGTCCGCCGCATGTG